>JBDKRC010000245.1:0-84908 GCA_039683575.1 Armatimonadia bacterium | reverse complement strand
ATGAGCCATCGGGAGAGCCTCCACAGAAGGTTGTCTGGTAACAATCACTTCTTGCCGGAGCTCTCCCACCCCTCTTTCTCCCCCAAGTTTTTATGAGACACTACTGGCGAGCCGCCCGCGCTACTGGGGTGGCCCTCAACTCGCCAGGAACTTCATCACCCATTCGCCGGCGGCGCAGCTTACCGTTGCCGCGATGGTTCCAGCGAGCAGGACAATGAAGATCAACACTTTGCCGAGGTCCTGGCCCTTGAGCTGGGCCAGGAGGATCGGGTCGCGTGACAGGTAGGCGCCTGCTGCGTAAAGCTCCTCACCCATGAGGGTGTAGTCGCAACTGGTTACGAAGAAAGGTAGTTGCGTGTCGGCATCGGTGCCAGCAATCTGAATGGCGCCGGTGGCGCTGCCGGTTTCGGCCAGGATCAGGGACTCCGCGAAGAAGTAACCCATGAAGAAGTTCGCCGCGGGGCGCTGGCGGAGCATGATGCCGTCCACGGCCGCCACGTAACCGAACTGGCTGTCGGTCACGAAGAAGATGTTCTCAGGGTTGTAGACTTCCGGCTTGCCTGCTTCGAGGTAGGCCTCGTGGACGATCTCACGCTGCACGGCCATGACCAGCGGGTCCTGGCAGGGGACCAGGATCGGGGTCTCGTAGGCAGCGGTGCGTTTGGCGAGGTGGCCGAGAATGAGCATGGCGGCAATCGTCGCGATGTCGCCGATGCCGGTCAGGCCCGCGATGTAGAGGATGGGGCGGCCCATCTCGGTGGCGCGGCCGATGGCGTCGTCAACCGCCTGCAAACCGGCGATGGGACGGATGTACATGTCGCGGCGTTTGGCGACGTAGATGGTCAAGATGACGATAAGCGAGATGAGCAGTGCAGTGACGAGGACGTTGCGCTGATCGGGCTTGAACCAACGGCCTTTCGGAGAAACGGGGGAACTCCACGCGATCTGGCTCTCGCGAGAGCCGGGGGTGGCGAGGCCGGTCGGGGCGAGGTCATCCACGTCCACCTTGGCCCCAGCGGGGATGTAGAAGGCGGTAACGCCGAGGCGGTACTTGACCCAGGGCTTGAGGTCCGGGGCCATGGTGCCCTTTGCCGTGGGATCGGGCAGCAACTCGACGATAGTGGGCTCGGCTGTGCCCGCTTGCAGGTGCACGCGGTACCCGGCGAGTTGCAGGCCTGCCGGAGCCGGAGGCTTTGGCGGTTGCCATGAGAGCAGTAGCTGGGTGCCGACGGCATCCTCGGGATCGTCCTTGGCAGTCACGCCGAGAGGGCCAGGGAGGCTCTGCGCGCAGGCAAGTGCCGCTGCCAATAGCAGCAGCACGCCGACGAGGGCCGCCCGGGAGGCTCTCACTGCTCGATCAACTCCACGTTGGCGCGGGGTACGGTCACGACCTGACCATCCTCCAGTTTGGCTGCCAGCACTCGCACGCTGGCCTCGGTTTCGATCTTCTGGGGCTCTTCGGGCAAGGCAGCCACGGTGGCCAACAGGCCGAAGTAGGGTTCGCGGATAAGACGGATCGGGCTGCCGATGTTCAGGAGCCCGGCTTGTTCTTCAGACGGCACCTGCGCCGCGGTCTCCTCAGGGACGGAGATGATGACCTCCGGGCGGATGACCCCGGCTCTGATCTGGGTGGCGCCACTGACTGAAGCGCGGCTGCCCTCCCGCGACCGCAGGAGCTCGAAGGCGCGATGGGCCATCGGGATGCTCCCGAAGCCCTCGGTCACCACGAGCGTCAGGCCAAGCTTCTCGCTGCCAGTGACGGCCACGCCGAGGTGATAGCCGAGCAGTTCGTCCACGTCATGATCCCGCACCCCGCCGACCACGACAGCCGCCGCGCCCATGCGTATCGCCTGCTGCAGGGCGGCCAGTGAGGCGAAGGCACCGGCTACCAGGACCTTGCCCCGGCAGGACTCGTCTACCCGGTCCACCGCCAGCGGCTCATCGGGCTTGGAGACCAACAGCTTGATCTCACCATACGTTTCACCGCCGAGGCCGAAGATTCCTTGCAGCAAAGCGCAACGGGCCTCAACTGTCACAGCCTCGTCTCCAAGCACCTCGACTACCCGCCCGTCCAGGTAGGCCTCGAGCTGTACCGGCGTCGGTTTGCCGCGTAGCAGCACCTGCCCGGTGATGTTGCTCACCGACTCCAGTACGCCGGGCACGGGGGCTTTGACGAAGGAGTGAAAGAGCCCCCAGAAGGATTTGCTCTCCGCCATGATCTCGCCGTTTTCCACCCGCTCGCCGATCTCTTTGACCATGTAGCCGGGGACTTCGTTGGGCTGGCAGTTCATCTCGCGCGCCACGTTGACGGTGGTCACGCTGCCGGGTAGTTCGGTGGAGGCGATGATGTCGGTGGCAGAGACGAGGTCGCCCACCTTGACGTGGACCTTGCCGGGCAACGGCAGGCGGCGCTGCTTGCGTAAGACGGTGTTCCCGGTGACCCGCAGGCCCGGAGTGTAGGCGTGTGCCATGTAATCAACTTCCGCGGTAAGATAGGAGACCGTAATTACAGTAGAGCGGGCGGCTCACCCGCGGGCAGGCGAGCCGCCTGCCCTACTATGATTGTGCGAACTAGGGCTTCATTGTCTCGCCGCAGATCTTGAAGGCGACGCCAGGGCAAAGGAACAGGACCGTAGCGGCGATCTTGGTCCAGACGTAGGCGGTGGCGTTCAGGGACACGAACGCCGGCACGGAAAGGTACATCAGGCCCGCGGCCCAGGTCGCCATGCCCTGGCCGAAGACGAAGTAGGCGATGTACCAGATAAGCAGCACGACCACTGCCACGAGGTAGCTTACCAGCAGGATGTTCCCGATCATGATAAGCTTGTGGCGCATGACTGTCCGGGCTACCTTGACCTGCAACCTGGCTTTGGCTTCAGCAACGTCCAAGTCAAAAGTCTCCACGCGATCAACCCCTTTGCCAGACAATTTCCAGCCTTTTGCCGCTCTAAACAGGCCCTCAAAGGTGCAATGGACTTACCCAATGGCGCGATTTGGGCCCATAACATCATGTTCACTGTTATTGTGGATATGCGTTCAAGGCATCCTGCCAACGCTTGACTTGCTCCCGCCTCTGAGCGGGTTCCTTCGCCCACATCAGAGGCCGGCCCCGGGCGTCGCCGATGATCCCCACTACCCCGCCCTGCACCGGAATTGTAGCACTTCGCCCCCGGCCCTGCCCAAGGTCAAACCCTCGCGCCGCTTCGATGGTCAAAGTCCCCGCGGCCCCGTCGGGCAGGGGCAGCAGACCCATCTCACCACAGGGGATGGAGAGCGAGCCGCTGTGCTCGCCGGCCTGAAGCGTCAGCTTGAGGCAATCTGCGCCGACACGGCCGGAGCCGACCGGGGCGATGCAGGTGCCGAGGTGGATGAGGCAGTCCTTGTCGAAGACCTGGCGGGCAGCCTCGGCGTTGACTGTGGCCAGAACGCCAAGCTGCGGCATCATGAAAATGCTGTCCACGGCCAGCCGGGTGACCCCCTCGGGCAGGAAGGCGTCAATCAGCATCATGGCAGCCTGGGAGCGGCGGGGGGTGTGGGAGAGCACGCCACCGGATCCGACCAGGAGGTCGAGATTCATCATCTCGATCAGGGTCTCGCCGGTGACGCCGCCGGTGAAGGCCTCCGAGATGTCACGCTCGCGCTGCACGCCCTTCAGGCCCGTAGCAAGCTGGCGGTGTTGCTCGAAGGCGAGGCGCAGGGCCTCGCGGGCGACGGCTTGCTCGATTTTGAGGCTCTCGAGGCCCTGAGGGATGGTAGTGGGGCGAATCATCTTGTTGCGGACGCTCTGGCTCAGGGCCTCGGCGTCGGCTTCCCTGGTGAGCCAACGCATGAGGTTCTCGGCCCCGGCCTCGGCGAAGACGTTGGAGATCGAGTAGCTCATGCCCAGGTTGGCGCTGACGGTGCGGTTGAACTGGCCGCCGAAGACCGAGAAGACGTCGGTCGTGGCCCCGCCAATATCTACCCCGACGACGTTGATGTTCTCGGCGGCGGCGATGGTTTGCATGATGCGGCCGACGGCGGCGGGAGTGGGCATGATGTCGGCGTCGGTCCACGGTACGAGCTTCGAGTAGCCGGGGGCCTGGGCCATGACGTGGTGGAGGAAGAGTTCCTGTATCTCGCCGCGAGTGGGATTGAGGTTCTCGCGCTCGGGGAGCGGGCGGAGGTTGTCAACCTGCGAGAGGGCCGTCACAGGCCCCAGGACCTGCTCGATGGCCTCGCGGTTGTCAATGTTGCCGGCGTAGATGACCGGAAGCTTGTACTTGGCGCCGAGACGGGCTTCGGGGTTGGCGGCGGCGACGAGCTCGGCCATCTCGACGACGCGGCGCTGCTCGCCACCGTCCACGCCGCCGGAGATGAGGACCATGTCCGGGCGAAGCTGGCGGAGGCGCTCGATGCGCTGGTGGGGCAGGCGGCCGTCGTCCAGGGCGAGGGCGTCCATGACGATGGCCCCGGCGCCGAGGGCGGCACGCTGGGCGCTTTCGGCGGTGATGCGCTTCACAAGGCCTACGACCACGATCTGGAGGCCGCCGCCGGCGGAACTGGTCGAGAGGTAGAGGTCGGTGCCGACGTTGTCTTTGGCGGGGCGGATGATGCGGCCGTTCTCGAGGAGCTTGCGACCGGAGAGTTCCTCGACCTCCGCAATGGCGTTGAGGACACCAACCGTGACGTCTTCGAAGGGGGCCTCAACGGTTGTGGGGGCCTCGCCGCGCGTGACGAGGCGGTACTCATCGCCACGGCGCTCGATGAGGATGGCCTTGGTGGTGGTTGAGCCGCAGTCGGTGGCGAGGATTACGTTGGGCATGGGGCAGGTCCCAGGTTTCAGGTTTGAGGTTTCAGATTGGACGGCAACGGCGTGCGGGCAAGGATGCCCGCGCTCCACACGGCTAACGGCTAACGGCTAACGGCTAACGGCAGAGGCTACGGGTTGGCCGGCGGAGCTTCCTCGGCTTGCTCGAGTTGCTGGATTAGCCACTCTATGTTCTCGCGGTTCTCCAGGGCTGCGGCGAAGACCTGATAGTCTTCTGTGCCGATGATGAACTGGACAAAGGGTTGCAGCATGACCAGGGCTTGAGACGCCAGGTAGGTCAGCGGCATGGCGGACTCGAGTATGAAGATGGCGGGTGCGGTCAGGCGCCGGGCTGATAGCTCGC
The DNA here is from genome assembly GCA_039683575.1 of Armatimonadia bacterium. Taxonomy (GTDB): domain Bacteria; phylum Armatimonadota; class Zipacnadia; order Zipacnadales; family UBA11051; genus JAJFUB01. The sequence goes on along the minus strand of JBDKRC010000245.1, from coordinate 79,758 downwards.
GCGCTACTTTGACCAGCACCTCGCGCTGGCGTTTCTCATCATAGACGTCATCGGGCGGCGGGAGGTCATCAACCACGGCTAATCCTTGTCAGATGAGAGCGGCACATGGCGGCGGATGTACTCGAGTATCTGGGTCTGATTGCCTTCGAAGCGCAGAGGCACAGCGCGCTGGCGTGCGTACCAGCGGGGCACATTGCCGTAGCGGTACAAGACGAGGCGATCCGGCAGGACCTCGGCCAGGCGAAAGGTAGACCACGACTGCATGTGGGTGATTCCGAGGTGGCGGCGCTCGACGCCGTCGGCACTGAGGCGGCAACGCATCGGAAAGTAGAATTCCGACAGGGCCATAGCGAAAATCACAAGCGTTAGAAAGGCAAAATAAGGGCTGCCCATATAGGCCATGGCCCACCAGGAGACGGCGAGGCAGAAGGCGGCGACGACCACTGAGAGCAGAGGCTGACGGCGGGCGGGCCAGACGGTCCACGCTAGTTCCAGAGGCTCCTGCGCGTCAGTTAGCTCGACCATGGTTGATTGTTCGGCGGGGAGAGGGGGAAACCCTTCTCCGGGGTATGGGAGCCAGAGACGGGTGCAGACCCCAATTTGGCTTGGGGGTTTGGCGGTGATGAGGCATGTGGGGCGAAATCAGGGGCAGTCCCCATTTCTGTTGCAGGTCTCGCTAAGGGAAGAGGGAACTCGGTGTTTGTTTCGGCGAGCCAGATATCATGTGAGGTCTTCATGCAACCGATACTTGCCGCGTACAACTTCTGCGATCAGGACTTTCAGGCTTTCTTGCGCAATACCGCCGCTGCGGGCTTCAAGAATGTCGCCATCGGTTTCTACCGCGGGTACCTCGATCTCGACCTGCTTACGCTGACTGAGGAGCAGCGGGACTGGTTCAACGCACAGCTTGCGGCGCATGACCTGAAGCTGATCGCGGCATTTGCCGGCGGGTCGAACATCCTGGCCGACGATGGGCTTGAGGGCGTGCTGGGGCGGTTGGAGAATGTGGCGAAGCTGGGGGCGCCGGTGATGGACATGGGGAGCTTCGGGTATGCGGACAAGACGCCGGAGCAGATCGCGGCGGAGGAGAAGCTGTTCGTGGAGCGGGTGCGGGTGGCGGGGGATCGGGCGGGGGAGCTTGGAATCACGATTTGTCTGGAGACGCATGGCGGCTTCACTGGGGATACGGATGCTTGTTTGCACGCGATGGAGGTCATTGACCACGGGCGGGTGCGGCTGGCTTATGACCCGGCGAATTTCCTGTTTTATGAGGGGAAGCTGCCGGAGGACCGGCTGGAGCAAATGGTGCCGTACATCGGGCATACCCATCTGAAGGACAGCCGGGGCGGCAAGGGCGTGGCGGATTTCCCGCTGATCGGCGAGGGCGACACGAACTATGACGTGATTCTGCCGATGCTGTGGGAGAAGGGGTACCGGGGGGCGTATACGCTGGAGCGGGCGCCGGGAGAGGATGAGGCGGGACGGGCGGAGGCGCTGAAGAAGGCGTATCAGTTCATGGTTAGGATGCTGCCGGGGGACTGAGGGCGCCGCCTGTATGTGGCGCTTTGGCCACAATTGCCGCTTCTTTGCCGCTATTGTCACGATACAGATACGCAGTATGATGCTGTGTAGTAGAAAATCGGCAACATTGCCTTGACATGCGAGATTGGCGTGCGAATAATAGGACGGTTCTTCTTGACGTGTACCGGCCAAGGTATCCCAGGTGGGGACGTGTGAGAGCATCCAAGGGGGTGATTGAGCTCTCCAAAGTGGGAAGCATAGCCGTACGGCAGTACAAGATCCGTAACAGTTGAGAAACCGAAGGAGGGGATTGTACTGATGAGATCAGTACGTATCACAGTGATCGCTGTTGTGGCAGCCAGTCTGCTGCTGCAGGTCGCAGCAATGGCCGCACAGGTGCCGACGAAAGACTATCCGATCCGGGTAGACACGCGGGACTATGGCACCTACAAGAAGGACGTTGTGATTGTTCTGACGGCAGTCGGGGAACGCGAACTGGACGATTTCATGTCCCAGACCGTACCGACGACGTTGCGCGAGACCGGCGCCCTGCCGGAGCCGGCAGCGGGCGACACGCAGCTCTACAAGCCGGTGCAGATTCCGGCCGCCAAGCGCGTGTACATTATGAACAAGGACGCTCTGCCCGTGTGGCTGCGCGTGAAGGCCAACAACAACCCGCAGACGTCTGCGCGACAGGACTGCAACGAGCGGTTCAAGGGTAGCGTCAACGACCCTTACACGTTCCAGAACTACTTCATCACCCAGTACACGGCAATCGCGCCAGTGGTGAAGCATCATCGGACAGTAACGAAGACCATCAGGCTGACCCACAAGATGTACAACTGGATTGACCCCTGATCTGGTGCCGGTCTGAAGGCTAAGATGAAGAGCCACTGCCGCACGCGTGACCGCTGGTTGCGCGTGCGGCGATTCTATGAGGTGCCACGTTGAGATTCGCGACGGTTTTTGGGCTGTGTATTGCGATGCTTGCCCCGGCTGGGCAGATATTGGCTGCCACGGCGGGCAGTTCTGCAGACTATGATCTGGTTCTTACGACGCCTGCAGGATGGCAACAGGCGGCGGAGAACAAGATTCCACACCGGCTGGGCGGGACTTTTCTTGGTGGTTGGTACAGGGACGTGCAGTCAGGGCGTGCAGTACTCTATGTCGTCGCATCACGAAGTAAGGGGCAGTTCCTGCTTGACGATATGATCGACGCACTCGACGAGTTCGTGCAGGGCCGGAAGCTTGAGCCGATGATCGAGACCGGCTTCAATCTCGCCGGGCGTCCGGCGGGGAAGTTGATGGTCATAGGCAAGGGAAACGGCCAGATACTGAATGGGCTGTCCGAGGGGACGACGGGGAAACTCGATACTTACATGGAGATCGCCCTCTTCACCAATTTCTGGGCTAACAAGGGCGGCACGGACCTGATACAGGTGGTCTTTGCGGCGCCACTAGGCAGCAAAGACATTCTGCGGCCTGGGTACAAGAGTCTACTCCAGCAGATGAAGCTGACGGGGCAGTACCAGCCACCGCTGCCCACGCCGCAGGTGGTCGCATCTACAACCGCTGGGGCGGCCGCGGCTACGGGCGCGCCGCTGGTAGCGAGTGAGAAGGTTGTGGGGTTGACGGACAAGATGCCTGAGGCAGGCGCGCAGTTGCATTTTGTGCTGCCAGTGCTAGAGGGCACGAGCGCTAGCTGGAGCGTGAAGCCAGACGAGAAGGCGGCTTTCTACGTGCTGCTGTGGCCGCAGAAGCGGGCTAATTGGGTTATTCCGGCAGCGGAATTCGCGAAGGTAGCAACAGCGGGCGAGGGCCTACTGACGCTGAAGTACGGCGAGGCCCTGCGACCGTACATGGGCCGCTGGGATCTGGTCTGGCCCACAAACTAGAAGACAACAATCCAGAGCAGAAGACACCGGGGACAGGCCACAATGGTCTGTCCCCGTTTCGTTTTCGCGAGACTGCCTCAGGTGTTGGCTGACATCCAGTCCAGGACGCGCTGGCCCTCTTCGGGGGTGCTGACGCTCATTTGGTAGTACATGCCCTCGGGGCGGAGTTCCTTCATGTAGATTTTGAGTTCTTCGGGGTTGGTGGCGAGCCAGAGGCCCTTGCCCGCGGCCTGGATGCGCTTGAAGAGGTCGAGCCACTCGATGTTAGGCTTGTTGCGGGCGCCGCAGACCCATTGGATGACCTGAATGCCCTCGACGGCGAGGATGTCGTCGAGGTGGACGAGGCACTCGGGGCCGTCAAAGTGGTACGAGCAGGAGTCGAGATAGGAGGCTTCCTCGTCGAGAGCGGGGATGACGTAGCGGCGGGACTGTTCGGGGCCGATAAGGGCGAGGAAGTCGCACTGGATGGTGTTGGTGCGGCCGGGGTGATAGAGCGGGACCCAGCCCTGCGTGCCGCTGGTGGGCATGCGGCCGGCCTGGAAGAGGCTTTCGTAGACGAAGGGGAACAGGCCGCGGACCTGGCGCATGGCTTTGTCGATGAGATAGGGGTAGTCATAGAAGTCCATGCAGAGGCGGGCCGGGGTGCGGATGGCAGAAAGGGCGTCGGCGTTGCTGTGGAGGTCGAGATGGGAGACGAGCATTTTGCCCTGCATCGCCTCGCCGAGGGCGGTGACGAAGTCCAGCATGCGGCGCCACCACTTGCCCTCCGTGTCAATGTGGAGCGGGAACGCGTCCTCCCAGCTTTCGACGAAGGGGACGACCCAGCTTGTGCGGCTCTGCTCCTCGTCGCTGGCCCACTGCAGATCGGCGCCCATCCAGGCGGCCCACTGGTCGGGGCCGAAACTGGGGGTGTAGAAGGGCATGGCCTCGCCGCCGTACCAGGTACAGGAGGCGTTGTGCAGGGCGCGGTCTATGATGGGGGCGAACTCCTCGCGGGCGCCCTCCATGTAGACGGTGCCGGGAAGGGGCTGCTTGCCAGGGAGGGGCGCGGTGATACCGCAGGCGGGGCGGTCGATGATCTCACCAGCCCAGAAGGCTTCCATGCGGCGGAGGGCGTCGTCGAAGTTCTGCTTGAACTCGAGCGGCTGGGGGTTGAAGGTCATGTTGGGGCTCCCGGGCGGATTGTCGGTGATCTCGGGCTCTGGAGAGCCCTACCACAGAGTGTCAAAGCTTCTATTGGGTGATTTTCAGCAGAGTCAGGCCATTTTCCTCTGCTTGGACGGCAAATCGCGGGTCATGCAGCAGGGCGGCGAGGTCGCGCGGCGGGTCGTTGGGGCCGCGAGCGAGAAGGAGATAGCGGGTGTCGCCGAGCTGTCTCAGCAGGGCGTCAGGGCTGAGCGGGCCTGCGGACAGGGACACTTCGCGGGCTGTATGGCCGCTGTAGAGGTAGAAGGATTTGGCGGACCAAGAGGCGGCGACGACGGCGTCCGGGGGGACATGCTCCTGGATCATGCGACCGCCGCGAACGAGGTCCGGGTAGAGCAGGCGGGGCGGGCGGACGACGAGGAGCGCGTCGCGGCCGAGGGCGAAGATGAGGAGGAGGGCGAGAACGGCGTGCTGGGCGCGGGGGGAGAAGCGGAGGCGAGGGATGCGGTCAACAAGCCAGGATAGGCCGCTGAGGAGGTAGAGGATCAGGAAGGGCAGGAGCGGCAGGAGGTAACGGGTCTGCAGCGGCCACGGAACGAGCATGGCGAAGCGGATTAGCACGAAGAGGGAGATGACCACTGGGAAGGTGCGCCAAGTGCGGGCGAAGCCTGCGATTACGAGGAAGCCGAGGGTGATTTTGAGGGCGGTGATGACGGGCGCGAGGCCAAGGGCGGCGGCTTTGGCTTCCAGGGTGGTGCCGAAGACCAGACCGACCATCTGGGGGAGGGCGTCGAAAGCGTAGCGGGTGAGGCCGTGCCAGAGGCGGAGCGGGAGGGGCGACGGGTCCCACCAGCCGGTTTTGAGTTCGGCGAGGTATGACATGCCCCCCGAGGCACCGAGGTGGGACACGTGGTAGTGCCACGGGAAGTAGACGGCGAGCATGAGGATGAGGACGTGGAGGGTCGCACGCCATTGCCTGCTCAGGAGAAGGCAGAGGAGAACGGCCGCGGCGAGGGCGAGGGTGTCGGTGCGGAGGAGTAGGCCGAGGCCGAGGAGGAAGCCGAGAGCGGCGGCGGTCTTAGGGGACAGGCGGGCTGGGGCACCGGAAACGGCTTCAGATGCGGGCAAGGATGCCCTGCTACACGGACGTCGCTGAAGCGCTCCCAGTGACGGCAACAGCAGGAGAAGCAACGCCCAGGACAGGAGGAGGCTGGGGGCCTCGGTCATGGCCATGCCCGCGTAGCCGACGATCACGGGATGCAGGGCAACGACGGTTAGCAGGAGCCAGGGCTGCTGGTCCGGCAGGAGGCGTCTGAGGAGGGTGTAGAGGACAGGGAGGCTGGCGAGGGCGCAGAGCAGGGCCGGGAGACGGGTGGCCCATAGCGCGCCGCCGGTTAGCCAAAGGAAGGGCGCGATGAGAAGGGGCAATAGGGGCGGGTATTTGCTCTCTGGCGGGTTGTCAGGATAGGCGACCTGGCTGTAGCCGTGGCCGGTGAGGAGGGACTGGGCAAGCATCACGTAGCTGGCGTCGTCCACGTGCTGGCCTACTTGGAGGGAGTTGAAGCAGGCCAGGTAGACGAGGAGGGCGAGGGGGATGAGATACCACAGCGGCCGGGGCATGGGCTGGGTGTTCGGCAGGAGGGCAGGGATTTCCTGCATCAGGCGGGAAAGCGGAGGGCGAATGCTCCGGGAGGTCATGATGAAACTGCTAAGCACATTCGTGTTGCTGATGGTGGCGGTGGGACCGCTGATGGCGCAGGCGCTGGACGTGGCGAAGCTGGCGGAGGAGTTCAAAGCCTGGGACCTGAGCAAGAACGAGGGCCAGGGCCTGTCGGCGAGTTCCGACTCCGGGACGCTGGCATGGGGAGAAGCCTCCTATCTGCGGGCGTATTCGGACCTGTGGCTGGTGACGAAGGACACTTACTGGCTGAGCAAGATTGAGGACCATTTCAACCGGATGATCGGGAATGCCAGCGACCCGGATGGGGATGGCTTCCTGGGATGGACGACGGCGACTTATTCGGCAGCGGTGTACTGGGCCCAGCCGCTGTGCAACATGGGAACAGGGACTGTTGAGCCGCCGTTCACGCGCACGACGAATGGCGACCAGATGAAGCAGATCACCGGGCATGTGTATGTGGTTGAGTTTGCGGATGAGGCAACGTTTGCGGTTACGGACCAGACCACGCGGAAACTGGTGGCGGGGAAGCAGGCGTACAAGGACGGGGCACAGATTACGGCGGTGCCGGGCTGCAAGGTAACGATCAAGGGGGCGCCGCGCGCTGGCGACAAGTTCATGGTGCGAACCATGCAGCCGGAACCGACCGAGTTTGTCGTGCATGAGGGGATGGTGGCGCATCCGGTGGCGGTGTTCATTGAGGCGGTGGCGAAGGACGAGAAGCTGAAGGAGCGGTTTGGGGCGAGTGCTGAGAAGTTTCTGCAGTTCATGAACCGCAATTTCCTGCAGAAGCATGAGCGGGACTGGGTGGATCTGCCGGACGGGGCGGGAGGGTACCGGTTTGCGGACCTGATCACGGACCGCTTCCCAAACCGCGTGATGCCGCACAACCAGTACCTGGCGCTGGCGCGGGCGTTTCTGGTGCTCAAGGATGTTCCTGGGGCGGACCCGCTGATGGGAAAGCGCGCGGAACAGATGGCGAAGTTCTTCCGGAGGAGCTTGATGGAGCAGGACGCGGCGTGGGTTTGGTACTACTGGGACTGGATCGAGGCAGGTGAGGCGGGGCATTCGGGGTTTGAGGACACCAGCCATGGGCACATTGACATTGGGTTTGCCATAGAGGCGGCGCGGCGCGGGGTGGTGTTCACGGATGATGATATGAAGCGGTTCACGCGGACGGTGCTGGACCTGATGTGGAATCAGTCGGAGACCGACCCGAAGCTGGGGCCGACGTGTGCGGTTCGTGGGGACAAGTTCGGGTTGGTCTCTGCCGATTGGATCGAGCTATGCCAGTGGGACCGGAAGATCTTCGACCTGGCGCTCCAGACGCCAGTGGGCAGGAAGCCGTTGGGACCGGCTGCGGCGACCTTGCTGCGGGCCCAGATGGTGTGCGGGAAGTAGTTGAGGGAGGGCGCGATGATGGCATGGATTACGGTCGTGCTGGCATTGGCAGTGTGCTGGGCGGCACAGGGCGCTCCGCTGCGGGTCTTGTGCATGGGCGATTCGATCACCAAGGGGGCGCGCAGTGGTGTGACGGAGGAGCAGACATACGAGGCGGTGCTGCAGGCGAGGCTGGTCGCGGCGGGGCTTGAGGTGGAGGTCAGTAATGCGGGGATCGGCGGGGAGCGGACTGACATGGCGGTGAAGCGGCTCGAGGGGGAGATGAAGACGCGGGCGCCACTGCTAGTTACCATTATGTATGCTACAAACGATGCGGCGGTTGACCAGGGGCATACGGCATCGCGGCTGCCGCTGGCAGTGTATGAGGAGAACTTGAGGGTGATGGTGCGGATGGTGCGGCAGCAGGGGGCGACGGCGGTGCTGATGACGCCGATTCCGCTGGGGCGGAAGTTTGCGTACATGGCATGGTCGCCGTACCGGGAGCAGGGGCCGAATTGGGCGATGCTGCCCTACGTGCAGGCGGTGCGGCGGGTCGCGGTGGAGGAGGCGGCGCCAGTGGTGGATCATTTCGCGCAGTGGGCGGAGTTGGCGCTGATGGGGAAGGACCTCGATGAGCTGATGCTGGATGGGTGCCATCCCAATCCGGAGGGGCAGAAGGTTGTGGCGGAGGCGATGTTGCCGGTGGTAGCGAGGGTGCTGAGGGGGAGGTAGTGAAGCTCAGCTAAGGCGGGGCATCGAGGCTTTGCCGCAGATGGTCGCGCTGCGGACGTCTACGTTTGCGGGGGGAGCGCTCCTACCGGGAGAGGTTCCGAGGCCGGGGAGCGAGGGTTAGTCGTGGATAGTCGCGATCAGTGATTGCTCGTACAGAGGGGTTCGGAACATGCTAAAGACGCCGGCAGGACTACTGCCGGCGTCTTCGTGTTTCTGCGGAGGTGAGGTTACATGCGGCTTATGGGTTTGGGGTCCATGAGGCCGGTGGAGCCGGCTTCGCCACTGGCATAGTTCCACTGGTAGGGAGAGTAGGTGTCGCTCCAAGTGCGGTACCACTTCGCGTGGCCATCGGCGGCGACGAGGTTGATCCCCTCGTTGTGGATGGCGGAGGTGCCGTTACCCCAGCGATCCCAGGCTACGGGCGTGCGAGAGGGTTCCTTGAGGACGGCCAGGGCAAGGCCGCCGAGGCGGTTGCAGCCGTCGCCGGCATTCCACATATAGCTGCTTTCATCGTTGGCGGTGGCATAGACGCCGCCGTGGTACCACTGCCCGCTTGGACAGGTCCAGATCTGGTCGTTTTTGGTGTACGGGGCAACTGCCTTGTGGAGAAACTGCTGGAAGGTCGGAATACGGCCACTGCCGCCTTCGGCGATGTAGGCGTGCCAGGGCGTGTACTGGGCGGAATAAGGGAACTTCTCGTCGTAGTCCTGAACGTATTGCAGCACGGCGAGACCGATTTGCTTGAGGTTCGAGAGACAGGACGACTGGCGGGCCTTTTCACGGGCTTTGGCAAAGACCGGGAAGAGTATGGCAGCGAGGATCGCGATGATCGCAATGACGACCAACAACTCAATGAGAGTGAAGCCTCTGCGCATGATGACCCCTCCGATGGGTTTGGTTTGCCAAGGTATTGGACACTGATCGGGATATTCCTGCTCTGATAGGTGAGAGTTAGCCCTAGTCCTGTTCCTTCGACTTGCGGATGACAGCCTGAGTCAGCTCATAGCGGGTACGATGGCGGTCGCGGGCTCGGACTGTGATGACGAAGCGGCGGCCATCGGAACGGTAGCTTTCGATCCCTGCCCCGTCGAAGTTCTTCAGGATTTTCTCCACGCCGCCCTCTTCCTTGATCTGTAGCTCCTCCAGCGTGGCGGGGTTGACCCATAGCGGGTAGTTGGCGTCGCCCTCGAGGTTGACCCTGATCTTGCGCAGAGCCTCCTGGGCGTTGGTGCGGCGGGCGAAGTCGGCGGCTCCGACGGCCCAACTGCACTTGCCGATGCCGAGGATGGTCAGCGGTGCGTCGAGGGTCTGGGTGATGGTCAGTTCGGCTTGCTTGTACCAGGGATCCGTGCGGATGATCTCGTTCATGGAGGCGTGCCGGAAGGCGGCGAGGTCTGAAGAGGGGGCAACTACGGGCCGAGTGGGGCTGGTACCGGGTGTGGCGCTACATTCGCCGGAGCCGCGGACGAACATGCGGTCTCCGTTGAAACCCTTGACCTCGACAACGCCATCGCCACAGACGGTGCGGGCGCCGCCGCTGGCTTCAGCCTGAACGCTGAAGCGAGTGCCGCGGGCGGCTGCGACACAGCCGGGAGTGTAGACACGGAGTTCAGATTCCTTGCCGAAGTTCTGGCCGATGCGAGCAAAGATGCGCCCGGACTTGAGGAAGAATGAGCGCGAGCGCCATTGCCCGCCACGGTGATACTCCAGGAGCTTGACCTGGAAGTCGGTGTTGCCGTCGAGGGCGACCTTGCTGCCGTCGGGGAAAGCGAGGTCGACCCAGGAGCCGGCAGCGGTGACGACGTTGGTGCGGTCGACCAGCTTCTGCTTGATCTTGACGGGAGCAGCGTGGCCGTCGGGGGGCTGAGCGGTGACGGTGCCACCGAAGTTCGTAACTACGGCGGAGAACTCCTGGTTTTCGCGGCGGACGGCGTCGGCAATGACCAGCACAAAGATGATGGCGAGGCCAATGAGGAGGCGTCTGTCCAGCCAGCCGGGAAGGCCCAACCGGCGACGGCGCTTGCGCTTGTCCTTCACCTGCTGGTCGTGAAGCAGGTCGGAGAGTGCATCGGAGAGGAGTGCTTGCGAGGTCTGCGGGGCCTTCTTCTTCTTGCCAAAGATGCCGAACATGGTGGTGACTCCCGAGGCGGCTATTTGTGCTCCTGTGTGATGCAGCCCTTCGTCTCTCCCTGATAGCCATGCGGCTTGTAGACTTTGAGCGGCTTCTCGCGGCCCTTAAGGCGGGCTTCACCGAGTTCGACAAGCTGAAGGGACTGCTCCACAGCCGCCGCCGTCGTCTCACTCAGCAGCACCTCGGCGCTGAAGTCCTTCGTAAGGGCCTCGAGGCGCGAGGCAGTGTTTACGGAGTCGCCAATTGCAGTGTACTGGGCACGGCGATTGGACCCGACATTGCCAACGACAACTTCGCCAGTGTGCAGGCCAATGCCGATGCGGAGGGGTACCCGGCCCTCCACATGCTCCCACTGCTCGTTCAGGTGGCGGAGACGCTCCAGCATCTGCAGGGCGCTCTTGGTGGCAAGCTGGGCGTGGTCAGGCTGATTGCCGAAGGCATTCCAGAGGACCATGATGCCATCGCCCATGAACTTGTCCAGATACCCGTCATAGGCAAAGATGGCGTCGCTCATCTCAGAGAGGTACTCGTTCAGCTGGGCAATCCAGACGTCAGGCTCCATGTTTTCGACGATAGTCGTTGAGCCACGAACGTCAGAGAAGAGGATGGTGACTTCGCGACGTTGGCCGACGCGTACCAACTCCGGATTCTCGGCGAGTTCGTGCAGGACGTCAGGAGAGACATAGGTAGCGAACTGGCGGGTGACTTCGCGCTTCTCGGCACCGAGGCGCTCGTAGAGGGCAACAGCCATGGGCAGGACCGCGGCGAGGACGATGCCGCCGTAGGGGACCACCTGATGAAGCAGGGCGACGCCTACGAAGAAGGCGGGGAGGGCCAGGAAGGCGACAGTCATCACGCCGAGGACGGCGGCGAGCGCGTCGCGGGAGTTCCAGATGGCACAGGCGGTTAGCATCCCGACCAGCAGGGCGTAGAGCGCCCACACCGTCGAGCCGCGGAAGTCGCGCAAGACTTCGCCGGAGAGGAGAGTGGCGGCGATGTTGGCATTGGTCTCCACGCCGAAGAATACACGATTGTTGCGGGCGAAGGGTGCGGGGCGGATGTCATAGAGGCCGGCGGCAGTGGGGCCGATGAGGACGATCTTGTTGCGGAAGGTTTCGGGGCCGTACTGGCCTGCGAGGACCTTCCAGAAGGGAAGATAGGTGACGGTCTCGACAGGCCCTGCGTAGTTGATCAACATGCGGCCCTGGGAGAGTGGAACCTTCCTGGGGCCGATGGTGAGATTGCCTTGAGCCGCGGAGGAGGCTAGCAGCGCCGGAGCGGTCTTGGTCACAAGGCGGGCAAGCTCACAGGAGAAGTGAGGGTAGAGGTAGCCTCCGTTGCCGACTTCCAGGGGTTTGACGCGCCGGTAGATGCCGTCGCGGTCGGGGACGATGTCCACGTAGCCGATGCCTGCGGCAGCTTTGGCGAGCAGTGGGACCGGAGGCACGAATTCCTCTTCCGAGTGCGCCACCGGGATCCTGCCGACATCGTGTTGACCATATCCCTGCCAGGCGATGGCGCCCTTCTCTACGCGGCGTTTGTGGGCGGCTAGAACCACGCGTCCGTGGCGCTGCATGGCTTTGGCAAGGGCAGCGTCCTCGGGTGAAGGCTCGGAGAACAGCAGGTCAACTCCCACTGCGTCGGCCTGTGCCAGACGGGGGAGGAGGGCGGCATAGGCGGAGCGAGGCCACGGGAAGCGGCCGAGGTGCTCGGGTAGGAGGCTTTCCTCGTCTATCGCGATGATGACGAAGCGGCTCATGTCCCGAACGGGGCGATGCTGGAAGTAGAAGTCGTAGGCGAAGTTCTCGATGAGCGAGAAGACAGGGAGCCCGGAGGTGACTGGCAGGGAGCGAAGCAAAACGACCGCAGCCGTCAGTGCGAAGGCAAACTGCAGGCCTTTGGCGCGGCGGGTACGGACAGCGTCGCCGATGGAGTCAGCGGCCATTGGCGCCTCCGGCAGGTGAAGAAGAGGTGGTCCGACCTCACCGCCGCCACTGTCTTTGCTTCCGTAAGTCCGCTACCTGTTATAACCACCCCTCATCATATGCAAACGTCGAACTGTCGGCAAGAACTATGTCAGACGCAGTCGCATCTGCAGATAGTCGAGGCCGTCGGAACCCTTCCGGTTTCCGGTTTTGACGAAGCCGCAACGCTCGTAGAGGGCGCGGGCACGGTCGTTGTCGTGCACGACGGTCAACTCGATGGCTTCCTTGTTGAGGCTGCGGGCGTGGGCGATGATTTCGTCCATGAGGCGCGTGCCCCAGCCGCGGCCACAGTAAGCATCAGCGAGGCCGATGCCAAGGGTGGGGGTGGGCAGGTCAAGGTGATGCAGGAAGCACCAGCCGACGATCTGGCGGCCGGTATCGAGGACCAGGTCAAACCGCTCGCCTTTGCCGGTGGTGCCGCAGAGACCGGTACAGACGTCGTAGGTGACATTCCAGCCGTGGGGGCGGAAGAGGCGGCGGGCGTCGTGGCTGAGGGAGTTGTAGAAGGTCTGGAGCGGGAGAGCTTCGTGGGACCCAAGCGGGCGTATGAAGGGCTCGACGCCGGCGGGCTGGGTCTCGTCGTACAGCTCCCGCAGCATCTCCAGGGCCTGGTCTACCATGGCCTCGCCGGTGCCGATGGCGAAGGGGCTGTGCCAGCCGGGCCAAGTCTGGTAGCCACCATCCTCGATGGCCTGCCGATCGGGGATGTAGCCGAGCTCATCGTTGGCGAGGCCAACGATCAGGGTGTGGCGGAAGGGTGAGCGATGACGAAGATCGAGGCCGAGGCGAGCGAACATCTCGCCGGGCACACCGACGAGGGCCACGTCTCCAAGGCGGATGGCGGTTAGCCAGGTGGAGCGCTCCTGGTCGGGGGCGGCCTGCATCTCGAGGCGCTGCTGGCGGAAGACCTGCTGCTGGCCCTCGGCGACTTGTGGGAAGTACTTCTCCGAGTAGACCTTCACGGCAGCTTCCTCGCGGGCCTCGTCGAACTCTCGAAGGCGGTAGTTGAAGCGCTTGCGCAGCACGCGGACGGGCCCCATAAGAATGGGCCTGGCATCGCGGAGCGCTTCCTGGGCGGCTTCGGTGACGCGGTGGGCGCACTCGGCAGGAGAAATGCCGCTGCCGCTGTAGGTGATGTTGTGGGTCGAGCCAAAGGCTCCCGGCAAGAAGGCGGTGATGGCCCCGCAGCGACGTTCGAGTTCCTGGGCAGCGTGGCCGTAGAAGGCGGGTGAGAAGACGTCGGGGGCGAGGGCGCCGATGTTGTGGACGGAATGGTTGAAGGCGAGCCCGGCGAGGGAGCCGTCGCTGCGACGGAGGGCCAGGACGTAGAGATCGGGATCGTAGGGGCCCGTGGGATGGAGGGCGTCCTCTTCGATGTAGCCCCACCAGCCGATCATGCCGTCGCGGAGCAGAAGGCGGCTGTTGCGACCGATTGTAGCTTCCTGGGCGAGACCGAGGAGTAGTTCCACCTGGGTGGCATTGGGGCCGGCCTGCGGGTCCTCGAGGGCCAAGACGGCCTTTGTTACGGCCAGGACGATGCCCTCCTCAATGCGGCGGAGGTACTCCTTGTTGGAGGTGCAGCCGAGGTAGTCGAGGGTCGAGGGGGCGTGATGGGTATGGGTGCCGCAGACGATGACATTCCCGGCAGGAAGGCGCTCGGCGGCGGCGAGGCGGTCCACGGCGGCGCGCACGATGTGGCCGGGCACCAGGAGAGCATCCACAGATACGAGCGCAACGCGCTGGTCGCCTTCGATGACCAGGGCGGCAGCGCGGAATTCACCTTCGTAAGGGCGGGTGAAGACAGCTTCTTTGCTGCGAAGCTGCTCCATGTTGTCATCTGTGAGCCTGACAGCAGCGGCGGCGGCGCGGAGGGTGAACACGGATGGACCTCAGACACGGGAGGATTAGAGGGACTTGATGCCCCAGTGCATTGCGCCCTCGGCTGAACCGGTGAGGACGGTTGGTTTGAGGCCGGTTTGGCGGCGGTATTCGGCAGTGATGCCGCGGATGACGGCGGCGGTCCCCTGAGCGGCCAGAATGGCAACGGTGCCGCCGGAGCCGCCGCCGGTGATCTTGGCTCCGTAGAGGCCGGCAGAGGGGCCGCATTCCTGTACGAGACGCACCAGGAGGTCGGTCTCCGGGGCTCCGAGGCCGCAGGCGCTGTAGCTTTCGTGGGACTGCACCATCAGATTCCCGGCTTGTATCATGGCGGCTTCATCGCCGCAGGTGAGCAGCTCTGCGAAGCGATGCACGCGGGCGTTTTCGTATACCGGATGGCGGGAGGCCTGTCGCACTGGGTAGGAAAGGTCGGGAAGGACGCTGGTGACGGTGTCGCCGGTCTTTTGGTAACGCTGGAGAAAGTCGGCGCCGGACATCTCATCAGGTAGCAGCGCTTCGTATTCAGCAGCGAAGTCTGAGGGCGAGACATTGCACCAATGGCCGGAGGTGGCGGCACCGGCGGCGGCGATGATTTTGAGGCCCATGAAGGCGGCGGCACGGACGCGGCCATAGGCGAGGCCGCCGACGGAGTGCTTGACGCCCGAGTTGATGCCGATGAAGCGGTAGCCACGAGGAACGGCGCAGTGTCCGATGATCTCACAGGGGCGACAGAGAAGGGCGAGGAGTTCGCGGGGCTGGCCGACTGCCGAGGTCACCTGATCCATGATGCCGCAGGGAGCGCCGACGATGCGGTTCTCGACCATCTGGCAGAGCCTGGCCAGCGTGAGGCCGTCGAGTTCGAGGCCATACAGGGCGCAGATGGCGCGCATGGCAGCGACTTCGATGGCGGCGGAGGAGGCGACGCCGGCGCCCATGGCGATATCGCTGGAGAGCAGGAGGTTGAGGCCGTGCGGAAGACCGGACACTATCTTTTGTTGCTGCAGGACATGCAGGCCACCGAGAACGTAGCCGGCCCAGCGCGTCTGGGGAGTGCTGAAGAGGTGCTGGATTTGGGGGTATGACTTGAGGCGGTTGCCGGTACGGAAGTCTTCGAGGGAGAATTCGACGACTTGCTGTAGATCAGCCACGCCAACGGTCATGGCACGCAGGCGATTGTCGCGTCGGCGCTGGACGGCGACGTGGGCGGCGCGGGAGAGGGTGCCCTCAAGGACGAGGGAGCCGGAATAGTCAGCTATGCCGCCCATGACGTCCAGCCGAGCCGGAGCACGAGCGAGAAGTACCGGGCTGGTGCGGCTGAGGAAATCCCCCCGCTGAGATTGAACCAAATCAAGCACAGCGTCTAGCCTGGTTGGCATCCGCCACCCGCCTTACATTCCGGTAATGCGCCACTCTTCGCTGACAAGCTTGAGGTCAAGACCGGACACGCGGCCGCCGTCGAGGGCGGCATGGGCAGAGTCGCCGGTTTCGTTGAACTCGGTGATCTTGGTTGCGGGCGGGAAGTAACCTTCCCACATCTTCAGGCTCGCGGCTTTTTCCTCGGCAAGCTTGTCGATGATGAGCGTGCGCTGACTCTCGACTATGCTGTCCCAGTCCTCGTTTTGCTTGCGCGCGTCGGTTTCGTAGTCCCAGAGCTTGGCGGCCTCGAGGTACTTGCCGCTTTTCATATAGGACAGGTAGGAGTCAGCTACAGCACGGGCGGATTTGGGTTTGCCACCGCCACAGCCAGCGAGAAGGGACAAGGCGAGGATGAGGATCATCAGGGGGGCGAGGCGTTTCATCAGGAGTCACTCCTTTGGGCGACGTAGAAGGCGCGGTCGCTCCAGGGCGTCAGGGGGCTGAAGCGGTAGGCGTCGTAGGTTTTGTAGCGACGGAAGCCGACTTTTTTGAGCGAGCCGGTGACTTCCTGGAAGGTGTAGGCGCGCTGGTAATGCGTTTCGAGGAACTCATGCTCACCAGTCTCATCCTGGTAGCCGAACCACATCTCGACGCGGCAGATTTTGGACTTGCAGTCCCAGTGGGCGTGCCAGTCATAGCGGAGTGGGTCGCGCCCGCTCAAGTCGCTTTGACTGAACATGTCAGTGGAGAGCGCGCGGGTGGTGTTGAGATCGAAGATGAAGAGACCACCGGGGCGCAGGATTCTGTATGCTTCGGCAATGGCAGAGGCCAATCCTTCGAGTTCAAGGATGTAGTTGAGGCTGTCGTAGAGGCAGACTATGAGGTCGAAGCTGCCGTCCGCGAAGGCCAGGGCACGGGCGTCGGAGACTATGCCGGGAAGGGGCGGGTCCTGCCTGCGACATTCGCGCACCATCGGCTCCGAGAGATCCGCACCTAAGGCGTCGTAGCCGCGGCGCCTCATCTCGCTGCCGATGCGTCCGGTGCCGCAGGCGAGGTCAAGCACACGATGGGGAGAGACTTTCCAGCGCTGCAGGATGCTCTCGATATAGTCCACCCAGCCCCGATAGGGAACGAGGCGCATGAGGTGGTCATAGTGGGCGGCGACGCCGTCGAATTCTCCGTGGCCGGGGCGGGTGGGGCTGGACTGGTCGGGCAACTACTCCGCCTCCTCGCCGAGATCCGCCAGCATCCGGCGCACGGCGTCAACACAACGCTTGCTGCCCGCGATCTTGGGGACGAAGTGGGTTTCAAGAACGAGGAGGCCGTCGTAGGCATCGGCTTTGAGGGCCTGGAGTTGACCCGGCCAGTCTACATCGCCCTCTCCCGGAGGAACGGCCATGCGCTCGCCAGAGCGGTAGTCCTTAAGGTGGGTGTGAAGGTGGTAGGGACGGAGCGCCTCATATCCGGCGCGGAAGTCTTCGCCGGTCGCGTTGGTGTGGTTGCCGGGATCCCAGTTGGCGCGCAGGTTCGGATGGTTGATCTCGGCGACGAGCTTCGCCAGAGCCTGACCACTGCCAGCATAGCAGGCGGGCTCATTTTCGAGGGCCAGGGTGAGCCCACGAGCGGCGGCGCGTTCGGCAGCGGCACGGATGTCATCCACGACCCGGACCGGCCAGTCATACCACTCGTCGTAGCTGACGCATAGCGGAGGGAAGAGCACGACGATCTTGGCGCCGAGAGCCTCGGCGAGGTCATAGCAGCGGTCCTGGAAGGCGCCGCAGTGATCGGCGTAGGCGGGATCGTCAAGCTTGAGCTTGAAGAGGCCGGGGGAGATCGACGGGAAGCTGATACCATAGTCATCGGCAGCTTTGCGGGTGCGTTGCATGTCCTGGTCGCTCATGCCGTTGGGTCCGCGGAACTGCATCCAGAGGCGGAATTCGAGGTATTTGAGGCCCCAGTCTGCAGCCAACTCGCAGGCGGCTACGGGGTCTACGGAGATTTCGTCGGAGAGTATGGACAGTCTCATGATGTCTCCAGATTAGGAACCGGAAGATCGCGCGGCGACTGCGTCAGCCGCACGGGGAGCGCTCCTACCATTGCTGCGGAAGGTGTCAGCGGCCCTGGACGTATTTCATCGTGATAAGGACGCGAGGCAAATCGCGGCGGACTTTCTTCCCATAGTCTTCATCGGGCCAGGTGGCGCGGGCCGCTACCATGAAGCGGTTGGCGCGGGCGGGATTGCGGCCCTTGAGCCGGACCGTGATCGGGATGGTGAGCGTCTCACCGGCGCCGACTGAGCGGGTGAAGCGGGTGCCGCCGACGGGTTCGATACCGCTGGTCTTCTCAATGGTAACCTCGATGCGCTTGACTGCACGCTGCGCGATGTTGTTTAGCGTCAGGTTCAGTTGCGCCGTGCCACCGATAGCGGCGTTTGTGGGGCCGTCGAGGGTGGCCGTTAGCGGGTAGACCTGCCAATCGGTGCGGACGGTGCTGAAAGCCGCCCCGCCGGCCAAGGCCCATTCACTGCCGGGATAGGGTCCGCGGTTGCCCCACTCGGCGGCGCGACTGATGTCGTGCCAGAAGGAGCCGACAGTCAAGCCCCCTCGCTCGTACTTGCGGTGAGCTGTGACCATGCGGTCATAGAGTTCCTCAGGGGCGGCCGGCTGCAGCGTACGCTGGTGCCACTTGAAGTCTACCTGATCTCCCGGGGCCAGGTTGACCTGACCGGCGTTCACGTATTCGTTCCAGTCTTCGACCATCGAGTCAAAATGGGCGCGGTTGGGGACCTGGTATAGCATGGGCGCGAGCAGGCTGGCGCCGCCATCATTGAACATGATGGGATCCTGGCCGTGTTGCTTGCCATGCCACCAACTGAGGACAAAGATCCAGATCGGCTTTTTGATCTGCCCTGTGTTGATGATGCTCTGCAGGTTCTCTGCACCGCGATGGGCGCGCCACCAGTTCCAACTATCGTAGAAGTAAGGGTCCTTCTGCCAGTCGCTCTCCACTTTTTGCGCTACGTAGCTCCAACGCTTGCGCTGGCTCCAGCCCTGGAAACCCTCGGGTAGCTTCAGAGGCATCTCATTCGTGAACTGGTCCACCATCTCGTAGCCGCCGCGGTCGCTGCGCATGTAATCGAGGCCGAGGTAGTCTACGTTGGGGAGCGCCTGCATCTGGCTAAAGAAACCTGCAATGTCGCTGATGCGCTTGGGCTCTAGCAGCGAGACGAAGTCGAGATCTTTGGTGGCGCCCGTGCCACGGGAGATGTCCTGAGCCCAGCGGTACTTCGGCTTACGTTCGTTGGTCAGTGGGTATGTGGCGTACGCGGCGGCCCAGGTCCCAAAACGGAGACCGCGATGGTGGGCCTCGGCGGCGACCTGTGCCAAGGGCTGGATGGGGTACGGATTGAAGGGCATCTCGTCGGTGAGGCTCAGCCCACGCGGGACCTCGGTGACCGCGCCACGCATCCAGAAGGTGTCCGCACCAATGTACTCGCACCAGTCAAACATGGCGCGCCAATCCCCAAGGCGGCCATCAGGCCGAGGGATCCCATCGGGCTTGAAGTTCGGCTCCCAGGTGGCGATGCAGGTGCCTGGAGGAATCGCAGCCCGCGGGCGGGCGTTGACGGTGAAGCGGGCGCGAGCGGTACAGGTCGTCTTACCTGCGAGCTTTTCCTCCTCAATCTTCCGGCCGCGGCGCCGCTCCCGTCTCTCCTCTTCCTCGCGTTTCTTGCGCTGATCGGGGGTCTCCCATACCCAGGGGTTGGCGTCAGCGATGGCGATGGAAGCCTCGGCGGTGTAATTGCCGGGCTTCGCATTCCAGGGCACTGGCCAATAGGCGTGATAGGTTTGGGTGGCGCGGTCGAAACGCAGCTTCAGGCGCTCGATATTGCCGACGGTGGTGACAATCTCCCCATCTAGCCGGACGACCACTTCTGGAGGGGCCGCAATGGTCGTGGGGCGACCCTGTGGGTCTACGACTTTGGCAACGAGGTGGACCAGGTTGTAGCGCAGATACTGCGGCGCGTCCGTCTGCAGTTCGAGCGGGAATGAAGCGGCGGCGACATTGTCCTGCGTCCGTGAGCGGTGGAAAACGGAGAAGATGGGCCCCCGCCAGGCGATCAGGACTGCGAGGAGCGAGAAAGCAACAATGGAGCAGCAGCAACAGCTGGACTGTTGCTGCGACCGACGGCGGCGCCGGCGGCTGCGGGGGGCTTCCCGTGAGATGAGTGGTGGGGGATCGTGTGCCATGAGTGCAGTGTGTGGGCAAGTAGCCCCGTGCGCAGGATTTGCGTCTCGTTACTGGGTCGGGTCTGAGACGATTATCCAGCCGGTCTCACGCCAGGGAGGCCCCGGTGACCAGAGGCGCACGAGGTTGGCGCCGGGCCGCAAGGTGGCGGTTATGGTGAACCGCCCGGCATTCTGGTCAAGCTGCAGCTTCGAGCGGGCGCCGACTTCCGCCTGCAGACCCGTCATGGCGGTCTCATCCCGCAGTGCTGCACTGAGCTTTACAGTCTTTGCACCAACATGCAGGCCCACGGCGGGCTCTACCTCCGTCAGGTGCAAAGGCTCCGTAGCGAGGGCACGCTCAAAGGTATCGGGCAAGAGGCCCTTGACGACCATCCGGCGCGGCAGGCGCCAGACGTCGCTCTGATTGTCAACGGCGCCCGGATCGATACTGAAGGCCAGTTGGTAGCCGGCATCCTTGGCCGCGCGCATGGTGAAGGTGTCGTAGTTTCCGAACGGATAGGCCAGGGCGACAGGCGGCCTGCCGAGCTTGGCCTGCAGAGTTGAGAATGAGTTCGCCAGTTCCTCCCGCACGCGGTCCTGATGTACCTGAGGGCTGGTGCTACCGCGTTTGGTGAGGTTGAGGTGTGAGACGGTGTGGGAGCCCATCTCGTATCCAGCAGCAGCGAGCTGCTTGAGTTGCTCCCAGGTCAGGTTCCCCTTCTTTCCAACGCTGCCGGTGATCAGGAAGAGTGTGGCGGTATACCCGTGCTTGTCCAGCAGCGGCTTGGCCATGGTCAGGACACTGGAACGGCCATCGTCGAAGGTGATGATGACCGATTTGCTCGGGATATCCCGAATGTTGGCCAGGTAATCCGAGAGTTGCTGGCAGGATATGGTCTGAAAGCCGCCAGCTCTGAGTGCCTTAAGTTGTGCCTGGAACGCTGCAACGGGCGTGTCATAGAAGCCGCCGCCACTGGTCACGAGATCATGATAGCACAGGACCCGGACAATGCGACTGGAAAGCGGTCTGGGGGCCTGGCTGGCGGCAGGCGGTCGGGACTTGCGTCCGCATCCCGTGAGGGCGGCAATGACGAGAAGCAGAACGGCGATTGTGTACAGACGTCGTGTCATGCTGTTTCTTCGCGAAAGAGCTTAGAGTAGGGACAGCAGTTGGCCTGACTCAGCCACGGCTTGGCGGAAGGCCGCCACCACTGTGCTTATCTCGTCGGAGGTGATGACTGCGGGCGGCTCCAAGCGTATCACCTCGGGCCGGTTGAGCGAGAAGGCAGTCAGAATATGCTGCTGAGCGAGTCCCGCGATTACCATGTTGCCAATGTCGGCGTCAGCAAACTGCGCCCCGACCAGCAGGCCCTGTCCACGGACTTCCTGGATCAATTGTGGGAATTCGGCGGCGACGCCCGTGATACCTGCCAATAGCTCGGCCCCCCGGTCAGCGCAGAGCTGCACCGTGTTCTGTTCACGGAGGACCTCGATGGCCGCCAACGCAGCGCGGCAGGCGAGGGGATTGCCCCCGAAGGTCGAGGTATGGATATAGGGGTTGTCGTGGAACACCTTCCAGATCTCAGGCCGCGCGACGAAGGCACCGACTGGCATGACCCCGCCGCCGAGGGCCTTTCCGAGCGTCATCATGTCGGGAGTGACGCCGTCATGATCGCAGGCCCAGAGCTTACCGGTACGACCGAAGCCGGTCTGAATCTCGTCCAGGATGAGTAGCGCTCCGGCCTGGTCGCAGATCTCACGGACCTCGCGCAGGTAACCAGGCGGTGGAACGATGATGCCAGCCTCGCACTGCACGGGCTCAAGGAGGACAGCCGCCGTCTTGTCCGTTACCGCGGCCCGAATGGCCTCGGCATCGCCGAAGGGCACATGGCTGAAGCCCTCGAGCAGAGGCTGAAACGGGGTCTTGTAGACATCGCGACCGGAGGCGCTCAGGGCTCCGAAGGTCTTGCCATGGAACGCTCCCTGGGCACAGACGAAGTGGGGTCGGGCGGTGTGCATGCGAGCGATCTTGAGGGCGCCCTCGATGGCTTCAGCGCCGGAGTTGCAGAAGAAGACGTAGTTGAGGTCGCCGGGGGTGATCTCCGCCACTGCTTCGGCTGCCTCGGCGAGCACCGGGTCCAGGAGGAGGTGAGAGGACAGGGGCATTTCGTCGAGTTGGTGCTTGACGGCTGCGACTATCTTCGGGTGACGGTGGCCGAAGGTGAAGACGCCGGGGCCACCGAGACAATCGAGATACTTCTCGCCCTCGGGCCCGTACACGTAGCAGCCCTCGGCAGTCCACTCGACGGTCTCAAAGCCCATGAACTTGACGATAGTGGCGATACCGGGATTGACGTGACGGTTGTAGCGGTCGTAGGTGAGATTGAACAGGTCAGTTGAGGACATGGTGGCTCCTGTAGGGGTTGGACGCAAAGACGTTACGCCCAGGACAGATGACCTGGGCGTAACGAGGGGAGAAGACTGTGGTCGGGGCGACTGGACTCGAACCAGCGACCTTTGGTCCCCCAGACCAACGCGCTAACCAAACTGCGCCACGCCCCGACATTGGTTCCGGCTACTGGGCAACCGTGATCCGAACAGCGTACAGCATGTGAAACGCTGCGGGGGAAGGATCTGTTCCCAGAGCCTACATATTGGTTATTTGACGGCGTCCTTGAACCCTTTGCCGGCTTTGAAGGCTGGTACCTTGCTGGCCGTGATGTCAATCGTCTCGTTGGTGCGGAGGTTCTTGCCCTTGCGAGCCTTGCGCTCACGCACTTCGAACGAGCCAAAGCCTGTCAACTGCACCTTGTCTCCGCGCTTGAGCGAGGAGATGACGCCGGCGATTGCGGCGTCCAAAGCTGCTGCTGAGTCTTTCTTTGAGAGGCCGGTCTTTTCAGCGACCATGTCTACCAGATCGGACTTGCCCATTATTGCCGCCATCGGAGACCCTCCCGAGTGATTGGGTGTTCATCACACCCGGCTGGTACAACTCGTATGAGGCGGCCATTCGACGCGTGCGGCATCCTCACCTTCATCGGCCGTGTCATTCATCTTCAGCGCGCCATTTGCGCGTCATGAGTGAGTTGACACCGTCGGCAGGAGCGAGCCGTTCCTGCAGCACCTGATAGACAGTTTCGGTGATGGGGACCTCAACACCTACCTGCCGGGCCTTGTCACGAGCGGCAGCGGTGGTGAAGATGCCCTCGGCGACACTGCGCATGCTGCCGGTTATCTGGCCGGGCTTCTCGCCCTGGCCGAGCCGGTAGCCCACTGTCCAATTGCGGCTATGGGGACTGTGGCAGGTTGCGATAAGGTCACCGATGCCGGCGATGCCGGCGAAGGTGGCAGCGCGGGCTCCCAACTGCAGGCCCAGGCGACTGATCTCAGCCATGCCACGGGTAATCAGCGCTGCTTTGGCATTGTTACCGTAGCCGAGGCCGTCGCTGATACCAGCCCCGATGGCGATGGTGTTCTTCATCGCCCCACATAATTCGACGCCTATTATATCAGAATTGGTGTAAACACGAAAGTGGGGATTTGACAGCAGCCTCTGGGCTTCCAAAGCAGCCTCGTGGTCCGCGGAAGCGGCTACGCTGACTGCAGGTTCTCCGGCGATGATCTCGGCGGAGAGGTTGGGGCCGGAGAGTGCAACGAGGCGCGGCTGCTTGGAGCTCAGCACTTGAACCAGGACCTCACTCATGCGCGTACCGTGGGGCTGCTCGAGGCCTTTGGTGGCGCAGATGAGAAGTGGGCGGGTGCAGAGGTGTGGCAGGGCCTGGCCGGCGATGTCACGCAGGCCATGCGAGGGGGCTGCCATGATGACGGTGGAGACACCGGCCAGGGCCGCGGCAAGGTCATCGAATACCCGCAAGTCAGCAGGGAAGATGGCGCCGGGAAGATACTGCCGGTTCTCACGGTCCCGTGCGAGCTGCTGCGCAAAATCAGGCCGACGCGCCCACAAACGGACGGGATGCCCGTTTCTGGCCAGAAGGCAGGCAAGGGTGGTGCCCCAGGCGCCTGTACCGAGTACGGCTACGTCAAGATGCTCGCTACTCACGATTGCTGATCGCCTGCCGGGGGAACCTGTTCCTTGTGACCGATCTTGCGCTCAGTGCCGGCCAGAAGGCGCTGGATATTGGGAGTGTGTCGCCAGATGACGATAAGAGCGATGGCCACACAGGCCACAATGAGGAAGACTTCACGGCCCAACAGCCACATGATCGGGACGGAGAGCGCGCAACCGACCATTGACCCCAGGGAGATATAGCGGGTGATGGCGACGATGATGATCCAGGCAGCGAAACAGATCAGACCGACGCGCCAGTCGAGGCCGATGATGACGCCGAGGCTCGTAGAGACACCACGCCCGCCCGTGAAGCGAAGATAGATGGAGAAGCAGTGGCCGACGATGGCTGCCACGGCGACGCCGGCCAGCCACCAACCGCCCAGGTGCAGGACCCATGCGGCAATGGCAACGGGAATGAAACCCTTGAGAGCGTCGGTGAGCCATACGAGGAGGCCGGCTTTGACGCCGATGACGCGGAGGACGTTACTGGCACCGATGTTGCCGCTGCCGTACTTGCGGATGTCGTCAATGCCCTTGGCGCGACCGACCAGCAGGCCGATGGGAGTGCCACCAAAGAGGTAGGCGCCGATGATTGCGATGATGGCGACAGCTTGTTGGCTCAGCGGTCATCCTCCTCCCGGCGGCGGGCTCGCACCAGCAGCTTGATCGGCGTGCCAGTGAAGTCATACTCGCTGCGAAGGACATTCACAAGGTAACGCTCATACGATAGGTGCATGAGTTGCGGGTTGTTCACAAACAGCGCGAAAGTCGGCGGCCCTGTTCGCACCTGGGTGCAGTAGAGTATCTTCAGTTGCTTGCCCTTGCGCGTAGGCGGGGCATGGCGGGCCATGGCGTCGCGAATCGTGCGGTTGAGCTTCCCGGTCTCGATGCGGCGATGGAAATTGTCGGCGACCGTCCGGACCATCCCAAGTAGCTCATGTATGCCTTCTCCGGACGCTGCCGAGGTGAACATGATCGGCACGTAGCTTGCGAAGGGCATCTCCTGCTCGATCAGGCGCTCCATGTCCTTCTTGAGCGTCTTCTCAGCCTTGACTGGATCGAGTTCGGGATGCTCTTCGTCGGGCTGCGCATACTGCTTCAGCAGGTCCCATTTGTTGGCGACGATAACGAGAGCGCGACCGGCTTCGTGTGCTTCACCTGCGACGCGGGCGTCCTGCGCACTGGGGCCTTCATAGGCATCGATCAGTGCCAGGGCGACATCCGCGCGCGAGAGAGACTTGAGCGTGCGCAGGCTTGAGAAGAACTCGGTGTCGACTCGCTTGCCGCGGCGGCGAAGGCCCGCGGTGTCGATGAGCCGCCACATTTCGCCCTTGTGCTCAAAGAGGCTATCGACGGAGTCGCGGGTGGTACCGGGGATGTCACTGACGATGACGCGCTCTTCCCCCAGAATGGCGTTGGTCAGCGCGGACTTGCCGACATTCGGTCGGCCAACGATGGCTATCGCGAGTTCTTTGCGCTCATCAACCTCTTCCGGCTCCGGCGGCGGGAGGAGATCCTCTACTTCCTCCACCAACTCCTGCAGCCCGCGGCCGTGAATGGCCGAGACGTCGATGGGCAGGCCCAGACGCAGGTCAGCGAAGGCCTCAGAGTCCATCGAGGTCTTCTCCATCTTGTTGGCGGCCAGCACGTAAGGCTTGCCGGAGCGACGAACGATATCAGCGACTTCGTGATCGAGCGCGGTGGGGCCTTCCGGGCCGTCCACAAGCATGATGATAGCATCAGCCTGGCTAAGGGCCACCGCAGCCTGGTCTTTGACGCGGGCGAAGAGCTCGTCGCCCTCGCCGCCGACTATGCCGCCAGTGTCGATGAGCAGGACCGGACGAATGTCCAGCTCCGCTTCGGCATACAGGCGATCACGAGTGACGCCGGGGAAGTCCTCTACCACCGCCAGCTTACGGCCGACAAGGCGGTTGAACAGGGATGATTTCCCGACATTGGTACGACCGACTATTGCAACTACAGGTAAGGCCATAGCAACCAGTTCTCCACTTTCCCATTGGAGGCTAATTCGGAGTGATCTCAGACTATGCGGAACGGGCTTCCTAGCGTGCGGCGAGCTTGGCCCGAGTGAGTTCAACGAGGCCGCCGGCCCGGATCAGGTCCTGGGCTGCGCCGACGAGGGGCGCGAAGCTGAATTCGGCGCCTGTCGTCAGGTTCTTGATGTTGCCAGCTTCCAGGTCAACCTCGACCTGATCGCCGGAGTTGATGCCTGCCGCAGCCTCGGGAGACTCGATGATAGGCAGGCCGATATTTAGAGCATTGCGGTAGAAGATGCGGGCAAAAGTCGCGGCGATTACCACAGAGACGCCCGCCGCCTTGATCGAGATCGGCGCATGCTCACGTGAGGACCCGCAGCCGAAGTTCCGCCCGGCGACGATGACATCGCCTGGCTTGACCTTCTTGATGAATTCCGTGTCGATGTCTTCCATGCAGTGAGACGCCAGTTCGAGCGGGTCGGTTGTGCCGAGATACCGCGCCGGAATGATGACGTCGGTGTCGACATGGTCGCCGAATTTATGTGCTGTACCCGTTAGGGACATGGAATCATCTCCTGAATAGGTTCGTGCTGCGGGCCTACAACTCGTCCGGGCTGCCGATCCGCCCCAGGATGGCGCTGGCCGCCGTGATTGCCGGGTTTGCCAGGTATACCTCGCTCGTAACGTGGCCCATGCGACCGACGAAATTGCGGTTCGTGGTCGCGATGGCGCGTTCGTAGTCGGCCAGGATGCCCATGTGGCCACCCAGGCATGGTCCGCAGGTCGGCGGGCTGAAGACACAGCCAGCTTCCAGGAACAGTTCCACCAGGCCCTCGCGCGTCGCCTGCAGATGGATTTCCTGGCTGCCGGGGATGATGATGCAGCGAACCTTCGGGTCCACTTTGCGGCCTTTGAAGACCTCCGCAGCCAGCCGCAGGTCCTCCAGACGGCCATTCGTGCACGCGCCTACAACCGCTTGGTCAACGGTGATCTCCCCCACCTCAGAGATGCCCTTCGCGTTCTCGGGCAGGTGCGGGAAAGCTACCTGCGGTTCAATGTCGGCGGTCTTCCAGTCGAAGCTCTTGGCATACTGCGCGTCCGGATCGCTCTGCAGCATGACGTAATCCCGCTTCGCCCGCGACTTGACCCAGGCTTCGGTGGTGGCATCCGGCGCAATTATCCCCGACTTGCCGCCGGCCTCGATTGCCATGTTGCAGATGGTGAAGCGCTCGTGCATCGGCAGGTTCTCAATCGTGTCTCCGACGAACTCCATGGCACGGTAACGCGCGCCATCTACGCCGATCTTGCCGATGGTGTAAAGGATCAGGTCCTTGCCTGTGACCCACTTGCCCGGCTTTCCGGTGAAGGAGAAGCGCATGCTCTCGGGCACCCGGAACCAGATCTCACCGGTGGCCATGGCCGCGCCGGCGTCGGTCGAGCCCACTCCGGTTGAGAAAGCGCCCAGGGCGCCGTATGTGCAGGTGTGGCTGTCCGCGCCGATCACCACGTCGCCAGGCAGCACCAGGCCAAAATCGGGCAGGATGATGTGCTCGATGCCGCCGTGGCAGCCCTCATAGAAGTTGGTGATGCCCATCTCGGCGGCAAAGTCGCGCATCTTCTTGACCAGTTGCGCCGCCTTGATGTCCTTGGTGGGGGTCGAATGATCGGCCACCAGTGCGACTTTGGTCTTATCGAAAACGTCTGCGGCACCGATTTCACGGAACTGGTCGATGGCGATGGGGGCGGTAATGTCGTTGGCCAGCACGAGGTCGAGCTTGCAGGTGACAAAGTCGCCGGGTTTGCAGCTTTTCAGCCCAGCAGCGCGGGCCAGGAGTTTCTCCGTGATGGTCATGGGATACCTCATCGAATGGCGGCGGTCATCGGCAGCCGTATTGGCCTGCACAGGGACAAGTGCAGGCTCCCTGAATGTCGGGAGCCTGTAATGTGAGTGTAGGTTTCCAGTGGCAGTCTGTCAAGGGCAGGGGCTTGCTGGTCAGCGCCAGTTGCGGATGTCGGGGACTGCAGATTGCAGGTGTTCGAGGCGGTGAGAGCCATCTGGCTCGTATATTACTTCGATCACATCAAGCTGCACGGCGGTGCCGAGGAGGTGGTGCTTCTTGAGGTACTGCTCGGTGAGCTTCCATAGTTGACGCTGCTTGGCGGGGTTGATGTGCATTGAGGGGCGGAAATGAGCGTCAGCTTTGCCTGACTTCACCTCAGTAATGACCAGCCGGCCATCACGGCTGGCAATGATGTCCAGTTCGCCGCGGGGACAGGTCCAGTTGCGTTCGAGGATCCGGTAGCCCTGGCGGCGTAGGTGCTCACAGGCGAGATTCTCGGCGCGAGTGCCCTTCGCACGCGGAGAGTTGGCGAGGGGGGCGTCAGAATGTGCTGGGGTGAACAGGAGGCTTTCCAGGGAGCGAATGAGGTCCTGTAGCCAGTTGTCACGGGGACGCCGCCAGGGGAACATGGAGGCAACTTCGACAGGGAAGAATGGCAATCCTGCTGTAGAGGCGTGCGAGAGAGCAGGTGGGCCGGTTGTTATTGTCCCCAATTCTTTGTAGGGAAGATGTAGTTGGCATCACGTTCGTCTCCGTTATTGATCGGGGCGCGCAGCTCTTCCCAGCGCGGGAGGGCTTCGACCTTATCGGCGATTACAGAAAGGTCGAGTTTGCCCATGCGGCTGAGCTTACCCTCGATCATGAGTACCGGAGAGGAGACAATGGCGCGGCCGTGGCGCTGATAGCAGTCATCGAACACGGCAGCATCCACCAAGCCACGCTCATCCTCGAGACAGACGAAGATTGCGGTTCGCCCGCTCTTGGTTGGCGGTCGCGCCCGTGCCACCACGATACCTGCGATGCGCACGCGATCACCATCTTTGTGCCGGTACAGGTCGGTACTGGGAATGACGCCGCGCCGTCTGACTTCGTCGCGCCAGAAATCAAAGGGATGAATCGTGGTACTCAAGCCCAGCAGGTGCAGATCCAGGGCCACGCGCTGCAGCGGGGTTTCTGGATCCAGCGGAGGAAGCTCCTCGGCGACCAGTTCCGTCTCCGCAAAATCGAGGCCCTGCGCCCGGTGCCGGCCGCGTTGGTCGGCGACGGCATTTTGCGGCAAGGCAGAGACAGTCCACATCAGTTGCGACGGCGAGAGGCCGGTAAAGTCGAAGGCGCGGGCGAGGATGAGGTTTTCAACAAGCGGCCGGGGTACGGAGGTACGCTGGCAGAAGTCGCGGAGAGAGCGAAAGCTGCCATTCTGCTGCCGAGCGCTCAGGATTGAATGCATGGCAGCTTCACTCATGCCATAGATCAGGCGGAGGCCGACTCGAATGGCGAGGCCAGAGCGAGTACGAGCACTGGCCCCACGGGTATCGGAACCGACCTTTGAAAAGCGGTCGGTAGTCTCAACACTATAGGTGGCTTCACTGCGATTTACGCAGGGGGGAAGTATGGCGATGCCGAGACGTTTAGCCTCCTCTGCTATGGTACGCGGGGGATAAAAGCCCATGGGTTGGGCTGAGAGAATACCGGCCAGGAACTCGGCCGGGTAATGCGCTTTGAGATAGGCGGTCTGATAGGTTATGCGGGCAAAGCAGGCGCCATGGGCCTTGTTAAAGCCATAGCCTGCAAAACCCGCAATGTCATCGAAGATGCGGTCAGCCACGAAGTAATCGATGCCCTGGCCAACCGCTCCAGCAATGAACTGCTCGCGCAGCTTCTCCATTTCCTTGTACGAGCGGTCAGTGGTCATTGCCCTGCGCAGCAGATCACCCTGGCCCAGAGTAAAGCCAGCGATGGCTTGCGCGACCTGCAGCACATGCTCCTGGTAAATTATGACCCCATAACTGCTGTTCAGGACTGGTTCGAGCGCCGGATGAAGATAGGTTACCGGCTCGCGGCCGTGCTTGCGGGCGATGTAGGGCTTGATCATCTCGGCTTGCACGGGGCCGGGTCGGAAGAGGGAGATGTTGGCGATGATCTCCTCAAACAGCTTCGGCTGCGCCCGCCCCAGCAAATTGCGCTGCCCGGGGCTTTCTACTTGGAAGAGGCCGATGGTTTTGGTAGAGCGCAGGAGCTTGAAGGTGGCTTCGTCATCCAGTGGCAAGGCCTCGATATCAAGACGCTGCCCTGTACGCCGCTCGATCTGGTCGAGACAGTCCTCCGTCGCGGTGTGAATTCGTAGCCCGAGGATGTCCATCTTGAGCATTCCAAGGGCTTCAATGTCATCTTTGTCGAAGGCACTGATGACGATGCCCTTGTTCGCTAACTCCAAGGGCATGATATTGGTTAGCGGCTCGGGGCCGATTACCAGTCCACCGACATGGACACTCAGATGCCGGGGATAACCGCTGATTTGCCGGCAGAGCTCGATTAGCAGCCCCTTGTTTGAGAGATCAACTGGGGAGTCCCGTACCTCCGGAAGCTTCAATGCCGCTTCCTCAATCTTTGAAGCACGTATGTAAGGGAAGGCCATCGCCAGCGGCCCCATCTCAGCTTCATCGAGGCCGAGGACCTTGCCAACCTCGCGAATGGCTGAGCGGGCTCGGAAGGTGTTGAGGGTACAGACAGCAGCCACGCTCTTCGCACCATAGCGCTCATACACATAGGCGGTGACTTCATCCCGGCGGCGGGCGCAGAAGTCAATGTCAATGTCGGGCATGCCGTGCCGCTCGGGGTTGAGGAAACGTTCGAACAGCAGATCGTAGGCCAGAGGGTCAGCGTGGGTCAAATCCAGGACATAGCTGACGATTGAATCGCCGGCAGAGCCTCGGCCGGTCGCGCGAATGCCACGTTCACGAGCAAAACGGACGATGTCCCAGACAATGAGAAAATAATCACAGAGCCCCTTGTCTTCGATGACCGCCAGTTCGCATTCAAGCCTCTTCCCCACCTCGGGAGTTATGTCACCGTAACGCCACTTGGCTCCGGCATAGCACAACTTGCGCAGGTAGTAGTGACTGTCTTCGCTTTGATCGGGCAAGGGATATCTGGAGCGGTGGTTGCCGCTCAAGGCTTTCAGATCGAACTTGGGAAAGTGATAGCGCCCGAGGTCCAATTGCCACTGACAGCGTTCGGCAATCTCCTCGGTTGCCTGCAACGCCTGCGGCAGGTCGGCGAACAGTTCTCCCATCTGGGCGGGAGACTTTAGGGAGTATTCCCAGTTTGCCTTGCGTTCGGGATGGTTCTCATCGACGCACTTGTTGTGTCGCATACAGACCAGCACGTCCTGCAGGCAAGCATGATCTTGATTGGCATAGTGCACGTTGTTAGTGGCTACTACCGGCAAGCCCAGGCGTTGGGCGAGTTGCACCAGGGCATAGCGCAGTTGGTGACGCGGTGGGGCCAGTAGCATGTTCTGGAGTTCGATGAAGTAGTTGCCTGGGCCGAAGAGCCCCTGGTAGTACTGCGCTACCCGCTGTGCCGCCTCCACCTGGCCCTGCTCCAGAAGCTGAGCCACCTCCCCCCATTCGCATCCGGACAGGGCGATAAGATGAGAACAGTGTCGACGCAGGTTGTCCTGAGACAATAGCGGGTGATCGCGATCAACTGCTGCATACTCAGGAGCAAAAGGGCCAGCGGATTGTGCTTGCCCGAGACGAGCGGCGGTTACAAGGCGACAGAGATTGCTATAGCCCTCATTGTCTTCCGCGAGCAAGACGAGATGAGATGTGGGGGGCGGATTGGGAGGGGAGTATGGAGAGGAAGTGAGTGGTTCAAGCGTAAACTCAACGCCGATGATGGGCTTCACTCCGGCGGCCTGGGCGGCCTGGTAGAACCTCACGGCACCGTAGAGGCCGTCGTGATCGGTCAGGGCAAGTGCAGGCATGCCCAACGCGGCGGCGGCCTGCGTCAACTCATGGACGGTTGCAGCGCCGTCGAGTAAAGAGAAGTTGGAGTGTACATGGAGGTGTATAAATGGCACGTCAGTACTGCTTTTGCTACTAATCCCAGATACGAGCGACAGTCCAAGTATGGGACGCCCTGTCGAGACAAAGATCGATAGTGATATTATCTAGCGTGGTTATGCGAAAATACGACTTAGGAGTCTCGCCGAGCCACCACCGTCCGCGTTGGATCCAATGGGCGCCGCAGGCAGTTAACTGCCTTTCATGCTGGCGCCACAGGAAGCGCCGCGGCGGCTGGTCGGCGTGGTCTTCGATGATCTCAAGGGGTTCATCGAGTGTTTTGGTCATCAGCATCACGGCTATATGAGGCTTGTCCTTTCGGATGATCTGCTTGATAGTGGGACGGAGTCTATCAAACGTTTGTTCGATTGTCAATTCAAAAAAATTCGCCATTTGGCGAAAAAACAGTAATGACATTTCAGAATAAGGGGTATAATGGAGTCACAGGCGAGCGCCCATACTGAGAGCAAGTATTATCCTATCGAGCTCGAGTGGTATCGCCAGTTCCCTCCCCCGGCGCTCTCCTTTCGTCATAGAAACCCCTGAGATCACTCTCAGGGGTTTCATTTCTTTCGTGGGTGCATGTTCCAGGCTGGATTGCCGATCCATAACATCGTTTTGTTTCTGCAATCACACAGCGCCATCAAACTATACTTGCGCAGCCCCAAAAACAAAAACGCCCGGCAGAAATCTGCCGGGCGCTTCATTTACCCCAACCATGTTATACATTTCGAGGGGAGATGACTATGCAGCGATCGTCGCCTTCGCCCTCGCTGTAGGTCTCCACGTCTGGATCGTCCTTAAGCGTAAGATGAACGATACGCCGCTCGAAGGCTTTGAGATCCGGGATGACGACTTCCTGCTGTGACTCTTTGGCCTTCTCGGCTTGCTGCAAGGCCATCTTGCGCAGCATCTCCCGTCGGCGTTCCCGATACTGCTCGGCATCAACCACAACGCGCGCTCCCTGACTGAGGCCGGTGTTGCCCACTACTGCCGCGAGCATCTGAAGAGCGTCGAGTGTGGCGCCGTGCCGCCCGATCAACAGACCGAGGCCTTCACCGCGGATCTCAAGTTCGATCTCACCAGGTTCGGAGTTGACCACGACAACATCAGTGTGCAGGCCCATGAGCCTCGTTGTCTCAGCGAGAAACTCGATCGCTCGCTGGGCCACAACCTGCTCAACAGCACCGGCACCAGTGGATGCGAGGTCATTGATCGGCTGCACCTGGGGCGCACCGGCCTCTGCCACCGGCTGCTCTTCCGGTACGGTCTCAACCGGTGCTTCGCCAGTGGCCATCGTGCCCTTGCGGGTAGCCCTGAGATGGTAGTCGCCCTGCGTGCCGAGGAAGCCGAGCAGCTTGCGGGGCTCTTCGATTACCTCGAACTCCACCTCATCCTCGGTCGCCTGGAGTTGCTGTAGGGCTGCTGCCCTGGCCTCTTCTATGGTTTTACCAGTGGTCTCTACAGTGTCCACTGCCAACCTCCCTTTTCAGAACCTGGAGCGGGGCTACTTGCGCCCGCGCTTGGCGCTACTCTTGTCAGGCGTCTTCGCAATCTTCTTGCCCTGGTCAGCGGCTTGCTTCTCGTGAAAGCTCTTCTTCTCAACGGCCGGGGGCTCCTCGCCCTCATTCTTCATTGACATCATTTTCGCCATGGTGCCGGCGAACCCGCCGCTCTTGTCAGAACTCAGCGGCTCGCCGTCAGCGGCGTCGGTCTTTGGCAGGCTGCGGCTGTACATGTACTGCTGCATGAAGTAGACGATGTTTGTCGCCAACCAGTACAGCAGGAATGCCGCGGGGAAGTCCCTGAAGAAGAAGAAGAACATCAGGGGCATCATGTAGGTCATCATCTGCTGCTGCTGGGCCTGCTGCGCCGTCATCGTCGGCGAGGCCTGCAGCTTCGCCGTCATCTTCTGGAACGCGATCATGCTGATGGTGTAGGCGACCAGCAGCCCCATATCGGGCGCTGCCAGGTTCTTGACCCAGAGAAACCCGTACCCGTCAAACTGAACGATGTAGTTACGGATGCCCTTCCACAGCAGGATCAGGATAGGCATCTGCACAATCATCGGCAGACAGCCGCCGAGTGGGTTGACGCCATTGGCCTGACATAGCTGCCAGAATTCCTGCTGGAACTTGGCCTTATCGTCTGCGTAGCGATCCTGGAGAGCCTTGATCTGGGGCTGCAGGCGCTTCATTGCCTCCGCCGAAGCTAGCTGCTTCTTGGTGAGCGGCCAGATGATGACGCGGCTCATGATCGAGAGCAGGACTATGCCGAGCCAGCGACTCCCGCCGGCGAGCTCGACAAAGAAGTCCATGAACCGGTACCAGAAATCGGTCTTGTTGAGGCGGTCAAGCGGCGGCCCGATGGCCTTTGATACGGGCAACTTCTCCCAGCCTGAGCCGTCTTCAAGCGGAACCCAGGTATAGTACTTGGGCTCGCCCTGCGGCGTCGTTCCGGTAAGCGGGTTCCAGGCTGCGGCGTAGTGGTTGCGAGCCCGATTGACGTTCCGCAACTCGTAGGCAATACGTCCGGCACTGGTCTTGGCGAAAGCAGCGAACGGGCTTCGGGCTGCCTGAGCGACAGGGAAGGCGCTTTCGTACGTCTTCTCCGCCTGCTCCTTCTGCCCCATAAGCTCGTAGATGCGACCGATCCGCAGCAGCGTCAACCAGTCTGAAGGCTTGATGCTGGTCGCCCGCACCTGCACGCCAAGGGCGCCGCTCTCCACGATACCTTCGACGGTGACGGAGAGCCCATTCGGGCCACTCTTGGGGAGGCCTGCCATGGGCAGGTTAGCAGGCAGCGAGATGAGCAGAGGCTGTGTCTCGAGAGAGAACTTGCCGGTCTCGGGGCCGGTTGCCTGATAGACCCCGGATACACTCACGGGTTTGCCAACAAAGGGTGCGGGCGTCTTGAGCAGGACCTCAGGTGCCACCGGAACGGCTCGAACTCCTGAGGGCGCAAACATGCCCCGCAGCGCGGTTACGAACCCGCCACCATGCGGCCGGTTCTCCTGTATGTACTTCTCGAGAGCCTGCAGTGTCACCAATTGCTCGGCCAGAGCTGGCCGCGGAGCAATCGTGAGTTCCGAGGGCAGGCCCTGCTGGGAGGGAAGCTCCTTAGCACCCAAGGGCAGGCATGCCAGCCCGAGGGTAAGGAGCAGCACCGTCACTGTGAAAATGCGACTCATTGTATGTTAAGACCTATATCTCTCTATTGCTGAAAACCAGACTTCGTGCGCCGCGGCGGCACCGGGTCATCCCCTCCGTGGCAGAAAGGGTTACAACGCAAAATGCGCCAGGCCGCCATGGCGACGCCCTTCACTACGCCGTGGATCTGAATAGCCTCAATAGCATACTCGGAGCAGGTAGGCCGAAAACGACAAGCAGGGGGAAGCAGGCGCGAAAAACGCTGGTACAGCCTGATCAGCCATACCAGTACTCTTGCCACTGTTAACCCTCCTGCTGCTTAGAGGGGTCTCCCCGGGTTATCAGGCCGGCGCGGCCAAGCATATTGGCGAGTTCGCGGTATATCGCCCAGTAGCCTGCCTTGTATGCGGGTTGATGAGCGATGAGCACGATGTCCGCTCGACATTCGGCTCCCGCCAACAGCCTGCGCAGAGCTTCCCTCAGCCAGCGGCGGATGCGATTGCGGCGCACAGCCTGTTTGGCCACTTTGCGGCTTACGACGAAGGCAGCACGACAAGGGTCGTCGTGACGTACAACCACTGCAGTGAAGAGGCTGGTGCGGTAACGCCTGCCCTGCTTGTAGATGCGGCTGAAGTCGCTCTGCCGGCTGATCGAGGCCGGCAGAAGCTCCCGGCTCCGCTCGTTTGCGACAGGCAAAGGTGCCACATGTGCTCCGCTTGGTTTCACAACCACTGTGCTGACTGTCCCGCAGACCACGCTGAAAGACGTTCAGCCCGGCTGCACCTACGCGGCCAACCGCACGCGGCCCTTGGCCCGCCGACGAGCAATCGTCCGGCGACCGGCCTTGGTTGCCATCTTTGCGAGGAAGCCCATCTTGCGGAGGCGAGGCCGCCGCTTGGGTTGAAACGTCCTTTTCATCTCAAGCCACCCTGAAGCTGACGCTCATGCGTAGTTTTTTTTGGGATAGACCACCTGGCCGGTGATCAAGAACGAAATCCGCGCCCATACAGGCACTGCCCGCAGGCCGCGTGGAAAATAGTATATCACAACGCTCACAGGTTCGCAAGGCATAGGGCATAGCATACGGAGGCGCCTTGCATGGTTGCAGCGGCTGAATGGGCCGCATCACAGCCGAGCCTGAGCCGGGCGGAAGATATTGCAGCAATGCAACTTGACAGGTTTGACAAGGCCCGAGAGGCTTTGCTATAATTGCAGCAGTTACTATCGTGATGGTAACTCAGGCGTAGCGGGGGATGGTCGGGCGCTACTGTCCCCGAGCATCCGTGAACGCCTGCCTACCTTTAGCAGACCAGTGCGCCTCTAGCCAAGGAGGGCTTGCACACTATGGCAAGACGAATTCTCGTGGTTGACGACGAGCGGCACATTGTCCGGTTGGTCCAGGTGAACCTGGAGCGGGCCGGATATGAGATTCTGACCGCTTATGATGGTATAGAAGCCCTCGAGAAGGTGAAGACGGAAAATCCAGACATGGTGGTGCTCGACGTCATGATGCCACGCATGGACGGGTTTGAGGTACTCAAGAACCTCCAAGCCGACCCGCGCTATCAGAATATCCCGGTCATCATGCTGACCGCCAAGGCGCAGGACGCGGATATCTTCAAGGGTTGGGCCTCAGGCGTGAGTTCTTACCTCACGAAGCCCTTCAACCCCCGCGAGTTGCTTGTTTTCGTCGAGCGTATCTTCCAGAGCCTTGACGAGCCGCATACTGAGGAAGAAGGCGTCTGGGAGGTCTAACCCCAGCAGAAATTGCACTGAAGCCCGGACTTGGTCCGGGCTTTTTGTTTTTGAGCGGAGGCTTCCGCATGCGCCTGCACGATCTGGGCGAGTTTGGCTTCATAGACAGCGTCCGCCGCTTCACCCACTGTTCGCGCGCCGACGTAATACTGGCGATCGGCGATGACTGCGCCGTCATCGAGACATCCTCCGGCGACAGGCTCGCGGTGACTACCGACGCCATGCTGGAGGGGCGGCACTTCCGTCTGGACTGGCTCACGCCATATCAGGTTGGGTCCCGCGCGATGACGGCGTGCCTGAGTGATGTCGCCGCGATGGGAGCCGAACCGTGCTTTGCTTTTGTATCAACGGCGCTCCCACCGAGGATGGAAGTGGAGGAGGCGGAGAACCTGGTGCGTGGCGTAGTTGATCAGGCGGAACGGTTCGGGGCATGTCTGCTGGGAGGAGACACCATCGCGGCCCACGAGCACGTGGGGTTGGATATCATACTTCTGGGGCGTTGCCGGGAGCACATCTGGCGCCGCGACGGAGCTTGCGTTGGTGACGTATTGGCCGTGACCGGGGACCTGGGTGGGTCAGCAGCGGCCGTTGCCGCGAAGTCTGCCGGTCTTGAGGGGATTCCCTGCTGGCATCGATATGCGGCTCCTGTGCCGCGTGTGGCACAGGCAGCAGCGCTTAACAGTCTCGGAGCCATCACGGCTTGTCTGGACGTCAGTGACGGGTTAGTGCAGGACGCGGGGCATCTCTGTGAGCGGAGTGGCGTGGGGATAGCGATACGTGCTGGCCTGGTGCCCATCTCAGAGGAGACAAGAAAGGTAGCTCAGGATCTTCGGTCAGACCCGCTCACATGGGCGCTGACGGGTGGCGAGGATTTCGAACTGCTGTTTACGGCTCCGGCGGAGGCCATGCCGGAGTTACAGGACGCCGCTGGTATTGCTCTGACGGTGGTCGGAGAGGTAGTCCCTGGCAGCGAGGTTGTGGTTACCGGGGAGGATGACCAGCCGTTGGCGCTGCAATCGGGCGGGTGGAATCACTTCGGCGCTAGATCATGACCGCATCCGTGATGATCATCTTCAAGCCGGGCGTGATCGCGAAGGTGTCCCGCAGCGCGTGAAGCTCCCGCCTCAGGGGCTCTATCTGCGTTTCCTCCATGACAACCATAACGACTGTATTGAGCCCCGGCCAGATGGGATTGCCCTGACGGATGCCCGTAGTCCCAGCCCCCTGGCAATCTCCCCACAAAGTGTGATGCCCCAGTCCTTGCTGCTGTAGAGTATCCATAACGTCCGGCTCGACGCTCTGGTCGCAGATGATGAAGACGAGTTTGGTATTGGCTGCGTCGTCAGTCATGACTACTCCTTCCGCCCATCATCTTGCCGGGGCTTCTCCTGCTCCTGCTGGGTTTCGCCACCGAAGCGCCTAATCAGGCCGCCGACACACGTCGTGCAAAAGGTCCCCACGGAGTCCCAGATGCAGTAGGAGGCTGGTACCACGATCAGCGATAGCAGAGTTGACAGGGCAAGGCCGAAGATCACGGCGATGGCCATCGGTGAACGCCATTCAGAGCCTTCGCTCAGCGCTATGGCAGTTGGGATCATGCCCATGATGGTGGCCATGGTGGTCATCAGGATGGGCTGCATTCTGTGCGGGCCAGCAGTCTCAAGCGCCTCAGTACGCGTCATACCACGCGCACGGAGCGTATTTGTGTAGTCCACTACCAGAATTGCGTTTTTGCCCACGATCCCCATTAGCATAATGAAACCGATGATCGCCACCACGCTCATGTTCATGCCGCAGATATAGAGACCCAGGAAAGCGCCAGCCAGGGCCATCGGCAGCGTGAGCATGACGTTCAACGGCTCGAGTACTGAGTTGTAGAGTGCGGCAGTTACCAGGTAGACCAAGATGACCGAGAGCAGCATTGCCTGCCCCATGAAGGCGAAACTTTCACGCATCATCTGCGCCATACCAGTCCAGGCGAAAGTCACTCCGGGGATGTCGATCTTGGCCGCGGCGGCCTCGAAGTCTTTCTGCGCCTTGTCCGAGGCATAGCCAGGCACGGGCTGCGCGCTGACTGTGACCGTGCGCTGGCGGTTGTAACGCTCGATTCTGCTTGGGCCTGAAGACATTGTGATATCGGCTACGTCGCGCAGACGAACAGGTTGGTCGACGCCGTCTCGATCAGACATGCCAACAAAGAGGTTGCCGACGTCCTGAACGCGCGAGCGGTCAAACTCCCGGAACTCCACTCGCATCTCGTATTCATCGCCGGCTTCGCGATACTTGCTGCTGGTGTCGCCAGCAAAGGCAGTACGAAGCGCAGCGGACACTTTTGCCACTGTCAACCCCATGTCGGCACACCGCAGGCGATCGATCCGGGCATGTATCTCGGGCCGGCCCGGCTTGGAGGAAATGTCTACATAGAACAGTCTCGGGTTCTTGCGGAGTTCGGCTACGAGCAGCGCTGCCGCCCTATCGAGTGCTTCTTCGTCTTCGCTGAGAACGTTGTACTCCAAGGCTGCACTACCCGGGCCATTGCCGGTAGCGGGGAGCACCTTGATAGTCGCGTTCGGTATATCGGAGAAGTCCTTTCGAAGCTGCTCGGCAAGAGCCACATCCGACCTCTGTTGGGCGTGCAGGCGCTCCTTGCGGCCGCTCATAGTGACTGAGATGCTGGCGAAGCGGCCGCCCTGGTTGCCGGTGCCAAAGTGACTTGCGGAGCCCTGACCGACAGTGACGTCGAGATCGGTGACCTCCGGGTACTTCTGACGGTTCAGCAGGCGTTGCTCCATGATGCGTGTGAGGCGGTCTGTTTCCTCAAGGCGCGTACCGACGGCTGTCTCGATCTCAACCGAAAGACGGCCCTCATCGGACTGCGGGAAGAACTCCTGACCGAGGCGTGGTCCAATGACTATGAAGACGAAAATCAGGAAGGCGTAGCCGACTGCGACCGTGATGTAGGGGTGCCGGATAGCAGGCTTCAGCAAGCGCACATAGGCACGCTCCAAGGCCGCGTAAGAGCTATCGAAGGCCGCAAAGAACCGGGCCCAGAGGCCAAGGCGGTGACCCTTACGACGATCAGTGCGCTGGTACCACCATGAGGCCAACATTGGGGTGAGCGTAAAGGCCACAAAGAGCGAGAAGATTGTGCAGATGAAAACGGTGATGCCAAACGAATAGAAGAAGCGACCAACGATGCCGCCCATCATGGCTACAGGAACGTAGACCACCACATCGACGCTTGTGAGCGCGACGGCTGCCGCCCCAATCTCGGTACGTCCGTTGTAGGCAGCCGTGGCTGGCTGCTCACCCATCTGCAGGTGGCGGTCAATGTTCTCGAGGACGACGATCGAGTCGTCAACGAGAATACCCACCGAGAGGGCCAGGCCGAGCATGACCATCATGTTGAGGGTGAAGCCCAGCCCCAGGCCAATCGGCAGGAACGTCATCATGATACAGGTCGGGATGGCCAGAGCGACTATGATTGTGCCGCGGAAGTTGTGCAGGAAAAGGAACACCACCACCGCCGCCAGCAGCGCGCCCCACATGAGTGCATCGCGCACGTCATAGATGGCTTCCTTAACGCGTTCAGAAGCATCGTAGGACACAACAGCCTTAATGTCGCCCGGGAGTTTGCCGGGCTTTCCCTGGGTGCCCAGCAGCATCTCGAGGCGCTGCCGCACTCCTTCGACGACGCTGACAGTGTTTGCTTCGGACTGCTTCAGTACCGACACACCCACCGCGGGCACGCCGTCGGTGCGGGCGAGGGTCGACGGCTCCGCAACGGTATCGAGAACCTCAGCAATGTCGCGCAGGGGGATCAGGCCGACGGGGGTGTCTATCCTGAGTTGCCGGATCTCGTCCATGCTGGAGAACTGTCCCAGAGCACGCACGGCATAGTCGCGGATGCCCGCTTTGATGTTGCCGCTGGGGATGTCCAGGTTCTGGTTGGCAAGGTCTCGCGCGAGGTCGGAGATGGACATCTGGACAGCGTCGAGGCGGTCCCTGTTGGCCAGAATCTGGATCTCGCGCTCTTCACCGCCGGAGATCGTCACAGCCGCAACGCCTGGCACTTGCCCGAGTACAGGCTTTATGGTGTCTTCCACCATCTTGCGCAGGTCTCGAGGCGGCCTGTCGCCGGTAATGCCCATGGTGATGACGGGCATCGCGCCGATGTCGAGTTTGTAGATGGAGGCGGCCTCAACATCATCCGGGAACTCCGCTTTGGTACGGTCCAGGGCGTCGCGCACATCGGCTGCGGCCACATCCACGTCGGTGCCATAGCGGAATCGGATGCTGACTACGCCGATGTTTTCCTGGCATTGGGAAGTCACCTGATCGACGCCGTTGATGACGCTGACCTGGTCTTCCAGAGTGCGTACGATCCGTTGCTCGATCTCCTGGGGACTGGCACCGGGATATGGAACCGTCACCGAGACCATCGGGAAGTCAACCTTGGGGTTAAGGTCCCACGGCATCTTGGAGAGGCCAACTAGACCCATGATGACCAGTCCAAGGATGAACATGGAGATGGTCACACGGCGGTTAATCGCGAACCTGGTAAGCATCGAGCCAGATGGCTCCTTATCAGCAATTTGGTTGCCGCCAGCAACGGCGCGGGGAGCAAGCCCCCTACTGCGTTACGGCTGGAGACGCGCCCTCAGCGGTTGTCTCGGCTTTCTGAGTTGCAGCGGTCGCTTCATCACGGAGTTGCGGCCTGATCTTCTGGCCCTCTGCCAACAGGCTCTGGCCGCCAAAGACCATCACATCTCCAGCCCGAACTCCTCGCAGAACCTCAATCCGGCCATCGTCAGCCGCGCCAATCTCGACGTCACGGACCTTTACCTTGTCGCCCACAACAGTATAGATGACACGCTTTTCGCCGCGCTCAAGCAGCACGTCTCGCGGCACGACTACGGTATTGCGGTGCAATCCTGTGACGATCTGCACTCGGGCGAACATTCCTGCGCGAAGCAGAGCGCCCTCATTGGGCACCTGAAGGCGCACCAGGAAGATGCGATCACCATTGCGGGTCTGGGGAGCGATATCCGTGATCCTGCCCACGAAGGATCGTCCTGGTAGAGCATCAACCAACACATTGCCCTGCTGCCCCACTTGCATGTCCCGCACCTGCAACTCCGAGGCTTCGCAGGTCACCCGCACGGGGTTGAGATTGACGATCCTGACGAGAGATACTCCCGGGGAGGCCCCTTCGCCCGGCTCAACGTTGCGCTGGGCAATCGTGCCACTGATCGGGGCGTAGACTGTGTGCTTGCTGACCTGGGTTCGACTGTAGACGTTAGCCGCGGACGCTTGCCGCACGGCGGCGCGAGCCGCTTTGACATCCTGCTCGGTGGACGACACGCGGGCCAGCTCTGCACGCGCTAGCCGCGCACTCTCTTCGGCTTGCTCGAGCGCAACTTCCGCGGTGCGCACGTCGCGCTCCGCCACGTCAGTCTGCCCGCGCTGTGCTTCTGCCTGTGCCAAGACCTGTTGGGCATGCTGCACGAGGAGTTCGGCTACACGGATCTGCTGACTGCGCGCGCCTTCCTTCGCCAGATCGAGGGCCTGCTCCGCGACCCGCACGTTGGCCTGAGCTGTCTCGTACTCCACCTGAGCACTGTCGAGTTGCGCCTGAGCCACCGCGCCCTGCTGCATCAGGTTACGCGCCCGATCAAGGCTGAGCTTCGCGAGTCTGGCGCTGGACTTGGCCTGCTCAAGACGTGCCTGGGCCTGATCGACCTCCTGGGAGCGAGTGCCGGCCTTCACATCAGCCAGTTGCGCCTGCGCGCTATCCACGCCGATCCGGGCCTGACGAATGGCATCCTCAACACGGGAGCGGGTAAGTTCCGCCGTCGTCTTGGCCTGGCGCAGACGATTTCGCGCGCCCTCCATGGAGCTTTCGGCCTGACGAACCTGACTGGCAGTCTGCTCACGCGTCAGCTTGAGGCCTACGCGCGTCTGCCCGTAACGAGCCTGGGCGGCAGATACTGCAGCCTCGCTCTGTCGCTCGCCCGAGGCGGCGAGGGCTGTATCGAGGCGCACCAACGCCTGTCCCCGGCTCACACGGTCACCCACGTCGTACCCGACCCAGGCAACCTTCCCGGACAGCTCTGTCTGCACGTCCACTTCTCGCTGCGGCTCGATCGTACCCGTCAGGGTTTCTGTCTGATAGATATCCCCAGTTCCAGCACGCACAACGAGTACCGACGTGACCGGCACCTCGGCTGTGGTCGCGGCAGCCTTCTCCTGGCCGCCCCGGCAGCCAACCAGCAAGCCGACAGTCAGAATGGCGAAGGCCAGAATGCTCAA
Organism: Armatimonadia bacterium; assembly: GCA_039683575.1. Classification (GTDB taxonomy): domain Bacteria; phylum Armatimonadota; class Zipacnadia; order Zipacnadales; family UBA11051; genus JAJFUB01. Next base: position 36,637 of record JBDKRC010000245.1, on the reverse strand, counting down.
CAGCATCCAACGCGGTCTCATTGACTATGACTCCTTTGGCAGATCAGTCAGTCCGAGGGCCGCACGCAGGCTGGCCACTGCGACCTGCAGATCGTAGCGAGCATTCACAACATTGGTCTGAGCAGCCGCGAGCGCAGTCTGGGCATCGATAACCTCAACGCCAAGGCCGACGCCGTTTTGGAAGCGCACGAGTGCTATGCGGGCACGCTCCTGCGCCTCGACTTCGCCCTGCTGGGCAACCAGCAGTTGCTCCGTGGCCTGCTGGAGACTAAGCAGCGCCTGGGAGACCTGTAAGGCAATCTGCTGCTCCACGCGCTCTACGTTCAGTTCGGCGGTCCTCAACGAGGCCTTGGCCGTATCCACGCGCGCGCGGGTCTCTCCGCCCTGGTAGATTGGCTTGGTCACCCCCACCGTCACGTTCCAGTTGATCTCACTCGACGCGGCCGTAGCGGTCTGCCGGTTGACGCTGCCCTGGACGGCAAGCGAAGGATTGTCGTTGGCCCTGGCAAGCCGCAGATTGGCCTGTTGCGCGCGCACGGCGGCTTCGAGGGCATCGAGTTCAGGGCGCTCCGCAATTGCTGCAGCAATCAGCCGATGCAAGTCGCCTTCCGGTACTGCCGCAGGCACGCCTTCTTCAGCGATTATCTCAGTGCCCTGGGGGACGAGCAGCAGCTGTGCGATGAAGGCTTTCTGTTTTGCAACAGCCGTCTGTGCCGTTAGCAGATCCCCCTTGGCCTGCGCGAGTTCTGTTTCCGCCTGGACTACCTCGAAACGAGCGGTGGTACCCGCCTCGAACATGGCGCGTGCGATGCGAAGATGTTCTGCAATTGCTGTCAGGCGCTGCTCTGCCACCAGGCTCAGTTGCTGGAGCCTGAGCAGAGTGAAGACTGCTTCCCGCGCTGCAACTGCGACGCTTACGATGCCCGCCTGAAGATTCTGCTCTGCGGCTTGCACGCCTGCCTGGGCCGCCTGCCTGGCGTAGCGGTCACGTTCGCCGAGGTAGAGTGGCTTGGTCACGGCCAGCGTCTCGATGTGTGACTGGGGAGCCGTGAACGATATCTGGCCACCGCCCATGGATTCCGGGAGGGTGATGGACTGCGTGGGGCCCATGCGGGTATAGGAAGCCTGCGCCTCCACTCGCAGCCCCTTCTGGGACTCGGCCAGGCGGACGTTGGCTCTGGCCGCGGCAATGCCCTGTTCGCTGATCGCCAGATCTGCGGAACGTTGCACGGCGACTTCCGCGGCCGTCTGCGGGGTCAGACGCAACGGCGACGCAACCGCAGGCAGACGCGCTGGCGATGATGCCACAGGAGCGGCGACAGGTGGAGGGGTTGAGGGGGGTTGAGGTTCCTGAGCAGTTGCTACCGCCGTGACCGCTGCAAAGCAGAACGCCAGCCATGCTTTCCTCATCCTTACGCCTCCTCATTGCCAGCGGGCGCATCCGCCATGTCGCCCAGTTCCACCAGCACGCGCTGCAATTCAGCTTGCGCTTCCTGCATCTTGTCGAACTTCACGAAAGCCACTCCAAAGCCGGCAGGATGGGTGAACACCAGCAGCTTATCACCCGGCTTGATGTTCAGTCGTTCGCGGGCTTCAGCCGGTATGACCACCTGGCCCCGTTCCCCCACAGTCGCGGCCCCCATGAAGTGGGGTGTCAATTCGAATTCCGACATGTGGTTCCACCACCTTGCGCAGGTCGCATGATATGTATGACTTACATGCATTGTTCGAATTATCCATAGCGTCCTGCGCCTTGTCAATACTCCGGGCCGACCTAAGGGTCTGCGCACTCTTTCGGAGCTTGCCTCGCCGAAGTGTTCGGTGATAGCATGCGGACGGAGGTAGACACTCAATGGATGCGTCTTCACTACAGCAGGCGGTCGCAAAGCATCTTGACGAGATCATCACGCTACGGCGCGATCTGCACCGCCACCCCGAACTAAGTGGCCAGGAGCAACGGACAGCGGCGGTTGTAGCGCAGCGGCTGCGGGCATGCGGCTTTCAGGTGGAGGAGGGCATTGGCGGCTACGGGCTGATTGCCCAGATCGGCGAAGGTAGCCCTTGCATCGGCTTGCGCTGTGACATGGACGCATTGCCTGTGACCGAAGAGACTGGTCTTGAGTACGCTTCAGATAGTCCGGGAGTAATGCACGCCTGTGGTCATGATTTCCACACCGCATGGACCATAGGAGCCGCTCTGGTGCTGCAGGAACTCGGTCTGCCTCGCGGCACCGTGAAGTTCATCTTCCAGCCTGCCGAGGAGACTTTGGGAGGCGCGGCAGGTATGATCGCCGCGGGGGCCCTGGCAGGTGAGCCGCGGCTCGATGCAATCGTTGGCGCTCATGTCATGGCTGATCGCCTGGCAGGCACGGTAGCCCTGCGGTCTGGGCCGAACCTTGCAGCCGCCGATGCCTTTACCGTGCGGATCGTCGGCGCGGGTGCCCACGGAGCCAATCCCAATCGCGGGAGAGACCCGATCCCTGTGGCCGCGGAGATCGTGATGGCGCTGCAGACCCTGGTAAGCCGGCGCCTGGACCCGCTGGAAGCTGCCGTCGTCAGCGTGTGTCAGTTCAATGCCGGATCAGCTTACAACATCATCCCCATGGAGGCGACACTGGCGGGGACCGTCCGTACCTTGCTCACCGACCATCGGGACATGATAGAGCAGGCAATGCGTGAACTGTGCACCGATATCGCGCATGCGCACCGTTGTGAGGCCGAATTCACCTACCGGCGAGGCGTTCCGGCTACAGTAACAGATGAGGCGGTAACGGCGCTGTCCGTTGCAGCAATACAGGAGGCGTTGGGTAGCGACATAGTGCAACGGCAGGAGCGGCCTTCCATGGGCGGAGAGGACTTTTCCTATCTCCTGCAGCAGGTGCCGGGAGCCCTGTTGTGGGTCGGCTGTGCCCCGGACGAGCAAGCGGCTGCAACCATGTCGCTGCACCATCCTCAGTTTGCCGCCGATGAGCGCTGTCTGCCGTTAGCCATGGCCGCCCTGGCAGCCATCGCCCTGAAGTATCTGGAGGACGCCTAACCCAAGGAATAGGGCGGAATGCCGGCTCCATCCGAGGCGTCTAACGTGCAGTATGACCGCCCGGAGGTGCCTATGCACTGCCGCAGGTTCAGGGCCACGCCGTCAGGTTTTACGTTGATCGAACTGCTGGTCGTGATCGCGATAATCGCGATTCTTGCCTCGATCCTGTTTCCTGTTTTTGCTCGAGCCCGGGAACAGGCGCGGAAGACTTCCTGCGCGAGCAACCAGAAGCAAATCGCCCTGGCGATGCTGCAGTACGCGCAGGATTGCGACGAAGCCCTGCCGCCATTCAGCCAGGGCAGCGGTTACCAGGGAAGCCTGGGATACGCAGGCGGCGACGGCATTCGCTGGGCGGACATGATCTTCCCGTACGTCAAGAACAAGCAGGTCTTTGACTGCCTCAGCGGGACGCAGCGCCTCGCCACCCTATCAGGCGGCGGCTGCTTCGACATCCACACCTATTCCTACGGCTATGTATCTCCCTCGAATGGTGCGGCAGACTTCGGAGTAGCTGGCCGCTCGTTAGCGGAGATCGGCGACCCCTCCGGTACCATCATGGTTGCCGAGGACGGTCGTCAGGACGATGCGGCGGATGCCGAGTCCATCGGCCGTATGATTCCTAACGCCGCAGACACTCTCGAAAGCCTGGGTGGCCGGGTCAATGGCTTCCGGCACACCAACTGCAAGGAGAGCGACTTCGCGAGCTATGCCTTCAACGCCAGCTACGTAGATGGGCACGTTAAGTTCGTTCGCCTCGCCGATACCTATCTCGAGCAGTGGACGCTGGCAGAGGATTAGGCTCCTACTCCTGCATCCGTTCCATCTGGTAGCCGAGGCCAGTTCCGCGAAGGCTGGAGGTATCGGCTTCTCCGTTCACGAGCGAGAAGATGCCCCCATGGACCCTCTTCTCGGCCGCAGTCGTGGAAGCAGGGAAGAACTGCCTGCTGTTGGCCTCCACACCCATAATGGTGTACAGTCGCGCCCCCAGCCCCACTGAGTGAATTAGCGCCAGACTGGGATTGGTGAGGTCCTGTACGCTATAGGGGATCCCCAACTCTTTGGCTTTCGCACAGTACAGCATGTCCGCCGAATGGCCTTTGCAGGTCTTCAGCGCGATCCCTGACCAACCCAGATCCATCGCCAATTCGAAACTCTCCAGGTCCGTCAGGCTCTCATCCACTATTACAGGCTTCATACTGGACAGCTTACGCATGTCGTGCCGATGGGCAGTCAGGTCCCGCTCGGTCGGTTGCTCGATGTACAGGATCTTGTCGTAGCAGTGGGGCTCGGCTTCCTGCAGCCGGTGCAGGTACTCTATGATGTATTCTGGGCTCGCACACTGCTCATTCGTGTCGGCAGTCAGATGCATCACGGTCTGGCCGCGCCGGGCAAGCTCCCTCTTCCCTATCTCGTAGACTGCCAGCGTCCGGTCCACATCCCAATCCAGATCGCTTCCACGCAGTTTGACCTTGAGGCAATACATGCCCTCGTGGGCAACCCAATCCTCCAGGCAGTTGGGCACGCCATCCTGGGGGGCGGTCTCATCGACTTCACCCCGCGTCAGCTTGTCCAGACCACCGACCAGATGAAAGACTGGCACTTTGGGCAGGTACTGGGGCCTTATGTAGTCCTGCGGATACTTCCCGGCAAACGCCGGCCCGAGGTACCGTGATAGATCATGCATGAAGTCGGGCCCGTAGCCGCAGTAGCTGTCTATCCCGTTGACGTTCCCAAAGGCATCGTGCAAAGCGGCATCAACGGGAGAGGCGCACACCAGTGCCCCCAGGAAGGGCTGCTCAGGCAGCAGGCCACGCTCGGTGCAGAGCTCGTGGTTGAGTCGGCGCAGGTCATCTTCGACGTCATGGAAGATGTCGATGGGGTGCCCGGCTTTGCCGTAACCGCGCAATAGAGCCACGTAGCGCTCGGTCAGTTCCTTCATGGCGGCGGCTTTGGCTGCGTGGGGCAGCTCTGTGGTGGGCCAGCCCCAGAAGTCCATGAGGAAGATGCCGCCCCAGCCTTCGGCGACCTGGCCACGGCCATTCTCGACGGTCGCCTTCACCCGACAGAACTCCACCGCATCCACAACCACGGCGCCGAACTTGAGGGGAGTGCGCGCCACCTCAAAGGTATAGTACGTCTGCAGATCCACGATGCGGATGTCCGAGATCATCATATGCCTCCAGATGACAGAACATTCCCAACATGCGGCCAAAGGACCTTCGCGGTGTCTACAGTGGGGATATGGTGTTCACTGAGCTTTCTCTTGCCACTTCGCGGCCCTCGCTATAGAATCCCCAGACTTGTGTTTTGGTATGGGAAAGGAGATTGCTCATGTCGGACGGCTGCAAGATGATCATATTCCTCGGTGACGGGCTTGGTGACAGGCAGGTCCCCGAGTTGGATGGCAAGACGCCACTGGAAGCGCAATCGACGCCTAACCTCGACCGCCTGGCGCGAGAGGGACTATCTGGCATGCTGAACCCCATCAGTCCGGGGCGGCGAGTCGGCAGCGATACCGCTCACATGGCTATTCTGGGATACGACCCCTTCAAGTACTACAAGGGCCGCGGACCATTTGAGGCCAAGGGCGTCGGACTGGACATTCTTCCGGGCGACGTCGCCTTCCGCTGCAACTTCGCGACAGTGGACGGGCGCAAGCTCGTGGACCGGCGCGCGGGGCGCATCAAGGAAGGTACTGAGCAGCTCGCAGCGGCGGTAAATGAGAAGGCTGGTCTCATCGATGGCGTGCAGTGCATCTTCAAGGAATCAGTCGAACACCGGGCGGCACTGGTGCTGCGTGGCGAAGGTCTGGACTATCGCGTGACTGAGGTGGACCCGCACCATGAGGGTGTGGAGTACCCGGACTGCGAGCCGCTGCCCGAAGCCAAGGACGACCCCGCCGCGCAACGCACCGCCAAGATAGTGAACAAGTGGGTACAGCTTGCGCGAGAGGCTCTGCAGAGCCATCCAATCAATCAGCAGCGCGCTGCCGCGGGGCTTCCCCCGGCCAATGCTGCCCTACCACGTGGGGTCGGGACCGCAGTGCAGCTTGAGCCCTTTGCCGACAAGTATGGCGTCTCGGGTGCCATGATCGTTGAGGTGGACCTGGTGCGCGGCCTGGCCCAGTATCTGGCCATGGATGTCGTCGACGTGCCCGAAGCCACTGGCGGCAAGGACACCGACGAGATCGCTATCGCCAGGGCCGTCGTCAAGGCCCTCGAGGACCATGACTTTGTGCTCGCCAACATCAAGGCTCCCGATCTTGGCGGACACGATGGCGATGCCGCCCAGAAGATGGCTGCCATTGCCAAGGTGGACAACGCCATAGGCTACCTGCTGGAGAACCTGGACTTCAGCAGCACCGTGATCATGGTGAGTGGAGACCACTGCACACCCGTCACCTTCAAGGACCACACCGGAGATGCGATACCGGCTGTCTTCTTCGGGTGTGGCGTACGTCCCGACGAGGTCGAGAGCTTTGGCGAGCGTGCTTGCATGCGCGGCGGCCTGGGGAACTTCGTTGGAGAAGACATCATGACGCTGCTCACCAACTTCAGTGGTACCCAGGAGAAGTTTGGCGCATGAGATCAGGATGGGTGGCGTGGTCTGTGGCGCTCGGGGCTCTGCTGTTCGCTGCCTTAGCCGCCGTGGATGCAGCAGAGGGGCCGGCGGAGACACTGCGGTTGAGAGTCACTAACTCCAGTGGCGGCCGCGTCGAAGCAAGCTCCGACGGCGGAGCCACCTGGCACGTTCTGGGTAACGTCGTCATACCGGCAGACAGGGTTAACCCTGCCAGCTTCACCGCGGCCATGTGGGCCCAAGATAGCGCCATCGCGGCCACTGCCACGAACGCCATCCACATCAAGGTTGCCAACAATCGGGACACTGGACGGCCGATGACACTCTCGATTGTGCCCGGAGGCAAGACCATCGGGGCTGCGGGACGCCTCCGTTCGTCCGCCATATTCACAGACATCCCAGGCGGCGAGAGCATCTTCGGGGGCGGATTGAGTCCGTTAGTCAATTCGCCAGTGTATGTGGTGCGCGACGGAGAGCAGACATCCTTGTCGGCAGACTATCAGCCTGCCGACGGGGATGCCCTGCTCATCATCCGGTACGCGCCTCCCTCGCGGCCAACGTATCTCGTGTTCGAGAACAGGGTCGGTGGTAAGGTCACCGTAGAGTCTCCTGACGAGGTGACTGACTGCGGCCTGGTTGATCGGACAGTAGACGGCATCGGGCGTTTTGAGGGCGCGATATATGCGGCTCCCGGACGCATCCGCGCCAATCATCCGGGTGTGATTGACGTATCAACCTCGCCCTTGGGCATGATGGGCGGCTTTCAGATCATCCCACGCCACCACGCGACGAGCCCCGAGCTTACTTACGTTCGGACAGGTCACCAGTGGATGGTCATAGGGCCCGCTGACCCAACGCAGCCCGACTTCGCCGGACGCTTCCCATTCTTTTCGTCCCTGATCCTGCCGAGTTACCGGTCCGATGACGTCCTTGGCGACTATGCGGACTGGATGCAGCGAACGCTGTCGCGCACCATCGTGCAGGTTCGGTATGACAACGGGCCATGGGAGCCGATGCCACGGATTGCATTCGTCTCCCCTGGCTGTGCTGACACGGGGCAAGCATCAGGGCGCGGGAGGCGGGGTCTGTGGCGGATACCAGGGGAACTGAATGTGCTCAAGCCCTTGAGCCCAGAGACTGCGGCGGTGGCCAATGCCGCTCTCGCCGGAGTGACACATATTCGTATCGGCTTGCCGCAAGCTGACTTCCCGGTGGGTAAATGATGAATGAGTGCCAGACGCTGAAGCTTATGCGCAAGCCCGGGCCTCCGGCGCTGCTGGTGAGTCTGCCGGCTAATGACCCCGATCTGGCCCGCGCCGCTCGCGATGGCGGGGCTCAGGGCCTGAAGGTTCATATCAACATCGAGCACGCCGCGGCGAAGGTTCGTTTTGGCTCCCTGGACGATGAGGCCACGCGAATTGAGGAAATTGCGTCCCTGGGGCTACCGGTGGGGATTGTGCCGGGAGATGCCTCCCGGATGGCGTCGCCGGATGATTTCCGCAGGCTGCATGAACTCGGCCTGGACTTTGCCGATCTCTACCTTGGGGCCATGCCAGCATGGCTCCTGAGCGCACTGCCTCTCCCACTAATGGCTGCGCTGGGGCACGAAGACATGTCCAGGCCGGACCGTTTGGCCTCGGTTGCGACCCTGACATCCATCGGGATGATCGAGGCCTCAATCATCCCTCACACCGAGTATGGCAATCCCTTGTCAGCCGGCGACCTTGCAGACTATACTACAGTCACGCGTATCCTGGGGCAGGCCGACAGGCCGGTGATGGTGCCAACTCAGCGCCATATCGTCCCTGATGATCTGGCGGCTCTGGCGTCGACGGGGATCCGGGCACTGCTGATAGGTGCCATCGTCACAGGACGAACCGCAGCAGACATCAGCGCAGCGACGCGCGTCTATCGAGAAGCACTGGATCAGTTGTAGGCATCATTGCCCGCACCAACTGAGAGGTGAAAGGTTTGACTCTTCGACATCGCCTCCACAAGGTCGTATATCTTCCTTTGGATGACCGCCCGTACTCCGTCAAGCATGTGCGCATGCTGGCCGAGATGGTGGACTACGAGCTGGCCCTGCCGCCGCTTGAGCTTCTGGGGCAATTCATGACGCCCGGCCAGCCTGAGGGCCTCACAGACTGGCTGCTTGCGGAGGCACAGACCGGAGCCGATGCAGCGATCATCTCGCTGGATATGCTGGCATACGGCGGGCTCGTAGCTTCACGTGGCCCTAACGTCCGCACCCAGCTCGCTCTACAGCGTCTGGAAGCGCTCAAGCTCATGCGTGAGCGCGCGCCGGAGATGCAAATCCTGGCCAGCAACGTCATTATGCGGCTCTCGATCACCGCCGCCAATGATCACCTGGCGCCGTACTGGGGCCTGTTACGCCGATACTCGGAATTGCGCGGGCTCGTGGATGAGTTCGGCAAAGAGGCGAACCAGCGCGAACTGGACCAGATCACGCGGCGGCTTCCTGCAGACCTGCTGGGACAATACCTGGCATGCCGTGAGCGCAATCATGCAGTCAACCTGAGTGCAGTTGAGCATGTCGCACAGGGATCGGTGGATTTCCTGGCCTTGACGCAGGAAGACGCTGCCGAACATGGGTTGCATCGTCCCGAACAAGCCGAGCTGCTGTCGCGGGTTCAGGCTTTGAACCTTGAAGACAAAGTGATGCTGTACCCCGGTGCTGATGAAACGGGCGCCACGCTTTTCGCGCGCTTTGTGCACGGTCACATGGGGAAGGTGCCGCAGGTATATGTGATGCCGTCACATGCCGGGCACATGAAGAACATAGCGACCTTTGAGGACCGCCCCTTCCAGGAGACGCTGGCCGCCAACGTCAAGGTAATCGGCGGCGAGCTGACCGATAGCCCGCAGAGCGCCGATTTGGTGTTGGCCGTAAATGCACCTCTGCGCCGCGAACGGGCCTACTACTATGAAGATGATGAACGCAAGAGCGGTCGCGTAGAGAAGTGCCAGCAGTTCGCGCAGAAAATCGCGGAACTTGATCATCCAGGGCTGGCAATCTGTGACGCGGCCTTCGCCAATGGGGCTGAGGATGCTTTCGTGACAAGTCTCATTCAGGCGGGGGTTGAGCCTCTGAGCCTGCTCAGCTTCGCTGGATGGAACACCGCTGGCAACTCTGTAGGGTCTGCGCTGGCCCAGGGCACCCTGCGGCTCATCGCCCTGCAGGACAAAGGTGCGTTCGACCTGGCGAACGTGGTCGTCAGTCTGACGCCCATGCGGTATCTCGAACTGCTGAACTCTTTGATAGCAAGTGAACGGGCGCATGTGGGCCTGCTGTTCTACCACCTCGTTGACGACTGGCTGTACATGTCGCGGATTCGGCCCAAGGTGACAAAGACCGTTGTCAGTCTGCTCCAGGCGTCGGTATTTGATCTGGCAAACAGCTATCCGCAGGCAGAGGCTATCGTCCGCGAGGAACTGACGCACGCGGCAGCGGACCTGTGGATAGAGCAGTTCCTCGGGCGTCGGTCGGTGTGTGTCGGCCCGGACGAGGCACGTAACGGTCTGGTGCTGGCGGATCTGGAGGAGACGCGGGTGAAGCTGCCTTGGCGCAGGCTCTTTGAGGTGGACCTGGATTTCGATTTCGGGGTACAGCTTGTAGCCGAGGAATAGTAACACTTCAATCAGCATGAGCCGGAGGCATTTCGCCTCCGGCTCTCATTTTGTCTGCTGACGGGAGCGCATCTCCCGCAGAATCACCTTCGCTTGCCTCGCGTCCTTCTCCCAGACGATGAGGGCATGCTCAAAGCCCTGCACCAGGGCGCTGCCCCAATCCTGCTGTTCCCCTATCGGATAGCCGAGCACCTCCGGCCCTCCAGCCCGTTCATAGGCACGCAGTAGGTTTGAGGAGACCAAGTAAGCTCGATCATCGCCATCCTGCAGCACCATGGCTTCGGGGGAAGGCTCGAGAAGAAGGTACTGCATGTAACCCTGTCCGCGCCGCTGCAGAAGCTTCTCAGGAGTGATGGGTAGGGATATAAGGGGCAATCGCTGCAAGTCCCGCTCTCCAGGGTTCAGAGCTTCCTGCCGCCTGAGCGCAGCCTGCACAAAGGCCTGGTCTCGTGCGCCGTTAGCATCCAGGCCAAAGGCCGTCTCCCCCTCCAACTGCCCGCTGAGCAGGGACAGAGGGTCGCGGTACCCCAGCGCCAGCACGTCATCGGATGTACCTGCGGTCTCGGCGCCGTCTTTGAGAGGCACCCCGAGAAGCGTAGGCGTCCCCCACCCACGCCGCGGTAGTTCCCCCAGTCGGACCGTTACGTGCAGGTGAGGCCCCCCTTCTTCAGCCAGCCACGGACCAATCTCGGCGATTGGCTGCCCGGGCACCACCCGGACACCGCCCCTGACCAAATGGTTCTGAGTGTGACCATAGACAATCAGATACGGGATCTTGCCAGCCAGGAGAGACCGGATGATCATGACGCCCCCCGGCGTCCAGCCAGGCCCGTAGCCATTGTGTGGACAGTCGCTGGCCGGGTCCACAACTCCCTCAGCCATTGCGTAGACCACCTCGCCAAGCTGAGCCGGGAGGTCAATTCCCGCGTGGACATGGGTGCCATTGTAGGAAGGGCGGCCCGGCAGCCCGTTAAGCCACTGGCCACCTCTCATGATGCATCCAGGCAGGTCTTGCGGCTTGAGAGGCTCCAAAGGATAGGCAAGACCACTGGGAGCCAAAGACGGAGCGCACAGGCCTGCCTTGAGCATGCCCAGAAGCAGGACAATGAGCACGAGAGACTTGCGCGAGAGGGCCATTGTGCAGCCTTTCCCGGTCCTACCAGACTTTGAGTGAGTTCAGCTTCTCGGCCACCGCCCGCACCTCTTCGGCCGAGTTCGCCGCCATCAGCGCAAATGGCAGTTCGACGGCCGCTCCAGTCTTGACGTTGCTGATGGTTTGAGGCTCAGTGTAGAGTAGCATCGTACCAGACCTGCTCTCGCCAAAGGCCAACGGAGAGATCCAGCCGATGCTGTCCAGTTCCGGCTTGCCGGAAGGAAGATACACCCAGCCAACCTTCCCCACCCCCTTATACTCCATCGCCCACTGATGCTCTCCGGTCGAGTCCACGAAACCCAATCCCGGCAACCATCCCCACCAGCAATACAGCCCGCCTTCAGGTCCGAGATTGACAATCCGGCTGGTGACGAGCAGACACGGCAGATCCGGCCTGATGCTCAGGTCGTACTCCAGCCGGCAGAGCTTGCTCCCATCCTGCCCTTTGTCGGTCTCCCCGGGCACTCCAATGACCCTGACTGACTTCAGCTGCGGGGTGTCACAAAGCGTCTGGACCTCGATGATCTTCGCCAGGTACATATGCTGGCCCTGTACATTGGCGGTGAGGTACGCGGCGGCACCGGTTCCGGTGCGAAGAGTCTCGTGCGGCACTGCCTTGAGTGTAAAGCTACCGCCGGGCGTTCCGGCGACGACGGTCTGCTGATCAGGGGAGACATGGAAGCCCACGATGCTGAAGGCCACCGGGACTTCAAGCGCATTTGCGGCGGGGGAGGCATCTGCCACTCGCAGGAGAGCATGGTAGCGCCCCGCCGGCAGAGTCGGCAACACCACCGACATTCGCCCGTTAATCTTTGGCGGCCCCAACTCCGCCACATCCACCTTGGGCGTGCTCGGCGCGTTGGGGATCACGAAAGCCGCCGAGGCGGGATCGAGGGGATTAGCGTTATCTTTCAGGCCGAAGCTTAGGGTAGCTGGCAGAGCAGTCAGTGCGCCAAGATCAATCGACGGAGCCACGCCCACCTCTTTGCCGTTAAGCTTCATCCAGGCCAGTTTTGGTGCTTCGCCGTCGTCCAGAACCATCCAGGCTGGCTTATCCACCACCAGGTCCGCATAGCCACTCCCGATCTGCTCCACAGCCAGGTTAACAGTTATGTTGCGCCCGTCTTGCTTGGGGGTCAGCTGGCGCCACTTGCCGTCATTACCACGAACGTAGACAGGAGCAGGAGCAGCGAAGCAGCCTAACGCAAGGGCCGCCAGTACAAGTACCGCTGTAGCCTTCGTTCTCACTCTCTCAGCCTCCTGTCCTGGTGTGCATCTTTGCTTTCCCTTTACAAGCCTGTCGTACCGGCCACACAAGACTTCCCGAGTCAAGCCTTAGCAACAATAGGCAGGCGGGTCCACATGCACAGGATAATGGTCTTGCTGACGCTGGCACTAACACTATGCCCCGAGGCTTCCTTTGGAGCCAGTAGTGAACCCCTGGCATTTTGGCAGAAAGCAACTGTCCAACTCGCGGCGATACCGCCCGAACCTGAATGGAACAACCGGTCTCTGAGTTTCCAGGGCCCAGGTTTCGTGCCTTGCCGCGTCAGGTTATTCCTGCCACAGGAGAGCTCGCTATCTCCCGTAGTGTATCTGTTGGACCGCGACAAACCCGAGGGGTTTCAGCCTGAAGGGACGCACGCATGGGTTGCTCTCGACACACGCGAACTCGGAAGAGGTAGTGCCTGCGGCGATCCCGTACGCCATCCGATGTATCGGATAACGATGATAGCCGAACGGTCGCTCCAGTTGCTACTGGCCCGCACCTCAACAACGGGCGCTGGCGTAGTCGGGGAAGGCGCCGGGGCAACGGCAGCTCTGGCACTGGGCATGATGGTCCCCAACCAGTGCAGGTTCATCTGCGCGTACCAGCCCAGAGCACTGCCAGGTCCGGCCTGCTTCGATCCCACCAGGCTCGCGCAAGGTGTGCGTACGCCAACGCTCGTAGGCCTCGGCGCTCACAGTAAGGCGGAATCATCCGAGATCGTGATGCGGATCTACGAGCAGTTGACCTGCGACAAAGAGCTGGCGCAACTGCCGAAAGCCCGACGTGGCGCAGGAAGCGAGTTGAAGGCTTGGCAGGACATGTGGCATGAGTGGGTAAGCGATACCATCGATGTGCAGTAGTGTGGCGTGGGATCGGGGGGCATCGCCTGCTGGCGATGCCCCCCAGGTGCTGCTACATCTGCATGATCTTGCGGATGGCTGCGGCGGTGTCCTCCAGCGAGGCAAGCGATGGCGCCACTTCGGAAAGCAACGCTCCATCGTATCCGATCTTCCGCAGTTCGGCCATGACTGCCGGGAAGTTCACGTCACCCTCCAGCAGTGGCTTCCACTCGAACCCAGCCCGCTTGAAGTCCTTGAAGTGCACCTTCATGAGGTGCTTGCCACAGATTCGAACCCAATGCTGTGGGAAGCCGAAGATGACCATGTTTCCGGTGTCGAAGAAGAGGCCAACGCGAGGACTGGCGACTTCATCGCAGAACCGGGCAAACTCCATTGGCGACAGCAGGAACTTGTTCCACACGTACTCGATAGCGATGTTGACGCCCAGGCCCTCAGCGTGGGGCGCCAGCAGTTGCATAGCCTTCAGGCCGTTAGCATATGCTTCGTTGTAATACAGGTCATCGCTAAGAGCACCCATGGTCAGGAGCATCGTGTCTGCGCCGATGCCGGCGGTAATGTCAAGACAGCGGCGGATGGTGTCGAGGCTGGCTTCCCAGACCTGACGGTCGTTGGTCATGATATCCTTGGGCTGGTTGCGAACCGACGCGCAAAGGGAGGAGATTTCAACTCCAGCCTCTCGTGCTCTCCCTGCCATATCCGCGAGAGCCTGCGCCGAGGTGTCGTAGGCAAGGTCCCCCTGGTCACGAATGCACAACTCCACGGCTTCGTAGCCGGTCTTCAGGCTCTGGCTGATGATCTCGTCAAACGACCACTCCGGCGGCGTGATTATGGTGCTCAACCCGACTTTCATGCGGATCCTCCTGCTGGTGTCTCAGCAATAGCGTTGCAGCTTGTTTCGCCTAAGCGTGAGAGCAATCCTCCGATGCGGTGTGGTGAAAAATCGTCTTTGTCACAGGATTCACTTGTGGTAAACTCGACGAGACGTCCAGGTCGCAGCACTGAGGGGATTTCGCTCCAATGGCCCGACGCAGCCACATTATCTATGCTCATCCCGCCAACTCCGACGGATACAACTTCTTCTACCTGTACTACTATCCAGGCGAGCGTCAGCTTGCTCTACGCTATAGTCAGGGGGAGGAAGAGCCGCGGGAGATCTGGCTTGCGCCGGTGGGGATGCTTGATCTCATCGAGAACCAGGCAGAGCTGAAGAACGTGGACGCAAACCAGTTGCGCCCGTGGGACTATGCAGCGAAGGCCCTGCGCATCAGGCTGCGCCAGTGGATGCAACAGGCCTCGCAGGAACAATAGCGTTCCGTCAATCGTACCGACTTACTGGCTCGAGCCCGCTTTGTTGACTGGCCTGCGGCCCCAACCCAAAGGTCGTGGGGTCTCGTGTGACCGTTCCCACGAAGGCCGGCAGATAATCATTGACCAGCTTGTCGCAGTAGTTGAAGATCACAAACCCCTGAGCCCCATACTCGCGCGCGATCCGCACCTGCTCCAGGGCCAGTCTCGGTCCAGGGAACTGGTGCCCATCTGAGTTGATGCCGATCCCCGCCGCGAACGGCACTTTCCCCGCAATCCACTCCTGCTGGCGCGAGACGTACAGACGGAACTTCTCATTCTCTGTTGTGTAGTCCATCGGGCACACGAAGTCCACTAGCCCCCGGTCAACCCACGTCTTCCAATCCTGACCGAAGGTGTCCCGATGGTCCTCCCAGTTGAGAAAAACCGCGGCTGAGACCATGGCACGCGGGTTCGCCGCGCGAATGGCATGTGAGAGTTCGGAGACCAGGTTCGTCAGTTGCTCACGACGCCAATCCGCGAATCGCCCGCGGTAGCACCCACTTTGACAATCAAGGGGCCAGTTCTTCACGCTGACATGCAGATCGCGTTCGAAGGCTCGGCGGCAAGTAGCACAGAAGCAGGAAGTGTTCCCGGGGTAGCGGAGGTAGTCAAACTGAATCCCTGCGACGCCGTAGGCCAGCATCTCAAGGGCCGCCGCAACCTGTTGTTTGCGGTTCGCTGTGTTACTCGGGCACAGCCACTCTGTGGTCTTCCCTTTTGACGTGATGGCGAGACGCCCCTCCACCGCTAGCTTCTGCCTGACTTCGGGTGGAGCGTAGAGCGTGGTGAGATTGAGCATGCGCGCGTGAATGGGGATACCGGAGGCTTTGCCCGCGCTGACCGCTTCTTGGAGAAAGTCCCGATCCTGCCCGAGTGAAGGGTGCACCGGCAGGACGCGGCTGCGATAGAAGGCTACTCCACCGCTCATCATGTAGGGGAACACGGCGTTGAGGTTGGCATCCGCAAGGGTCCGCATGGCCGCGGCCCACGAGGGCTTAGCGTAGTAATGCATCCAGACTCCGCGCAACTCACCGGGCAGTGGCCCGTAGGCGGCATGATTGCGGAGTGCGTGCCAATCAGTGGCGGCCGCGGGCGCGGGGGGCTGATCGGGGGTGGTCGGCTGAGCCTGCACCCCAAGGAGCAGGCTCAGCATGGTCGAGACGAGTACAAGGCTGCGTCTTAGCAAGGTCATTGGTTGCTACATGCGCTCCGGTGCGTCTAGACCCATCATATGCAGTTCGTTGGCCAGTAACTGCCGGGCCGCCTTCACCAAGGCCATACGGGCCGTCGAAAGCGGCATGTTGTCGCTATCGAGGACCTTGCAGTTGGTGTAGAACTGGTGAAACACGGTCGCCAGGTCACGAGCCATGGTGGTCAGGCGGTGCGGGGCGCGCGCCTCAGTGGCGACGCGCAGTTCGTGCGGGTAGTTGGCTATGACCCGCATCAAGGCCAGTTCAGCCGGATCCATCAATAGTGTAAGGTCGGGGGCACTATCAAAGACAAAGCCTCGCTCCTCACCCATCCGCTCAATGCTACAAATGCGGGCATGGGCATACTGCACATAGTAGACAGGATTCTCATCGCTCTGCTTGGTAGCCAGGTCCAAGTCAAAATCGAGATGGGAGTCAACCGACCTCATCAGGAAGAAGAAGCGTGCGGCATCGCGGCCGACTTCCTCCATGACTTCATCCAACCCGATGATCTCCCCGCGCCGCTTTGACAGCCGTACCGGCTCGCCTCCCCGCAGCAATCGCACCGTCTGATGGACGATGATCTCGACCTGACTGAGGTCGATGCCGCCAGCGGCGATCGCCGCCTTGAGTCGCGGCACGTAACCCGCATGGTCCGGGCCGAGAACGTAGATGGCCAGGTCAAAGTGCTGGTACTTGTACTGGGCATAGGCGGCGTCGGAGGCGATGTAGGTCGGCCGGCCGTCGCTGCGCACCAGCACCCGGTCCTCCTCATCTCCATGCTCGCCGGTCTTGAGCCAAACCGCTCCGTCTTTCTCATACGCGGCATCAATGCTCAGCAGGCGGTTGATCTCAGCCTCGACTGCTCCCTGCTCGTATAGATCAGCCTCATGGAACCAGTTGTCATAGTGGATGCCAAAGGCTTCCGTGACGTCCTCTATAGCCTTCAGTATCCGCGGCTCGACCATCCGGAAGAATTCGTAGGCGCCAGCCTCATCCCGGGCCACGCTCGCGTGCCGATCGCCATCGCGATCAACCAACCCCTGAGCCATCTCACGCACGTAGTCGCCCTGGTAGCCATTCTCCGGGAAAGAGAAGTCCAGAGATAGGAGTTCGCGGTAGCGGGCCTGGAGAGACTGCCCAAAGATGATAGCCTGCGTGTTATACGGCCCGTCATTGACGTAGTACTCACGCTGTGTCTCATATCCCAGAGCCGCGAGCATGTTGGCCAGGACGTCGGCATAGGGCCCACCGCGGGCATTGCCGATGTGCATCGGCCCAACCGGGTTGGCACTGATGAACTCAAGCTGAACTCTGCTGCCCTGGCATGACTCGTTGTAACCGTACCTGTCGCCAAGCTCCAGGCACTCCTTCGCTGCTTGCTGAAGCCAGCCGCACCCAAGAAAGATGTTGATGAAACCAGGGCCCGCAATCTCAGCGCGTTCGCAATTCGCGCCCGGAAGGTCCAGGTGCGCGATAACGGCCTCAGCCACATCGCGGGGCTTGAGTTTGGCCTGGCTGGCAACAATCATGGCGATGTTGCTGGTGAAATCGCCCATGTCCGGCCTGGGCGGGACGGATATCTCAACCTTCGGTCGGTCAAAGGCGGGCAGAGCACCTGCCGCCTGAGCGGCAGTCACGGCGGTAGCGAGAGCTTCGGCGATACGAGTGCGAATCAAGGAGACCATCCTAACCGGGAAGTGCGTACTTCGATGACGCGGCTTCAGAAATCCAACCAAACATGCATACTCTGATAGACAAGACCAAGGAGGTGCTGGCCGATGATGACCCCGATCAGCATCTGGGGCAGACCACGGGTCCAGATGTTCTGAGCAATCGAGACCCGACGATCAGGCTGGGCGAGCCATAGGGCCATGATCTTGTTTCCGGCTTCCATGCCTGCTTTGAGCTGCGCGGGCGTGGGTGGCTTGGTGGTGAAGTACTGCTGGATGAAATACCCCACGTGGAAACGCAGTGACCAGCCAATAACGGCGATAAGCACTGCAGCGAACGGCTGGCTGAAAAACAGGGGATATGCAATCAGCATGGTAGGCAGAATGCCGAAGAGCAGCACCGTTCCGCAGCGTGGATGTGCGCGCGGCATCTCAACCACCTGATTGTACTCCAAGTGTCCATAGGCTTCGATGGCAGCGACAACCTTGTGCTCCGCTGCATGGTAACCTGAAAGCGGTGACATCCGCAAGACCACGAGGAAGTTCAGCATCGGGAGCAGCTGCAGCCCGATGGCTGCGTAAGTCTCCCACCCCGAGGCGCCTGCTCCCGGCAACCCGAGGAGTGCGGTTGAGAATGAGGCGCCAGTCACCTGATCCAGGACCCAGAGTTCTGTATAGGTCAGCACCATGCCAACGGCCAGCGTCACCACGATCATGGCGCCGCTGAGCAGCAGGCGCCACCACGGCGCGGTGCCATAGTTGCCCGTGGCCAGGTGCAGGCCACCCACAAGTGCGGTCCCGGATATCCTCGGACCTTGCCGTGAGACGAAGAAGACGTCAGGAGCTGCTTCCAGTGCTCCTGGCGTGACACTCGGCCCCTGATTTTCGCCCATACCGTCAGCCATGTCAGCTACCTTGCCACCAGAACCGCCCTTGCGCTTCAGTGGGTGATATGTTATAGTAATTCTCCGTCTTGAACTATCTCGGCACGCCCGTTCGGGCGTGCTTCGAATTTCGAGGAAGAGTGCCATGTCTAAAGTCTGCGCCGTCTGCGGCAAGAAGCCCTCAACCGGCTGCAACGTCAGCCACTCCCAGCGCCACACCAAGCGCCGCTGGCTGCCCAACCTGCAGTCCGTGCGGATCAAGACCCCGCAGGGCAACAAGCGCACCCGCGTCTGCACTTCCTGCATCAAGGCCGGGAAGATCCTCAAGGCCAGCTAAGGCCGAGGGATGCAGACAGCGTTGCGGCCGGGCATGTCCCGGCCGTACGTGGTTCTGCCTGATTATACCATGCGATAGCACCGCCCGCAACCATGCCCACTGCTGCCATCAAGACGCTCGGCTGCAAGCTCAACCAATACGAAAGCCAGCAGATGCGCGAGCAATTGCTGCGCCTTGGCTATACCATAGTTGACGTTGATTGCCCCGCCGATCTCTACATCGTCAATAGCTGCACCGTCACCCACCACGCCGACAGTGATACCCGCCGTTTGGCCCGCCGAGCCAAACGGCTGAACCCTCATGCCTATGTCGTGGTCACAGGATGCTATCCTCAGGTCGCGCGCCAGGAACTTGCGGCCATCCCTGAGATTGACCTCGTCTGCGACCAGGAAGAGAAGGCGCGGCTGGCTGACGTGCTGCCTGAGGCACTCAGGCATGCTGACGCGACCTCCACGACGTCACCTCACGACCACCTCGTCCACCAATTCGCCGAACACACCCGTTGCTTCATCAAGGTCCAAGAAGGCTGCAATGCCCGCTGTTCGTATTGCATCATACCGGACGCGCGGGGCCCCAGCCGAAGTGTGGCCCTGTCCGAAGTCATCGAGCAGGCACGGGAGTTGGCACGGGCCGGCCATCCGGAACTCGTACTGATTGGCACTCACCTTGGGCAGTATGGCAGAGACCTGAAAGATGACATTGACCTGACGGGACTGCTGCTGCAACTGGCAGCGCTGCCCGAAGTCCGCCGCTTGCGGCTGAGTTCGATCGAGCCACGCGAGGTCACAGATGAGCTGATCTCTCTGATCGCCGGGGGGGGACGCGCTTTGGACGCGTGTTGCGAGGGGTCTTCTCTTGACTGTGCAGCCTCTAAGCTCTGCCGGTACCTGCACATTCCGCTGCAGAGCGGTTCAAATACCGTGCTTCAACGGATGCGACGGCCATATACCTCCGAGTCGTACGCAGCCCTGATCAACCGAATGCACGATGCTCAGCCAGCAACCGGACTTGGAACCGACGTAATAGTCGGGTTCCCTGGTGAGACGGATGAGGAGTTCGAGCAGACCAGAGAGCTGCTAACAAGCCTGCCGCTGTCTTACCTGCACGTGTTCACCTATTCGCCACGCCGTGGCACTCCCGCCGCCGACATGCCAAACCAGGTTCCCTACCCGGTAGCGCTGGAGCGCAATCATGTGCTTCGGGAGCTTTCCGAGCGCAAGCGTGAGAGCTTCGCCCGGCAGATGCTAGGCCAGACGCTGGAAACGGTTTTGCAGACCGATGAGGGGGATGGATGGCTGCGCGGGGTAACGGACAACTATCTGCAGCTTCGAGTGCAGGCTCCAAAGACCATGCTCAACAGTATCCGCGCCTGCACAGCAACCGATCTCAACGCAAGTACGTTGATCGGCACGATCCAGACCTGAACTCAAGCGACCACTGGGTACCATCCCCACTTGAAGACGGCCTCGATCAGTGCTTTGTAGTTCTCTAACGGCACATAGCTAGTGATCGAGTTGCTGCTCCCCACCATATAACCACCACCTTGGGCCAGTTCGCTGATCCTCTGATGTACCTCCGCCCCCACTTGCTGTGGGGTCCCCATCGTCAGACTCCCGCCCAAATCGATGTTGCCAATCAGGCAGAGATGGCGACCGTACTGGCGCTTTACCTCAACGATATCCATTGCCTTGGGTTCGACCGGCTGAATGGCAGCAAAACCACACTCCACAATGTCCGGCAGGACTTCCCACATTGTCCCGTCACAGTGGTAGATAAGCGGCAAGCCCTTGGCGGCTGCAGCCTCGTTGTACTTCGTCATCCATGGAAAAAGATGCTGCCGGTACCAGTTCGGGTTCACGAAGTACGTATCTACGCTCGAGAGGTCGTCGGCGAACCAGAGAGCGCCCAGGTTCGGCAACTCCAGGACCCGCAGGAACAGGCGGAATAGGAAATCCCCCACACGCTCGAGCACGCTCTCAACCAGCCCGGGCTGGTCATACAGAGCATATGCAGCCCCTTCGAAGCCCAGCAATGCTCTTGTGGTCTCGAAGATGCCCCATGTCCCGCTGGTTAGCTTCATGCCCCTGGGCAGCAGGTTAGCAGCCTGCACAAGGTCGCTCAGATCCACCTCATCGGGATCCGGCCATGGGTAGCTCTCGACATCGTCCTTGGCGCGTATGACGCTCCGGTGCTCCTCCATCCACGCTTTCTGGACGGGTGCCTCATCATATAGCGAGTAGTCGCCCTCCTGCACATTCCAGCCGCCCGTAAAGAGCCCCAGGTAATTGGGGGCCAGGTGCATGTAGTCATAGCCCGCGCGATACCAGAACTCCACATCGGCCGCGACATCGTAACCGTCGGCGCGAGTGAGGGAGTTTCCAACGTGTCGTCCCAGGAAGGCTTCCTTGACCGGCGGGTCTATCAGAAACTCACCAAGTGGCACGCGATCGGGCTCTTCACGGTCAAGGGCCGCAGCGACGCGTTGGAAGTCAGGCGACGGTTTGATCACTGGTTTCTCCTTCCCTCCATCTGCAGCGTCCACCGAGGTCAGGCTTCACTTCACAAGCCGCCACAGGCAGGCTTCCTGAGGCTGCAACTGGACAGAAAGTACAGGACTCCTAAGGGCGAGGCTGGATGCTTCGCACTTGCCATCAGGGCCCATCCGGAAGCCTACCAGCTTGCCCGCAACTGTGCGCGGCACCCTCAACTGACACTCGCGAGGCTCATTCTCCCAGTTGATGGCAAGTTCCACCAACTCTTTGCGGTTGTTCGTAAGGCAAGTGACCTCGATGTCCTGCTCCCCCAGTTTCTCCAGCACCCACGGCTCGTTGCCACACGCCTTCGTGAGCAGCCTGTCGAGGCTGGCCACCATGTCGGGGTTAAGTGGGTCCGGAACGATCCTCTCTGAGCGCGTCTTCTTCTGGTTGTCGCGGTGCAGCGGCAGGTCGTACGCGCTTTGCGGAAGGTAGACTACGCTGCCCTTCCCTTTCTTCCGGATGCTGGGAGACGCGCTCGCCCCCGCTGGCACGGCGTCCAGACCACAAAGCCCGAGCAGCGCGGGCCGCTGGCGCGGCACACCGGTCTCGGTGACGGCGCCAAGCTCGGACATGATCAGCACGGTCTTACCTTGCTCCGCGAGCCTCTCCAGGAGCTTGGCCTGCGTATCACCAATCGCGAAGGGGAAGGGCACTACTACTACGGGATAGTCCCGCAGCTGTGCCTCCTGAGCGCTCTCGAGGTAGTACAGGTCCGTCGGGACACCCCGTCGTAAGAGATAGTACAGCATCTCCTTCTGGGCCACCGCCGCATATCGAGCATCATTGACCTGATGCGTCAGGACCGGCGATGGCTCCGGTTCAGTATAGAACCGCCAAGAGTCGTCGGAAGCGCGCGAATGCAGGTAAGCCACCCGCTTGATCGGCTGAAGACCGCCAAGCCAGGGGTCGGCCTGTTTGAGGAGACCGTAGACCCCACGCACACACGCCGCACTTACCTCCGGCCTCTCAGTAGTGGGACTGGCACCCGTGATGTGGCTATAGTGCCACCACGCCAGTTCCTTCGCGCCATGGCACACGGCTGAGAGAGCGCTGCCGTAGATCTCCACAGGGTCGAGTTCACGATACTCGCCTCTCAGGCGACTTGCCTCAAGCACAATGCCGCACTGCCGCTTGGGCGTTGCCGCGGTCAGATGAGCGGCGGTTTCTGTTACATACCAGTGTGTGCTGTCGCCGAGGTAGTTGTGAAGCAGTATGTAGGGGTCTGTAGTGGGGAAATCAAGACCCGTCTCGCCCAGCCTGTCCCACGCCACACCCACCGACCACCACCGATCGCTGCATATGGGTGTCACGCAGATGAGGCTGTCAGTACGAATAGCGGGGTTGGCCTGCTTAACGGCCGCAGCGCCGCGCTTGAGCCAGTTGGTGGTGCTATCGTAGCGGTGTGAGAGGTAGTTGAGGTAGCTAGGGCTACGGTCTGCAAAGAGCATGTCTTCGGGCAGCGAAGGCAACTTCTCGTGGTAGGCTTGTTCGTACAATTTCTGACAGACCCCGCAATTGCACATCGCCGGAAGCGCCTTGTAGAATTCGGCGACCTTCGGGTCTGGATGCTTCGCGTATCTCTCTTTCAGTTCCCCGTTGCTCCAGTTGTACTCATCCGGCACCAGCGAGATCCCCGCGAAATCGTACCGGGCAGCCAGCCCGAGGGTGTTCACCCACGCGTCTCCCCAGGGCCCATTGACACACACGTACTGGGGAAAGTTGGGGTCGCTACTGTCCTTGAACGAAGGCATGGACGGGTGGCCCGTGGTGAGCCAGACGCCGATGCCCTTGCTGGCGGCGAGACGCAGGAAGTCGCGGACCTGCGGGTTGCCTTTGCCGTCCGGTCCGAGCCAGAAGGTTGGTTCCCCGGAGAGGTACGTGTGGATCGCGTTGGCGTTCAAGTCCACATACGTCTGATATACCTGCTCCTGCGCAACGGCGTTGTTGCGGTCCTCGGGCTCAAAACCGGGATTCCTTAACAGGTTGGGGCCGTCTGGCGGACCGAGGAACAGGTCGTCGAAGTAGGCAGTGCCGGACCGCTTCCGTAAGAAGATGTAGAAGCTGATTGACGCCAGCGGCTTCTCGGGCTTGATGACCGTCTCTGAGTACTCCCAGTCGTGCGTACCACCGGAGAAGGTTGCGAGCTGCATCATCAACCCGGTGCCATCGGCATAGCGGCAATCGAGGTAGAGCGAATAGCGATGATCCTTGGTGTCCTCGGCAACGTTGACAGCTTTGCTCCAACCTGACAGCTTGATTGGTGCCGGTGTCGTCTGGCCGACTGTAACTGTCTGGGTCGCACCACTGCCAGCAGTGCTGGCGTCAGGGGTTACACACCTGATGCTCCACTTGCCCCCGTGCGCGGTCTCATTGGTGAACTCGTAGCCTTCACCATGCTTGCCCCAATGCAGCGTGGTAAGCATTGGCCCTGGAGGGCAGTAGATGCCACGCGTGATATTGGTACCGGGATCGTAGGCCATCCCCATCGCGCAAATTGACAGAGCCACGGCAATGACCAGGGTCCGCATTCTGAGCTCCTTCACGGGGGCCAGAGGCCCAGCAGGAACTAACGTCTGCGTCTGCCAGCCTTAGATATTCCCCAACTCGGTAGCCCGCCGGAAAATGGCCTCTATCATAGCCATGTCGCCGACTGAGTCAGCACCGCTCGAACGCGGCTCTCGCCCCTCGCGCACGCAGTCCACGAAGTGTTGGCTCTGCCGCCGGAAGCTCCAGTCCCAGTCGCCCATCGGCTCGGTATAGGCCATGACCTCTTTGCCACGATACAGGCGGACTTGCGCGGCCCCCTGCATCAGCAGTGGCGGCGGCGGGATGATCTCCATCCACCCCTGTTCGAAGTAGATGCGCATGCCCTCTTCGAAGGCATAGGCACTCGTGCCGGGACCGGTCTCGATTGTGGCCACGGCGTCACCATACGCCAGGTGGACAAGCTTGGTCTTGTGGCGGAAGTCAGCGTAGCTGACGCTGTAGTCGTCGCCACAGAAATGCCGGAGCAGGTTCATGTTGTGGCTATGAACGTGGTTGAAGAAGTAGTACGGGCTGCCGAAGGTGGGCATCTTCTCGGCCAGGGCTGGTGGCAACCAATCCGGCCCCTTGTCCGCGACCGGTTTGGCAGCCTGCGCCTCATCAGTATTGATGGTCGGGACGAGGCGGTCAATGTTAGCTGTCCAGTTGCCGCCCAGCAAGCACCAGGCGCGCGCGCACAGCATGGGCCCCATCTCCCCCGTCTCCACCAAGTCATCCCACATCTGCTTCGCGCGCTCAATGCCTGTATCGTAGCGCTTCATGAAGCCCAACATCAGGGTCCGGCCAGCATCACGAGCAGCGGCGGCCATCCGCTCGGCCTGGTTCAGCGACAAGGCCATTGGCTTCTCGCAAAACACATGCTTGCCCGCAGACAATAGCGCGCACGCAACGTCGGGGTTGTACTCCGGAGGCAGCAGTACGATGGCGGCATCTATCTCGGCATCGTCGGCAACCTGCTCCCACGACTCAAACTGCCGGGGGATCCCGAAGCGCTGTGCCACTGCCTCCCGCAGCTTGGGCCTGCCGCAAGCCAGGCCAACCACCTCAGCCCCTTCAGCCAGTTGAAAACACCGAATATGGGTCGTCTGCGCCATAAACCCGGCGCCAATGACTGCCAGCCGAAGGTTAGGCATAGTCTCCTCCTGCATCCACATGACGTAGTATGAGAGGTCTCGGCTCTGCTACTTACATACACAGGCTTCGACGCGTGCATGACACTTCGGGCAGGTCGGCACGTTGGTCCTGACCGGATAGCCTTTCGCCTCTCCTGGTCCCAGCATCACGTACGAACCGCTGAGTGTCTTGTCGCCAACATGGGCCATGACGTCGAGAACGTTGCGGTCAGAGACTTCAGTGGCAAACAGGCTGAACCTCTTCTGTCCCGGCAGGTCACTCACCGGCCGAACCTGCCACCCATCCGGCGCACGAACCTGCACTTCAGCCGCGACCGGGGAATCATCCTGCTTCACTGACACGGCAATCGTCTTCTCAATCCCCGGCCGAAGCACTGGTTCGCCATTGTAGTGCAGCGCCAGGTCATATCCGTCGTGGGTGATGATGGTCGACATTGGGTCTCGCGTGAGAGCCAAAAGCGCCTTCTCGTTGCGGGACAGCAGCGAGAGCCCATTCTCCGGCAGCACAGTCGTTTCGCCAAAGGCCGCCACGTCGGAGCGCTCGGCAACAATCTGCTCGGCCACCGCCACCGTGTGTTCAGTCAGCTCGCCGACGGTCTTTGCACAATCAAGATCGGCGGTGAACTTGTGCAACACGATCGTGTCGCCAATCGGCTCACGCCACTCCGGTGGGATGGCGGCGGTGCCGCCAATAAGCCCCAGTACAGACCCCAGCGTGGCGCCCGTGCAGTCCGTATCGTAGCCACAGTTCACGGCTTTGCAGAGCTTGTCCCCGAAATTCTCGCCGTACAGCCAACCCATGACAGTGAAGCCGTGGTTCTGCGGGGCATGGCACGGGCTGTCATGTCCAAAGCCCTTCAGGACGCGCTCCCGCGCCTCTTCCCAGGCGATGTTGCTGTCCACACACCAAAGCACTTCACGCACCACCCGCGAGATGCGCGACCAGATCGGGATCATGGTGAGGCCGATCTGGATCAACGTTCTGGGGTCACTAATGACAAACGCCGCACTCTCAATCGCTGCCCAGAACATCTCGCCATAGATACCCTCGCCGCCGGCATGATCGAGCACCGCGTCATTCCACGAGAGTGCGGCAGCCAACTGCGGGTCTCCGGGAGCCACACAGGCCCAGATCTCACTCCGAATCGGTGAGCCCATCTCGTCGATGAAGTAGTTCTCGAAGCACCCTGACATGGGCGGGCGCAGACCGCGCTCCATGTTCCGGCGGCAGAAGCCGTATTCGCACCACGGGTAGGGCGAAAGGTGGTTGATCCAGTATTCGGAGAAGTCGCTGAGTGTGGGGTAGATGCCTCTCTCACGCATCATCTGCAGCCAGACGATCTGCATGTCCAGGTCATCATTAGGGGCTGATTCGTCGGGAAGGGGCTCGTAGAACGTGAGCTTCTGCGCACTCTTGTTGCATTCGTAGGGGACGCCCAGCGTACCACCGATATTCTTGCCTAGCCAGCACGCGTAGACCTTGTCGGCGTACTCCTGGCGGGAAATCTGAATCGGTCGCATCTATATACCCTCTTCCGGTTATCGAAGTCGTTCGTCGTGCACTTTCCCCAACCGTGAGGGTAATCCCTTTAGTCGCCTTGGACTATGTGGTCTTCTATTGTGCCTTTGCGAGGGCGATATAGTCACTCAGAACCTTCATCCTGGCCTGGAAGACGTCCATCGCCAGACGCTGCGGACCGGCGGGGACATCCCCGCCACTTGTAGTAACCCATCGCCCCTGCTCGTCCTGCGCCGCCAGCACTTCACGCACCTTCGCCTCCCGCGCTTCCGCCGCCTGAACCCGCTGCGCTCCTGTCAGAGCTTTGGGAGCCTGTTCCTGCTTGTACTGTGCCAGCCCCTTTGCCATGATCTCACTGTACGTGCGTTGGACCGACGCAGGATTCCAGTTGCCCTGGAACGAGTAGTGCGTGGGCATGTCAGCGTCCGAATACGTCAGCCAATAGGTATCGCGGGTGAAGTATAGGGGACGGTTCGTTTTGAGTTCGTAGAAACGCGCCCACTTACCGCTTGGCAGCTTGGAGCGCTCATACCAGGCAAAGGCCGCAGGGAGTGGCTTGAGATACTTCTCATCCTCCGTGAATAGCGCGATGTTGATGAGCAGCCGCATGACGCCGATGCTCTCGCCCCCGCAGGCTGCGGGCGGCTCAAATCGCCGCGCCCAGGCTGGCTTGAGGTCAAAGTCATACTGCTGCGCCCATGTGGCTTGCGGCTCGGGAAGCTGCACACGTATGATGAACTCCCCGCACTTGCGCACCGCGGCGGCATAGCGCTCATCGCCATACGTCTTGTACGCAATCATCATCACATCGGCACAATCGGCGATGGTCTCGTCGTTGAAGGTGAAGAAGTCGCCGTAGCCAGTGCCTGTCGGGGGATACCGCTGCGGCCACCCGCCGCTCTCGTGCTGAGCTTTGAGCATGAACTCCAATGCCGCCAGCGCCGCTTCATGTATCGCAGTGTCCTTCTGCTCCAGGGCCTTGTCCACAGCCATCAGCAGTCGTGTGCAGTGTTGCGTGACATTGTCATCAAACGTGGCCCGGTTCCTGCCCTGCTTCAGGGAGGGATCGTTGCTGTTCGCGTTGTGCCGGTAGTACCAGGCCTTTGCTCCTGCTGGCGAGTGGTCAAAGGTGTAGTCCCAGCCACCACACTCAAGTTGCCCATACACAAGCGAGTTCGCGACCTCTTTCGCCGCCTCCAGATGCGCCCGGTTGCCTGTAGCCTCCCACGCCCGCAGGAACGCGAAGCCGGTGCTGGGGGAGCCGGGCGGTTGGACCCAGTTTTCCGAGCGGGTTACGTGCTCCTCGCCCCACTGATCACTCAGGTCAGGCAGATAGGTCCCCGCATAGCCGCCGCCCACGGCAACCTTCGTTGTCAGATAGGTCGTCGTCTTGAGTAAGGCCTCTTCAGCCTGCTGCACCAGCGTCTGGTCAAGCGCCAGGCAAGGCGTAATGAAGGCCAGCAACACGATGCCAGTGAGCAAGTAACGCATGGGACCAACCTCTGCCGTTTCTTGGAGGCAACTCTACTTCGACAGCCGCACAGCGACGCTCTGACGGCTGATGACCACCTCATCCAGGCCACCATCCACCGGCAGCAGCGGAACATCCCAGCCAGCGGGCATATTGCAGAACTGAAGCGTACAGAAGGCGGGCACGCTGAATGTCTTGGGGAACTGGCTGCGCAGCCCAACCCCATCAAACAGCAGCCAAACGCGTTGACTCTCTCCGCTGAGGTCCCACGACACCAGTATGTGGTGCCATTCATCGAGACCGGCTGAAGTCGTCGAAAGCTCCACGCTCTCCTCCGACTTCGCCTGTGTGAAGCTCAACCGCAGATTCGTAGACGGATGGCGACTGAGATCAATCTGCAGCCCCTCGGCGACTGCGGGAGCAGCATATAGGAAGTAATGCCATCCCTGATCATGCCACAGCCGCTGGGCCGGTCGGGGCTTCACCCACCATTCGATGGTTCCAGTGGGGCCGAACTTGATACCTCGCGTGTCCAGGTCAAGCCGCCCGTCCGGGGCATCCAGATAGACCGCCTGCCCCCACTTCCCCTCGCCCTGGTGGTGCTCTCCACTGACGCCAGCGACCGCGCCGTCAAAGCTCTGACGACACAGGACATCGGGCCCCGACGTAGTCGGCTTCTGTGGCAGTGTCTGCAGACGCGCCGGCATTCTGAAGCGTGGCATCTCACTCAGCGCCAGTTGCCGGCCCTGGCTGCTCATCGGCAGCTTGACTACATCCACTTCGTCATCACTATAGGTGCCTCGGACAACCACCACCTGATCAACCACCATCCCCGCTTCCTGACCGATGACGCTGACCGTGGATGGCTCTGTGCCCTTCACACTGAACGGGAAGGCCACCACTCCCCACCGGCCGATAGGCGCCACCCGCCGTGTGCGCACGCCATTGATCTCAACAAAGAAACCGTCCTGATCGCCTGCCGGCGCAAACGTCCGCAGCAGCAGCGTGTACTCCCCCTGAGGGAGCTTGACGCCCGCCGCGGCCATAGCCTCAGAAGTAAGGGCCATAGCCATGTCACCGGACGCCCCCGGGATGACCATGGCACTCAGGCCGGCGTTAGTGCCGAAGTTCTCAATCTCACACTTCAGCACCACATCGGCCGCAGGTATCTCAACTGCCGAAGCCGGAGGCACTACCACGGCGAGCAGCAGCACCCCGACCAGCGTCGCGCCAGCGTAGCCTCTTGCTGAGATCATGTCAGCCCTCACGCGTGTAGCTTCTTGAGCAGCCACGCCATGTTCTTGCCGAGATTCTCCATCGTCCGTTGCCCTTCCTCATCTTCCAGCACTTCTCCGATCTCGCGCCCCACACCAAGGCTCCAGTACGAGGACCCCGGGATGACCATCTGGGCGCTGAAGAAGAAGTGGTTGATCGCGTCAAAAGCCGTGACAGCGCCCGCGCGCCGTACTGCAATGACCGCCGCCGCCACTTTGTGCTTCAGGAAGCCACCATTGGCGCCATTCACCAGCCCCGCCCGGTCAATGAGAGCCTTTAGCTCGGAACTGATGTTGGCGTAATAGGTCGGCGAGCCAAGGATGATACCGTCAGCCTCACGCATCTTGTCGACGCACTGGTTGAGAATGTCATCATCGAATACGCAGTGCCCATTGGCCTTCTTGAAGCACGCATAGCAGGCACGACAACCATGGATCGGCTGGCCGCCCACTTGCACCAACTCCGTCTCGATACCCTCTGCCTGCAATTCCTCGAATACCCGCCCGATCAGCAGCGAGGTGTTGCCCTTCGGCCGAGGACTCCCATTGAATGCCACAACACGCATGTTCAAACTCCTCCTCATCACGGCAGCTTGTAGACGGCTACATCATCAATCAGTGCGGTCTTATCAGCGTCCTGGGCGCGCGCGCCCGGCATGATCACGATCCGGCCTGCCTCGGGCGGGATTGTGACAGCCAGAAGGAGCGCCTGCCAACCCTTCATCCCTGCCGGGGGCTGAATCGTCGGCTCGAGTTCCCGTCGCGGATGCCAGCTTCCATCGGCCTTCTGGAACCGGACGCCCAACTGGGCTCCCGCCGTCATCGCATCCGGCTCACCGTTGACCCATGCGATCACCAGGTACTTCCCGCCCACCTCCACGGGCACAGTTCGCAGGTAGCAGGCTGATCCGGTGCCTGTGATGGCAGCGGCGGTGCTTCCGTTGATGCCAACGCCCTTGATGACGCGGAAGCTGCCCTTGTCACCACTCGACCAGCGATTCCACCCGGGCGGAGCCCCAACGGTCTGCCAGTCGGCTTCAGGCTTGTCAGCGTTCGTCCCCGGGGTCTCAAAGTCCCCGTTCTGCAGCAGGTTTGCGGGCTTGTTCTTCGTGACCCACAGCCAGCCATTCAGCCCCTGAGCCAGACTGTTGTCGCTCATGCCCTGCAGCTTCGCGACCGCTTCCTCCAGCTTCTCAGGCTTGTTCGCCATATACCAACTGAAAGCGCGCATGGCTGCAGCGGTAGCCCCCGCCTCCAACAGCGGCATCTGCCCCACGGCCATGTATCCCATGTCGCCCAGGCCGCGCACCGTCTCTCCCAACAGGTCATCACGCTTAGGCGCCTCCGCCCAGAATGCTTCGCGCTCCCGCGCCATTCGCCCCATCTGCTCGATCTGTTCGAGCGCCTTCTGGGCGGTCGCCTCGCTGTTGATGTCGAGCTTGACCAGGCTATTGGACATCGCGTAAGCCTTGATCGGATAGCTCCCAAACTGCAGCGCCGCTCGTAAGGTCTCGATCCTCTGCTTCTGGAGATCAGTGGCCGCTTCCCGAGAAGCCTTGCGCAGCAGCCGGAACCCCTCGTCAACATCATCAGGCGACATGGCGAGAGCCTGATTCCGCAGGTTCCGGTGTACCCAGCCCTTGCGTCCCTCGCGCGGCGTATTCCACGAGCGCTCCAGCAGATCGAAGTACTGCTTCATCGTGCCGGATGCCGGACCAAACATGTCCGCATAGAACTCGCCCAGCAGCCGGTCCACATCCTGCTTGCCGTCCCACTGCATCTTCGAGAAGGCCCAGATCATTGGGGCCGTATTAGGCATGAAAGTGTAGACCTCAATGTAGCAGCCTTCCATTCCCAGCGACTTGTCGAACTTGATCTGCTCTGCCATGGCGTGCGGGTAGACTCGGGGAGTAATCCCGCCCATCCCAAAGTAGTCATAACGCGACAGATGCTTGCAGCGCTTGGCCCACTCCCGGGTCAGGTCATGATCTGCCTGCTTGCGTCCGGGCTCCCACCACAGCGCCGAAGTCTCCGTAATGAACCCGAAGACATTGTCCTCAAGCTTATCCACCGTCTCCGGCAAATCACGGGCAATGTTGTAGATGAGCGTTCCGATATAGCGATCCGGGTGAGTCTTCTTGATCTCCCGGGCCAGCGCATTGACGAACTTGTAGTGACGGTCGGAAAACTGTCCCTTCTCATAGGAGTCCGGATGCGGGTCCCACGCGCGACAGTTGTCGCAACTGCACATATGCGAGATGTCGTCCATGCCCACGGAGAAGCTGTCAACGTCGGGATGAGTGTCGAACCACTTCCGCGCATAGTCGGCTACCAGCGCGATAACCTCGGGATTGCTCTCACACGGGCGCCAGTAGGCGTCGCTGTCACTGCTGGGAATCCACCGCTTCCCGTTGATAAGCGGATAGTATTCCGGATGCGTCTTCGCATACTTCGAGGGCGGGAAGACCTTGAACACGTTATTCTGGAACTGCCGCCGCGGTACTACCTCGCTCAGAACCGTCTTGTTGCGCAGGTTCCACGTCTTCCAATCCTGATTCCAATCGTGACCACTCCAGACCCGCGGCGAGGTATCAGGCACCGTCACTCGGTCGCGGACCTCAACCGTCAACTGCCCAGGCTTACCCGTAGGCACATACTCCCATTCATCTCCCGGCGCGAACCATCTCACGCCGAGGCTGTCCTCAATGAAGGAGGCCACCGCAAAGTACGTCGGCGTCGGATACCGGCCCGTGAAGAACACGTTACCATCTCGAACATGAACCGCGTAAGTCTCCGGGTTCAGTTCCTTTCCGGGGACGTCACCGGGGAGTGTTGTCTCGGTCTTGCCAATATAGAGCCCGGCACCATCGACCCGCTTGCCATCGCTCTTCACCGGCAGTTCGACACCACAGATGGCCTTCACGTAATGCTGGAGTTCCTGCGCTGCCAGCTTCTCTCGATCCGTCGCTTTGTCAGGGATGACGATCGTCGCAGCGGGCTGACCGCCCTTCGCGAGAACGACCTTTGCCGCATGCACTGGTGCCATGGCCGCGATGGCGACGCAGAGGCAGATGTATCTCATCATGACTAACCCTCCAGGCCCGCTCTGTAGTTGCTGATTGCTTCTGAAGTCCGCAAATAACGACCATACACCCGCAACCCCTGCACCGCAGGCGACAGGCATGCGGTGCTCCGTCCCTGGGGCGTGCGCAGATGCGGGCTGAATCTCCCCCAGCCAAACTGCCTCTCGGCCCCCCCGTCACACAACACGCCATCCACCACGAACGTAATGATCTTCGGCCCGCCATCCATGCTGACGACCACATGCTGCAGTTCGCCCACCCGCAGCGTGCTGCCATCACTACGCCAGCGCTGTTCACACCGGCCGTCATTGAGCACAGCCTCAACCGACCCAGTCTCTGTCGTCACCAGCGCCACGCCCGCCCCCGTTTGGTCGCGCGTGTCGAACAGTACCTGCCCCGGCTCAAGCGCCTCCAGCCGCAACCACATATCCAACGCAAACCCCTGCCGCAGGTCCAGTGTTCCATAGTCGGCCCGGCTGCCATCCCGCGCCAAGAATGGCGGCAGTACCGGCATGCCTACCTCCGTCGGGACAGGAGCTTTGACTTCCAGCAGCAGCCCCTCCTGCGCCACCTCCGCCCGCTCAAACTGTGCCCACAGTCCCTCGAGCAGCGCCCGGTCCAGTTCATGCACCCGCGCGACATCCTTCTGCGTCTCCGTGATGAAGTACCGCCCGTCCTCTTCAATGAGGTCCGGGTAGCTCATGCGCACAAAAGGATCATCGTCGTACAGTATGATCTCCGGCTGCGTCCACTTGATGATCCTCCCCTCCGGCCCGTCCGCCTCGACACCCCCGCACAACCATACCGGGTTCCGGTCCTCATAGTCATGGCCACCATGGTTGTGAAACCAGTACAGGTAGTTGCCGTTCTCACACTTCCACGCGAAATTCGCCGCGCGCGGGTGCTTCATGAGGTGCCCCGCCGCAAAGGCCTTGTACTGCGGCACGCTCCACGTGTGCCCGCCGTCCCTGCTATAGGCCTCAACCGGATGCCCGTCCACGGTGCGGTACACGCAATAGAACGACCCGTCACTCAGTACGCTATAGCTCTGCTCTTCCGCAACCGGCCCGCCCCCCGGCGGCGTCCGCATCCCAAAGTCCCAATCCTGCAGCGTCTCCCACGTGATCTTCTCAGGGTCGTTCTCTACCGCCAGGTTGCTGCTCTTAATCAGCACCCCCTCCGACCGCGTGAAGAACCCTTCCCCGAAGCCCCCTACCTTGTGCACCGATACATAAGCCGCCCCGTCGTGGATGAACGGCTTGCCGACATTCCAGAAGAACTGGACCTTCCCCCCATACGGATTGCGGCGGTCAATGTCCATTTCCCGTATCGGTATCGCATACCGCCGCGCTGACCAGGTCCGTCCGTGATCGTCGCTATACTTGAACACATGGTAGCCGAGGGAATCAACGCGCGAGCACTTCCCACCGGCAAACGGCGGGTCGTCCGCTATGACTTCCCTCATGTTGTCCGTGTTATGGTTGTAGAAGCAGTAAACGCGGCCCGAAGGGACCTTCAGCAGCGCGGCGTATGATGCCTCCGGCCCCTCCGCCGGCTCAACATCAACGGGTTCGCTCCACGTCCTGCCGCAGTCGTTGCTCCGCATGCTGACGACGTGCTGGCCGTGCTGCCCCTCAACTCCGCCACCGGTCGTCACCGTGCACAGCCACGCGCCATCATCGGTCCTCACGATGTATGGCTGATCGCTGTAGTGCTCCGTCGGTATCTCGCAGCCATTACGGATATTGCGCCAATCGTAGCCGCGGTCCATCTCTAGCCTCCCGAAAGGAGCATCCGCGCCGCGATCAGGATCAGCGGCGCGAGAAAGACTGCCGTAACATTCGTCGTGATCCACAAAGCCCCTGCCAGCTTGGAGTTGAGCCCGCACATATCAGCCAGCATCACCGACATGATCGCCACCGGGGCCGCCGCCTGTATGAAGCAGACAACCAGGTTGCTCCGATCCGGCCCGAACCAGTACCCAAATGGCAGCGCCAGTGCCAGCCCCACCACAGGACTGAGCGCGAATTTCGATATGTGCAGCAGCACGCACTCCCGCCAATAGTCTTTCACCGCCGACAGGTGCAGCCCCAGACCAATCGCCAGCAGGTAAGCCGCGGTCGTGGCAGGCATCGCCACGTCAATGGCCATCGCCGCACCCGGCGGCTGCTGCACCCGGAGAGCATTCAGCAGCAGCCCGGCCAGTATCCCCAGAACGGGGTTGCGCGTCTGTGCATCCAGGAACTGCTCCTTCAAAGCCCCCCACATGCTCCCGGCGGCGTTCGGCATGTACCGCCGCCCCGTATAGAAGCCCAGAGTAAAGAAGCTGGGCATGAACGAGACACAGTAGAGCGACCCAAGTGCCGCCCCCGGCGGCCCAAGCGCCACATAGCACAGAAACGTGCCAAAGGTGAAGCCCACATTGGAGAACATCGAAGCCGTCACGAACACGCCCATACTGGACCGGTCCAGGCGCATACACCGCCCCACCGCTGCCGACACCGGCCACATCAGCAGGATCAGCACCAAGCCATACAGAGGCAACAAAAGTGCCTGCCAGTCCACCGATTTCATCATCCAAAGCGCCAGCCCGATTACAAATGGCTGCACCCACACGAGCGCGATCCGGTTGACTGTATTTCCCTTCTCTTCCGCCATCCAGCCAGACTTCCGCAGGCAGTAGCCCACCATAAGCCCGCCGAGTATGACCACCATGGTCCGAATAGTGTCGATTAGCAGCTTCTGGTCCACGTCTCAAGCTCCCAAGGCGATGTTCGCGCTAGTATATTCCGTTAGTCAAGACGCCGCTCCAGCCCGCTCAAGCAGGTTTGCCGGTCGCGACTGCGAATTGGGCCCCATCCAACCCCCAAGAGGTGCCGCCGATGAAGCCGCTTGCCATACTCCTGCTCTTTGCCTGCCTCGCTGCCAATGCCTTCGCCCAGGACCCTGTCAACCTGCTTCAGAACCCGGGCATGGAGGAATTGACCGCCTCCGGCTTCGCCGCCGGATGGCGCGGCGGAGAGTTCGGCAAGCCGGGCACCAATGTCGTCTCCGACAGCACAGTGGCCCATTCCGGCAAGAGCAGCATCCGCGTCGGCCTCTCGCCCCGCTCCTTCGTCACCTGCGCCGGCACCGACGTCGCGGTTAAGCCCAACACGACCTACTACGTCACGTGGTGGTGCAAGACGCAGGACCTCAAGCAGGCCCGCGCCTACGTGTGGCTGCAGACCAACAAGGCTCAGCGCACTCTCCCTGACGACAGCCAGTTCGCAACGCAGGACTGGACGCAACACTTCGCCGTATATACAACGGCTGAAGATGAGACCTCATTGGCTCCCGTACTCACTACCCATGACACGGGCGATGGCACTGGTGTTGGCGCCTGGTTTGACGACCTCGGCCTCTACGAAGGCAGCTTCCCTGCTGCGATCGCCACGCTCTATCAGGCCTACGTTCGCAGCGAGCAAGGCGTCTGTCAGACAGCAAAGATACTGAGCAAAACTGCTGACCTGACGCTATGGGCGGATGACCTTGCCGCCAAAGTCTATCGCGAAGACGGCGTCCCCGACTATGCCAAGCCGACCAAAGAGTTGCAGCTATCGGCCGCGCGAAATGAACAGGCCTATGCCCAACTGGTGATAACACCCGCTCAGACTCTGCAGCAGGTAAGCCTTCTGCCCCACGACCTCAAAGGCCCCTCAACCATCGCCGCCGCCCAGATTGACTGGTCCCCCGTCGGCTACGCCACGGTCAAGACTGTGCACCGCCAAAGCACACGTCTCGGCGCCACGCCCGACCCTCTGCTGCCGCCTGCTCCTGTGGAAGCTTCCGCAGAACAGAATACCCCTTTTCTCCTCAGCGTGAGAGTTCCACTTGATGCCAGGCCCGGAACCTACCGCGGCGCGGTGGACATAGTCTCAAACGGCAAGAAGGTGGGCGCAGCCCTGCTCGCCCTTCGTGTCTACGACTTCGCGCTGCCGCGTGATCCGGCCTTCCGCACCCTCATCACCTTCTCACCCACCCTCCTCACGAAATATGACAAGCGCCCCATCACTGGAATCGAAAAGGATATCTGCCGCGTTCTCTACGACCACCGCA
>JBDKRC010000244.1:0-3019 GCA_039683575.1 Armatimonadia bacterium | reverse complement strand
AGCCGAGTGCGTGTGCGAAGTATTGATGATCACCGAAGCACTGCTGAGGCCCAGCTCCCGCTCGGCCCACTGCTTGATCCGCCACGCCATGTCGCGCGGGAACTTGAGCAGGTCCATCGTAACCAGCACCACCCGTTCCCCGCCGTCATCCTCCAGCGCCACCATCCGCAGATACAGCGGCTCGTCAACGCCTTCACTTGGCCGCCGCCCCGGGTTACCCGCCAGGAACACGCTCGTCTCGGGCGTCACGTCAGTCTCAAAGAAGCCTGCCCTCATCAGTCTCTCTCCTCGGTTCGCGCCGTCATACCAACCGCTTCCCCCAGGCCAGCCTCTCTCCCCTCACCATCGCCCACGTCATCTCCTCACCCCGCACCCGCACCACCGTCTTCTCGGCGTCGGTCTGCACCCCACCCATCTCCACTTGCCCTCCGCCATGGTTGAACACCACCACCACCGTCTCCTCCGCCGAGGTCAGCTTCACACCCTTCGCCGTCCCGCTCTCCAGCTTCTCAAGCGCATACCGAGGCTGCTCCCCCGCCCGCGCCACCTGCAGTACCACCAGGTACTGGCAATTGTTGTCGTACAGTGGCTCCCCATCGCCCCGCTGGTCCCAGTGTGGATAGGGGGACTTCGCGGGGTTCACATTCCACTTGTGGTGCCAGTATGGCCTGATGCTGACCGCACTCAGGCGCTTCTCCTTCGCATGAGGAATGCACCGCCCCTCCACATATTTGTGCTCGCAGCCCTGCGGGAACAGCGGCTGGATGAACAGGGAGCCCTTCTCCCCCCGCGCCTCGATCCCACCCTCGATATCCCGCAACTCGCACTCGCTGTGCAGCATCCACTCGAAGTTACGCTGGCACCGCACCGGGTGCCCCACCAGGTCATCGAAGATCACAAATGCATCGGGCTTGAGATACACCACGTCCCGCCACGCCCGCTCCAGATAGTCCCCATACGCCGTCGTCGCATCCCCCCGAATCATCTCCAGCCACTCGTTCGAGACGTGATCGCTGAGCCGGCTGTAGCAGTCACCGGCCACCTCCAGGTCAAAACTCATCGCATACTGCGGAGGCACCCGCTGGTGCGCCCCGTCCACCACGATGCAGTTATGGTGCGCCGTTGACACCACCGGCTGGATGCTGTGCCAGTACGCTAGACTATACGGCTCCGGCCCCGGCTCAGTCGCCAGCCGCTCCCCATACCCGGTGATGAAGAAGCTGTTCAAGTCCAGGTGCGTATGCGACCACGCATTCGACCCGCCCTTGAAGAGCATGAATACCGCGTCATCATCCCACCCGGATCGCATCGACGCGAGCTGTATGCTCGCAAACAACCTGCAAGGCGGTTCCTCCCCCACCGGCTGCTCCGGCACCCCGGCGTCATAGTACAGCACGTTCTTCCATCCCGCCCCGCCATGCCGCCGCAGTATCTCGTTGCCATACCACTGCGCCAGCGGGTCCCCCTTCCTCGCCGCCACGCCATGGAAGAAACTGCTCCCGCCCATGCCCTTGTAGGCCGTATCCGCGTAATTCACCCACGCTGAGAAGTCCGGCAACGCCACGTAGGGCAGAAAGCGGCTCGCCTTGCCCCAAAACGGGTGCGTATAGAGGTCGTCCCCGTTGACGTTGCGCAGCGCCTCAACCACGTCCTGCAGGCTCCCGAAGCAGTACAGCCAGTACCCAGCCCCCTCAACGCCTGCCGCCTCCTGCGCCGCCAGGTCCAGCATCTCGATACACCGCGAGCGCGCAAACCACAGCCACTCCCGCGCTGTCTGCGGCTCCACCTTCTGCATCATCAGCGCCGCAAAGGCCAGCCCCGAGTTCAGCACCGCCGTCCAGTTCGAGTTGAGCGCGTTACCCCACCAGCACCCCGCCCGCGCACCCTCGTATATCGGCTTACCCCCGCGCTCGCCGATCATGCGGATGAACCCCTTGCGCTGCTCGTCGCTCAGCTCCGGCCACACCCAACTCAGCGCACTGGCGCACGCCTTCGCATTCTCGGCCGTCATCAAGTCCGCCGTGTCCTGCGGGTACATCTCATTGTGCACGATGAGGTCCCACCGCGCCCCATCCGCCTTCACAAACTCCAACGCCTCCACCGCCCGCGCCGCATAGCGCGCCTCCCCAGTCAGCACATACGCCATCCCCATCTCCTGCGCCAAATGACACGCCTTCTGCGCCGCCTGCGCTCCCTCGCCCTCCGGCTCAAAGGCCTTCCCCAACCCCTCCTCCAGCCGCGTCAGCAACTCCTCCCGCCAGCCTACGAACTGCGGCCGTAGCGAGTTCTCACGAATCCGCTCGAGGTTGCTCCATACTCCCCAGAGGTCCGGGCAGTTCATCGGCGTCTCCTATTTCGCGTGCTCCATCTTCAGTTCATCAATGTAGAACACCGCTTCGGCATCGGCCACGGCAATGAACCCCACCCAGTCGAGCAGCCGGAACTTGTCATTCCCGCACGCCAGTTGCTTGAATTCCTGAGGCGCCGCCCCAGGCAGCGTCACCGTCATGTCATACTTCCCGTTCGCAGCCTTACCCAAAACGCAGGTGATCTCAATCCGCGTCCACTGCCCCAGCGGCAGGCTCAGCAGCGCCTGCTCCCCCGCCTTAAGCTCCCCATTCGTGATCTTGAGCGTCGGGCCGACCTTGTACGGGCTGCCCGTGTCCCGCCATTCATGCCACAATATGGCCCCAGCCTCCGGCCGCACGCTGAACGCAAATCGGACCGTCCCCTTCTTCAGCCGCGGCTGGTAGAACATGTGCGGCTGCCATACCTGGCTCAGCCCCGGCTTGTCGGTGAACTTCAGGCTATGCTTCCCCACCGCCGCCGTCTCATCGGTCACCCGCAGGCTCGCGCCCTGCTCCTCGCCCGACACCCGCGCCGCCACCGGCAGGTCCCCCACTTTGGCCTGCTCGAAGTCATCATTCACCAGCGTAGACTGTACCGCCGGCGGGGGCGGCACCGGCGGCCGGACGATCTTCTTCGGCGCCTCTACCCACTCCCGCTCGCCATACAGCCC
>JBDKRC010000243.1:0-85627 GCA_039683575.1 Armatimonadia bacterium | reverse complement strand
TGGCCTCGAAGTCGCTGGGCAGACCGCTGTCGAGCGACATGTAGAGCGTGGCGCCGGCCTCGACCTTCGCCATAAGCTCCCGCATCCGCCGCCGCGAGATCATGGCGTTCCCTGTCAGGCACGGAAGCAGGTATAGCTGGGCGTCGCGGATGGGCTGGGTTGCGTACTGGAACTGCAGGTCGAACCCGGCCTGCTTGGCGAGGACATAGGCGCTGTAGGCGACGCCCCAGTGGTCCTGGCCCTGCGTGAGGATGCAGACGGCTTCCTTGCGGGCAGGGGGGAGCGCGCCGGACTGTTGGGCGGGGGCTCGTACCCCGCCGGTCGTTGCGGCTCGTACCCCGCCGCCTGCCGAACCATCTGCCCCAACTACCGGCGGGGTACGAGCCCCCGCCCTGCAGAAGGGGAGGTCGTCCACCATCTTCCGGAAGGCGCCGATCACGTCCATGACCGGCTTACAGGACTTGTCTACGCGCAGCAGGCCCAGTTCCCGCTCAACCGCGTGCCAGTCGTAGGGCGGGTGGGCGAGTTCGGTCTGCTCGTGGGCGCACCACCACACGAGGCCATGGCAGTCGTTGGCCCACAGCGAGAAGAGGCAGGAGCGGATGAAGTCGGCGGCGATCTTCTCGCTGGCGATGACAGGGCCCAGGGTGCCGATCTCCTGGCACAGGCAGGGCTTGCCGCCGATATCGGCATAGTAGCGGCTCTCGGCGGTGCTGTGCAGGATCGTGCGGATGGTGTTGACGGGGTCCTGATTGCAGTGGGGCGTGAAAACCGGGTAGGGATGGGTGGTCAGAATGTCGGTCAGTTCGGCCTGATCGAAGACGGACCACACGCCCTCCGGCGACAGGCCGTGCATGCCGGAGATGACGGGATGGTCGGGGTCCTCGGCGCGGATGGCGTTGACTATCTGCGATGACCAGATGAACGCCTCGTCCTGGGTGGCCCGGCCCATGCAGTTGCATTCATTACCGAGGTCCCAGGCGGCGATGGCGGGGTGATCCTTGAACTCTCGCACAAATTCGCGCACGAAGCGCACTTCCCAGCGGATCGCCCACGGGTCGGTCAGCACGTCATGCCCCTCGAGGGCCGGGGGAACGTGGAGGCGGCCGCTCATCCAGCCGGTCAGCAGCCCGATGTTGAACCGCAGGCCGTACTTGTCGGCGAGGTCCAGAAAGACCCGGAAGCGCTGCATCATCTCGGCCGAGATGCCCGCCTGACCCCAATCATCGTCCGGCAGAGGCTCCTCGCCGAAGCGGACCTCGACGGGATTGCCTTGCCCGGTGCGCAGGAGGTGGATCGGCTGGAAGTCGCTCCAGAGCGGGAAGACGCGCAGGAGTTGCAGCCCGGCTTCGCTCAGGCGGCGCAGGTCGTCCTCGACGACGTCTGGCTGCCATTCGCGCCACATTGCGGTTCCGGCGTGGGACGCCCAATAGTTCGCGCCGACGACAAAGCCGCCGGGCCGGGTTAGCTCGTTGTGAAGCATGGATCTACCTCGTGAGATTGGTGAAGATGGTTACTGCTCGTCGGGCTCGGGCTGTGCCGTGGGCGCCGGCCCTCCCGCGGCGGACGCCGGTCCTCCGGCGGCGGAGACCATGATCGCCCCGCGGCGGACTGCGACGCACTGTAGCTGTACCTGGTTGCGCTCCAGGAACTCGTTGACGACCCGTGCGATGGTCTCGGCGGTGCCATGGTGAAAGCTCGGCGGCACGGGGATCTTGCCCGCCTTGATGCTCGTGACCTTCAGCCGCAGCCGTCCCTCATGCACCTCCGGCGTCATCCCGACCCGCACCCGCGCCGGCACGAACAGGATCTTGGTGCGCGCGCTGACTTCGATGACATTGGTGAAGAAGGCGATATGGGGCGATTCGAAGCCCTCGGGGATCGCGAATTCGTCCGGGTGGGCGCGCAGGTAGGCGTTGAGGTTGTCCTGCAGGAACTCGAAGGTCATCTTCGGCTTGAGCTCGCGCAGGAGCCGCGCGTAGTCCACTCCCGCCGCCCCCTGCTCCGTCTGGCCCTGAACCGTAGTTGCCATGAGCATGGCCACCGCCATTGTAGTGAGTACGAGCCTCAGCATGGGCTTCACCGGTATTTCTATGGACTTCATTGCGCCGGGACGACCTCATAGATCGAGGTGGAGTTCGGCTGCAAGTCTACTTTGATCTGGCGTCCGGTGCCGATCGTCTGCCCGCTGATGGCGTCACGCAGCGTAGCAGGCTTGGGCAAAGACAGCGTCCGCGCGCCTCCCTCCTTGGTATGAAGGGCCATGAAACGCGAATCCGCCCGCAGCACATCCGCCGGGTTGGTCGTGTATCTGTGCACCCCCGCTTCCGCCAAGACCCCCATCAGCACCTCCGCCGGCAGATATGGCACCGGGCAGTAGAGAACAGTCTGAAGGCCTCTGCCGCTTGTCGCCAGCAGGCCGTCCTGACGCCCCTCGATATGCCCCAGCACCTCGACGCCCGGCTGCGGCAGCGGCGTCACGAGCGGGCCGAAGGTGCCGTCCCCGAAGCGGCAGACTGGTGTGGCCTTGACCGTGCCGGTGAGCGTGCGCAGGTTGCGCAGTTGCACCGTCACCGGGCCGATCCCGTTCACTCCGCCGACGACGAACTTCATGCCGCGCAGGGGCAGCGCCGGCCGCTCAGGCTTGCTCTTGGACCACGGCGCGTTGTCAAAGGCGGCCAGCGGATAGGCGAGCGTCTTCATCTTCGCGTCGGCAAAGGTCTCGACCGGGGTGACGAACTCCGCGAGGTTCGCGTCCTTGATGACCACTTCCATGTTGGCCTGCGGCGAGGCGGCGCTGATGCTGGCATCGAGGCCGATACCGTCCACCGGGCTCAGTTCGCCCTGCCAGTGTAGATCGGACCAGGTATCGCTGGTCTCAAAGGTCCAGTTCACGCCACCCGCGGCGGGCTTCACGTCGTAGCCCTGGTAGTGCTGCTCCATGTAGAGAGCGGTTCGGGGGTTGTTCCAGCTCCCGACCTTGTCAAAGCCAGTCACAGGTGCCGAGCCGGTGACCTCAAGGCTCGCCTCTGCGGTCGTCGGCAGGCCCCTGGTCAGCGGATGATCCGGCCTGGTCACCACCATTGCCCCGGGCGCATGCACTCCGACGTTCTGCAGCTTCATCCCCGTGATCTTCTCCGCCCGCGCCACAGACACCCCGTCCGGCCCCGTCAGCCCCGGTACCCACAGGAACACCATCGCGTGCTTGCCCTCTTCGCGCAGCTTCTGCACATACGCGGCCTGCTCGTCAGTCATGGCCGTGGTGTTCAGGAACACGAGCACCTTGTAGCGCGACAGGTCAGCTTGCGGGAGTTGCGGCAGGAGTATCGCGTCAAAGGGAGTTCCGAGGCGATACATCTCCCGCGTGGTGTCCATGATCAGCTTGTAAGCGGTCGCCATACCCTCGCCGTCGGAGAGGTAGTAGGCGCTCTGCAGGTCACAGATGAGGGCGACCTCGCTTACACGCCTGGCGGGCACGTCAACTGCCCGCTTAGCCACGCCGTAGAGGTCCTTGATCGTGGCCATGATCTCGGGGCTGTCATACCACCCGCCGACACTCTCGGGGCCGAAGTCTACGTACCAGTAGCCCGTGTGCTCGGTCAGGCCGGTGGAGAACTCGCGCCTGATCGCAGCGAGCGATTCGGTCAGGTTCTGTGTCCGCCCGTGCTCCTCGCGCGGGTGGAGGTAGGTGCGGGTGTCGGCTTCGATGATGTGGGCCTTGCCCGCGAGGTTGAAGGCCTCGGCGAGGCTGCGCAGGCGACCGTCCTCGCCCATCAGCCTGTTCCCGTATTCGTACGGCGCAACGAAGTAGTCGATGTATGGCGACTTGAGCAACCGCGCCAGTTCCAGATGCCCGCCCTGCGCCTGCGGGTAGACTCCCATGAAGTACCCGTAGTAGATGCCGTAGATCGCGCGGCCCCTGGTCTCCTGCTTGGCCAGCTTGCCGAAGTACTCGATGTCATCGGCGATTACCTTGTGCTGGCAGCGGTAGTAGTCGATGACCCGCTGCTCGAACTTCGGGTCGCGGAAGGCCCCGAGCGTGGCGAGCTTCCGCGGCTCCACGCCGGGGACCGCGGCAGTGTCAAAGGTCACCTGCGGGTCCTGCCACGCGGCCTGCAGCTTCTTCACATCCCCGTACTGATCCCGCAGGTAGGCACGGAAGGTCTTGGTCATCGCAGCGCCGGTATCGGGGTATTGCTGGCTCCAACTGCCGAAGTAGTGCCACTCGGCGTAGATGCCATAGCAGGCATGCCAGCCGATTACGCGCTTGCCCCAGGGCTGGGCCTCGATGTGGCGGATCAGGGCCGCCCATGCCTCGCCAGACTCCTTGCGCCACACCTCAGAAGCCGGCGAGGGGCGCAGTACCCGGTCCGATTCGTCGTTGCTGTCAATCTTGTCGGAGGTGGCATAGCCTACCATCTCATCCGGATGGGCCTCAAACCACCAACTCGGCGGCACCAGCCGCACCAGCATGGTGAGGTGGGCGTCGGGATCAACGGACAGATAGGCCCGGACTATGTCATCGAGCAGGCGAAAGTTGTACTTGCCGGGCCCGGTCCAGCACCGATCCAGCGTCACGTACGGCGCATAGGCATGAATTCCGGCATCGCGGAACTCGCCGAGCAACTTCCGGCCGTACGGGCTGAACGGGTCTACCGTTCCCCGATACATCACCAGTGGCTCGGGTTTGCCATTGATGAAGAGGGCCGGCGCCCCGTTGTGCTGCTTGATCTCCGCACGCGCGGGCTTCTCCGTGGCAAGCTGCTCAGGGGAGGCCAGTATCTTCGCCCGCTCCCGCTCCAGCGCCGCCATTTCCTCGACAGTGATGAAGGGGTTCATGTGGAAGCGTGGGATGTCGTACCACGGCTGGGTGAAGGCCCCGCCGATGAGCCGCACGGGCTGCCATTTGCTGTCGTCGAACGTTACTGTGGTCCAGGCGGGCTCTTCGGCCTT
Source organism: Armatimonadia bacterium (assembly GCA_039683575.1). Taxonomy (GTDB): domain Bacteria; phylum Armatimonadota; class Zipacnadia; order Zipacnadales; family UBA11051; genus JAJFUB01. The sequence continues at coordinate 80,674 of JBDKRC010000243.1, read as the reverse complement.
CGCCGACCGCCACGAGGCGTCAGAGTTGATGATGGCCTCGCGCCCATCGCCATATCTGACGATCAGCCGCGCTATCACCCCTGCCGGGCCGCCGCCGTTGTAGGCGGAGATCGCCAGCACGTTCTTGCCCTGCTCCAGCACTGCGGTCAGGTCGTAGCGTTGAGTGCCCTCGATCGCCTCTGCGGGGGTGAGGGGGCCCTGCCCGTTCACCCACAACTGGTGGTTGTCATCGACCAGCAGCCACAGGGAGGCCTCCCGAGGGGGTTCGGCCAGGTCAAAGGTCTTCCGGAACCACCGGGTCTCGCGCACGGCGTCGCTGGCGGGCTGTTCGGGGTACCAGACCCATTGCGAGGCGGTATCCTGAGCCATGGCCGGGGCCAGGAAGAGCAGCGCAGCCAGCCAGGGCAGGCAAATTCGTCGGTTCAGCAAAGATCTCACCGCTTCCGTAATCCAAAATGCAGGGGCTTCTTCTCTGTTAACGTCTTCAGGTCCTGTTTTGAGCCCCAGGTAGGTTTTCCCAATTGCTGTGAGGAAACAGTCTCGCGCCGTCGTCGCAACTACCCTTCACGGAGCAGGTCCTCAATGAAAACTTGGAAAGTAGGAATTGCCGGCCTCAGGCGCGGCAGGGGCTTCGTCTCACTATTTGCGGCCCATCCGCGGATGCAGGTCACCGCTCTTTGCGACCTTAATCCCGACACTCTCTCCGATCTCGGCGGAGCGTTTTCGCTGCCCGATTCGGCGCTGTACACGGACTATGACCAGTTCCTGGCCGCAGACATGGACATCGTCATGATCGCCACGCCGATCCGCTTCCATGCCCCGCAGACCATTGCGGCGCTGGAGGCCGGCAAGCACGTCATGTGCGAGCAGACCGCCGCGTACACTGTCGCGGACTGCGACCAGATCGTCCAGGCCGTCAAGCGCTCCGGCCGCACCTACATGATGGCCGAGAACTACTGCTACTTCCACTACGTCCGCCAATGGCAGGACATCGTCCGGAAGGGCAAGCTGGGCCCGATCTACTATGCCGAGGCAGAATATGTGCACGAAATCGAGAACCTGCTCGTGGACAAGGCCACCGGCGAGTTCTTCTGGCGGCACGAGCGCCCGCCGATCTGGTACTGCGCCCATACCCTCGGGCCACTGCTGACGCTCATGGACGACCGGATTGTCGCCGCCTCGGGCAGCCACGCCGGCTTCCACAAGCGCCCCGAGATGAAGGACCACCTCGGCTTCCTCGACATGGAAGTGGGTCTCTTCCGCACCGAAAAGGATGCGGTCATCAAGATCGCGCGCAGCCAGGTCGCCCCGCGCTACCCGCACATGGTGTACTACTCGCTCTACGGCACCAAGGGGTACGTGGAGAATGGCCGCAATGGCAGCAACACCAACGGCTATCTCTGGATCGAGGGCGAGACGCCCAATGACGAGAACGGCCACCAGAGCGCCGAGGTCATTGAGTGTTCGGTAGTTGACCCCAAGGCCCCCGAAGAGGCCAAGCAGGGCGGCCACGGGACCTCCGAGTACTACATGATCCGCGACTTCCTCGATTCCATCGAAAACGAAGTCCACCCGCCCATAGACGTAATGCGCTCCATGGATTTCACGATCCCGGGCATAGTAGCCCACGAATCCGCCATGAGCGACGGCAACTGGCGAGAGGTCCCGCGGTTTAACTGGTAAGCGCCATCCGTGCCGTTGCCCTTAGCCGTCCGCCGTTAGGTGCGCGAAGCGACGTCCGCGTCGCAGGGCATCCCTGCCCGCATGCCGTTGCCGCTTGTGGGAGGGGCTAGTGGCCGCACGCCTTTGCCGCTTGTGGGAGGGGCCACTGGCCGCACGCCTTTGCCGCTTGTGGGAGGGGCCACTGGCCCCGACGCCGTTGCCGTCCGCCGTCTCTTCGGAGGGGCCGAGCTTCAGCCGGCCCGGCCGTCATCACCGACCAACCATCGTCGACAATGGAGGGGCCGAATGCCGACAGCCTCACCGTCGGCATCCGGCCCGCCTTTCCCGCACCCGTCACACGCGCTCCAAAGGAGAACGCCATGCCCAACCTCACCGCTGCCTTCGTCGGCTTCGGCGAAATCAACACTCCGCGCGATCTGATCGAGCGCAAATGCAATGCCGCCCGGGAAGAGCTTCAGGCCGCCGGCCTCGACCTCCTCTGGACCGACCCGGTCTCCGACGACCCCGCCGGGGCCGACGTTGCCCGGGCCCTTGCCGACCTCTCCGGCGCCGACTTTGACGTCCTCATTCTCTGCCTCGCCGGCTGGATACCCTCCCACGCTGTCATCGCGATTGCCGACCGCTTCCGCCACAAGCCCATGATCCTGCTCGGCCTCACTGGCTGGGACGAGAACGGCCGTTTCGTCACCACCGCCGATCAGGCCGGCACGACCGCCCTCCGCAAGCCCATGGCTGACCTGGGCTACACGTTCAAGTACATCGTGACCTACCGCGGCCAAAAGCTCCCGGTGGAGCAGGTCGTTAGCTACGCGAAGGCGGCCCGGGCCGCTGCGAAGCTCCGCGGCGCCCGCATCGGCACCATGGGCTACCGCGACATGAAGCTGTATGGCACCCAGCATGACGGTGTCTCCCTGCGCGGGGTCATTGGCCCCGAGGTCGAGAGCTTCGAGATGCTGGAGATGGTGCAGGGGATCGAGAAGCTCGATCCGGCGGCTGTGGCTAAGCTGTCCGCAGAGGTTGCCGAGCGCTGGAGCTTCGTCAAGCCGGCTCAGCCCGAGACCATCGAGAACACGGTCAAGCTCTACCTGGCGGTGCAGCAGAAGGTCCGGGAGCGTGGCTATGAGGCCATCACGCTGGTTGATGTGGATGGCGTGAAGAAGCTGCTCGGGTTCGCTCCGGCAGGTGTCTTCATGCTGCTGCACGAGCAGGACGGCGTCTGCACGGTACCCGAAAATGACATTCTCGGCTCGGTCACGCAGTTGATGATCCGCTACGCTACCGGGCAGATCGGGGCGTACCTGGAATTCTACGAGTTCATGCCGGACGGGATGCTCATGGGCGTTCCGGACTTCGTGCCCAGCGAAGTCGTGGACGGCCCCGTAACCGTCCTCCCCACCGCTTTCGGCGAGTTCGGCGAGGGGCTGCTGAACGTCTCACGCGTCAAAACCGGGCCGGTCACTGTCTGCCGCCTGACCCACACTGGCGACCGCTATGCGTTCCATATGGTCACCGGTGAGGCAAAGACGCCGCGCCCGTGGGAGGAAGCCGGCTGGGCGCCGCCTGCTCCGCAACTGCCGAGCCTCGAAATCACCCTGGATACTCCTATCGAGGGGTTCATCCAGCAGGTACTCAGCCAGCACTACTTCATCGCGTACGGCGACCAGACCGAGCCCCTGCGCGACCTGTGCAACATCCTCGGCGTGGAGCTGATCAAGGCGACCTAACGCCGCCGTAGCCGTAGGTGCGCGGGCATCCTGCCCGCAGCCGTTGCCGTAGGTGCGCGGGCATCCTGCCCGCATGCCGTGTCACCGACCAACCAGCGAGAACTACCATGCCGACCTCCAACTTACGCCTCGACGCGGTAGTCGCCGGCTACCTCGGGATCGACCTCGCGCCCACGTTTGCGCCAGGCAATCCCGCCCCCCTGGCCGAACTACTCCGTCCCGGCAAGCTCATCGAGGTAGGCCCGCTGGAGGCCACGCCGGGGGGAGTGGTGGCGAATACAGGCCTCGCCCTTAGCGTCTTTGGCGCGCGCGTCGGGTTGATTGGGTTGGTGGGCAAGGATGGCCTGGGGGACCTGTTGTTGGGGATGCTGAGCGGCCGTGGGGCAGAGCTGTATGTGGAGCAGACCGAGCGCGCGGGTACGGCCTATGGCATAGTCATCGCGCCGCCGGGGACCGACCGGGTCTTCCTCGAATACCCCGGCTGCAATGCCGCCTTCGGTGCCGCCGATCTCGACTACGAGCTCATCGCCCGCAGCCGGCTCTTCCACTTCGGCTACCCGCCGCTTATGGAGACGATGTTCCGCAATGGGGGCGCGGAACTCGAGGCCGTGTTCCAGCGCGTGAAATCCCTCGGCGTTGCCACCTCGCTCGATATGACGCTTCCCGATCCGGATGGCCCGGCCGGGCGCGTAGAGTGGCCTCTGCTGCTTTCCGGGGTGCTGCCGCACGTTGACGTCTTTGTGCCGAGCGTCGAGGAACTGCTGTTCATGCTCGACCGTCAGAAGTGGTCTCAGCTGCTCCTGGAGAGCCCTGATGGCGATTTTGTTGATACCGTGCCTGCGAGGCTGTATGAGGAACTGGCGGACAGAGTGCTGGCGCTTGGGGCGAAGGTCGTCTTGATCAAAGGCGGCCATCGCGGGGCCTACCTCGCCACCGCTGCAGAGGTCGAGGTGCTCGAGCTTTCGCCCGAGTGGCAGGGGCGGCGGCTGTGGGTCGAGGCTTACCCGGTTGAGGGATCGAAGATGCAGAATGCCTGCGGGGCTGGGGATGCCGCGGTAGCGGGGTTTCTTAAGGCGCTTTTGGACAATGAAAGCCCGGAGACTGCCGGGCGGCTGGCGATGTTGGCCGGACGGGATAGTCTCTATGGAATTGATACCACATTAGGGTTGAGGTCGTGGGACGAGATGCGTGGCGAGGTGGTATAGAAGGGCCGGAACTAACGAGACTCTTCGCTTCGCTCAGAGTGACAAGAGGGGGAGAGGTTGGGCTGCCGTCGAAGTGACTGAAGGTGGGGGCAGGGCGGAACACAGATGAATCAGTTGAAATCCCCAAAAGCCATACAGGCCCCTCTACGGGGCTCTCAGGGCGGATTCAATGTGTTCCAAAACGCAGCGGAGGCTTCACAAGCCCATAGAGGCCACTCAGAGCCGCGTAGCGCCGATTTGGATTCCCCGATTCTGCTCCAAAATGATGCTTCTGGCGCACCTTCAGGCCACTCACAACTGCAAATGGCCCTGAGAGCCGCGTAGAGGGCCCTCAGAGCCATTTTCCAGTTGCACAAACGCTGTTTGCCCCGCAGAGGCCACTCAGAGCCACGTAGCGCGGTTTTAGCTCGCCCAAAGACTGCCAATTGAATCACTTCGGAGCTACTCCACCGCCACCTCCAGCACAAAAGCCGAGTTCGCCGGCATGTTCCCCGTCCGCTCCAGCAACGTCCCCTTCAGTTCCCCATACGCCCTTCAGTTGCCATCTGCCAGCAGCATCGCCAAACGACATTGTGGCGATGAGGAAAGTCTGCTTCAGGTTTTGCAGAGCTGAGGCCTGACTGGAAACTCAGTCCTCTTCTTCCGCTGAGGAGGCTGGTTGGTAACCCGTCTTGTAGCCCAAGATGCGGGCAGGGGCTCCGGCGACGATGGCACCGGGCGGGACGTCTTTGGTGACCACCGATCCGGACCCGACCACGGCCGACGGGCCGATCTCGATGCCGGGTATGAGCACTGAGGCGGCCCCGACGTAGGCGCCCTTGCGCAGGATGATGTACTTCTCCTGTTCGGTGCGGCCCTGTTTGGCTCCGTGGGCAATGAAGGTCACCCCAAAGGAGACAGTCACGTTGTCCTCGATAATGACATTCTGGGGCAGGTAGTCCTCCATGTAGCCGCCCATGCCGATGAAGCTGCCCCGGCCGATGCGCACGCCGCTGAGGCGAAAGATGAAGCGGCGGAAGGGGCCGTTCCAGTGCGGCAGGCGGGTGCCGACGCAGTTATTGAGCCAGGCGCGGACGCACTGCCACTGGAAGGGCTGGGCTTTGTCCACTGGGCCATGGAAGACCCTCTCGGCCACGGAGAAGGCGATGGTGCCACTAAGGACCACCGCTCCAACCAGCAAGCGTCCGAGGAGCCACAGGGGCAGGCACACCGGGAGGAGCACTATCCAGAGGAGGGCCAGAAGGACCCACTGAAGGGGGCTGTAGTCGGGGCTTAGCGCAAATTCCCGCTCTTCAAGCAGCGGGTTGGGGGGATTTTGGAACCATGCCATGCGTGTTTGATCTCAGTTGGTGATTTTCCGGGGGAGTGCAGGACCCCGAGCGGGCAGAGATGCCCGCGCTCCCAGCGAACGGCCACTGGCACTGGCGGCTTGCAGTGCCGGGCGGGACTCGTTCACTACTTGATCGATCCAGCCGTCAGGCCGCGGACGAGGTGTTTTTCCATGCCCAGGAACAGGGCTACGACGGGGATTGTGGCCAGGAGGGCGGCGGCCATTAGCAATTGCCATTGGGTGCCGTACTGGCCGATGAAGCTGGGGATCGCCACTGTTAGCGGCTTGTAGACGTCGGAGGAGACGAAGGTGAGGGCGAAGACGAACTCGTTCCAGGCGCTGATGAAGGCGAAAATGACCGTGGTCACCACGCCGGGCAGAGCGACCGGGATGATGATGCGCGAGATGGTCTGGAAGCGCGAGCAGCCGTCAATGAGCGCGGCTTCTTCGACCTCTTGGGGGATGGTCGAGAAGTAGCCGGTGAGTAGCCAGATGCCGAAGGCCAGGGAGGCGGCGGCGTTGGCGATGATAAGCGCGAAGTAGACGCGCCCCCCCTCGAGCAGGCCGTAGTTGGTGAACTGGGCGAAGAGGGCGATGATCAGGACTATGGGCGAGAACATCTGGGTAGTGAGCACCAGGAAGAGGACGGCCTTCTTGCCGGGGAAGACCAGCCGTGCGAGGGCGTAGGCGGCCGGGATGGCGCAAAGCAGGTTCAGGAGGGTGGCGCCGAGGGCGATGATGAGGCTGTTGCCAAAGTTGCGCGCCAGAGGCATCGCGCGGAAGACCTCGATGAAGTTCGACGGCTGCGGCTCAGTGGGGATGAAGTGATAGGGCTGATCCGGCCCGGAGGGGGCGGAGATGGCCGCAGGCGTCTTGAGGGCGGTGGTGATCATCACCGCGAAGGGAAACAGCACGATCAGCATGACCGGGATCATGCCGCAGATGAAGACAGTCTTGGTCAAGCGGGAGGTTCTCATTCGCCCTGCAAGCCCTCCCGGGAGTGAAGACGGGTGTAGATGAGCGAGAAGGCGAGCAGCACGACGAAGGTCAGCACAGCCATGGCGTAGCCCTGGCCATACTCGCGCTGGGAGATGGCGGTCTGGTACAGGTACGTGACGATGATGTGCGTCTGGTTAGCGGGGCCGCCCTCGGTGAGGGTCCAGATGATCGGGAAGGAGTTGAAGACGTAGATCACGTTGAGCAGGACCGCGACGAGTAGCACAGGGCGCAGGAGCGGGAGCGTCAGGTGGCGGAAGCGCCGCCAGCCTGTGGCGCCGTCGAGGATACCCGCCTCGTAGACGTCATCGCCGATGGACTGCAGCCCGGCCAGCAGAACGACCGAGGTGAAGGGGATGGAGACCCAGATGCCGACGGCAATGGCGGCGGCCATGGCCATGCCGGGGCGGGCGAGCCACGCGGGGGCCTGGCCATAGGGCATGAAGCCCCAGCCCTCCAGGAGGCGGTTGAGGGGGCCCTGGGTGGGATGGAGGATCCACTTCCACACCGCGGCGCTGATGACCAAAGAGGTGGCCCAGGGGAGCATCACGATGGAGCGCATGAGGCGGCGGCCAGGGAGGCGCTCGTTGAGCGCTACGGCCACGAAGAGCGAGATGGCGATGGTTACGCCGACGACCACTACCGTCCAGAGGATGGTGTGCGGGACAACCTGCTGGCGGAAGACGTCGCTGCCAAGGACAGCGCGGAAGTTACCGAGGGTGCCGAAGGCCCCTGGGTTGCCCTTGCGGTCCACCTGGCAGAAGGCGGCATAGAAGGTCCGCAGGATCGGGTAGAAGATCACCCCGACCGCCAGAATGGCGCTCGGGGCGAGGGCGAGGTAGGCGATTAGGGTGGTGCGACCGCGTTGCATGCCTTGGCGGGCTCCGGAAGTAGTTGCTGCCGCCCCTGCGGGGCTCTGGTATGTTGAGATGGCCGGATACCAGGCCCTTGCGGACCTGGCTAGCAGCTTACGGCCCTTCGGGCCTGACGGTGGGAGGACGGGGCCGCGGTCAACTGGCGGGCGCGGTAGTTGCTGGTGTGGCCGGCTCTTTGAGCAGGGCGTCCACGCGGGTCTTGGCGGCATCGAGCGCGGCCTTGGGCGTCTTTTCGCCGAGGAGGGCCTGCTGCACGCCGACTTCGATCTCCTTGGCGATGGCCGTCCAGCGGGGGTGCAGCGGGACGAAGACGCCGGAGTCCAGGAGGCTGAGGAAGGTGGTCCACTCAGGGCTCTTCTTGATGAAGTCGGACTGTGCGACGGACTTGAGTTCAGGAATCATGCCGAAGGTCTCGGCCCATTCCTGGCGGAGTTCGGGCTTGTAGAAGAACTCGACGAACTTCCAGGCCGCTTCCTTGTTCTTGCAGGCCTTGAACATGATCAGGTTGTCGGTGACGGCCATGGTCTTTTGCTGCTTGTTGCCGGGGATGGGCGCCACGCCGTAGTGGAGGTTGGGCACGTCCTTCTTGAGCATCTTCCAGAACCACGGGCCGGTGATGGTCATGCCAAGCTTGCCGGCCTTGAACATCTCCTGCAGGCCCTCGCGGTCGTAGGCGGTCGGCTCGGGTTCGGTGACTTTGTTCTTCTGCACCAGATCGCACTCGAACTGCAGGGCCTCTACGCCAGCGGGGCTGTTGAAGATCGCCTGGGTGCCGTCGGGGGAGAGGATTTCGCCCTTGTTGGCCCACAGGAAGTAGTACCAGTAGACATCGGTCTCGACCTTGGAGCCCTGCACGCCGAAGCCGTAGATGCCCTTGGCGGGGTTGGAGCACTTCTTGGCGACGGTGACCAGTTCCTTCCAGTTGGTGGGGGGCTTGTTGTTGCCCAGAAGGTCTTTGTTGTAGTACATGGCGCGGGCGCTGACGGCTATGGGGAGGCCGTAGAGCTTCCCCTGGTATTCCGCGCCGTGGAGGGTGACGGGCAGGAAGCGGTCGCGCATTTCGGTTGAGAGATAGCTGTCAACGGGCTCGACGACGTCGAGTTGCACGTATTCGGGGAGCCAGATGGTGGCGATGTTGGCGAGGTCGGGGGCGTTATTGGCGGCGACGAGGGTGGCCAGCTTGTCCTTGCCGAGGTTCCAGTCAACGACGTCAATGTTCAGCTTGATGTCGGGGTTAGCCGCCTCAAACTGCTGCTTGACCTTGTCCATGAAAGGCCGGGTGTTGGTGTCATACTCCATGGCGAGGAAGCTGAGGCTTGTGGTCTGCCGCTTGCCGGCAGGTTCCGACTTCTTCGCGCAGCCGGTGAAAAGGAGAGCGGGCATGGTGACTAACAGCATGACAGGCCAGTATCGCATGGGAGAACCTCGCGAGGGGTGTTCATTGAGGTAGGGAATTGCGACACCTGCGCAAGCTTGCCGCACTTGGCGGATTATACGCCCGCGCCAAAAGAGCGTCAACATGAGGGGGAGGCGGAGGTGCGGCGCCAAGGTATCGACTTGGCGAGGCGGAATGTTGTTGCCTGGGCTGGGCGAGGTCAGCTCAGGTGTGGTCATTCAGAACGTGAAGACCGGCTGTATCCGATGTGAGGCCATTTCGTTCAGGGAGTTGGTTCCATGAAGATCGTTGTCATAGGCGCTGGTAGTGCGAGCTTCGGACGGGGCGTTATCGCAGACTTGCTGGGCGAGCCAGGGCGGCAACTGCCCGATCTCGAGGTCTGCCTGGTGGACCTCAACCCCAGTGCTCTCGCAACCATGACGGCTTTCGCGGAGGCGCTCAAAGAGCACCACGGCAGCGCCGCCCGGGTCACCAGCACCACCGACCGCCGCGAGGCGTTGCCCGGAGCCGAGTTCGTCATCACGGCCGTCTCGATCCAGCGCATGGCGCTGTGGGAACAGGACTTCCGCGTCCCGCAGGCCCACGGCGTCAGCCACTGTCTCGGCGAGAACGGCGGCCCCGGCGCGCTGTTCCATGCGCTCCGCAGCTTCAACCTCATCCTGCCCATCTGCCGCGACATCGAGGAGCTATGCCCAGAGGCGCTGCTGCTGAACTTCACCAACCCGGAAGCGCGCGTTCTGCATGCAATCCTGCACCTGACCAAGGTCCGAGCGATCGGGCTTTGCCACGGGGTCTTTGGCCTGGAGAGGCTCGCCAGCCGTCTCAGCGGCATTCCGCAGGAGCACCTGGAAGTCACCTCGGCGGGGCTCAACCACATCTTCTGCGCCCTTTCCGTGCGTGACCGGCGTGATGGGAGCGAGCACCTGCCGCGCCTGCTGCAACAGGTCCAGGAGGACGATACGCTGGGCCTGCCGCCGCTGTATTGCCAACTGGCTCGTATCTTCGATGTTCTCAGCTACCCCTCCGACGATCATATCGGCGAGTACTTCGCCTTCGGCGGCGAGTTCTGCGGCCGGAAGTGGCACTATGGGCAGGAGAATCGGCAGGTGACAGGGGAGCCGGTGCCGGACAACGCTGTGGTGCGCTTCCTACGGGGCGAAGTGCCGATTGAGGATGTGGCAGGGAGCAGTGGGGAGTTGGCAGTGGCGGTCATCGGCGCGCTGCAGCGGGAGCAACCGCTGCGGGTGTCAGCGGTCAACTTGCTCAACAACGGCCCGCTGATCGCCAACCTGCCGCAGGGAGCGGCGGTCGAGGTACCTGCCCACGTTAGCCGCAAGGGAATTGAGCCGGTGGCCGTCGGGGCACTCCCGGAGACGTTTGCGGCACACCTGCGGCTACAGTGCGACATCATCAGCACCGTGACCGAGGCGTACCGCACGCGAGATAAGCGGCTGCTCCTGCAGGCTCTGTTGCTTGACCCGTGCATTCACGGCATCGCGCAGGCGCGGGCGCTGCTGGATGACATGCTTGAGCTGCAGAAGGCTTACCTGCCGGAATTCAAGTAGCAAGGGTTATTGAGTCAGCCGGCGCTATGTGGGCCTCAGGGCTTCCTCCAGGTAGCGCCGGCTGCGTTCTATCATCTGCTCCATCTCGTCGGGTCCCTCGTCCCCCTCTGTCTCCAGTGAGACCACGCCGTCGTAACCGTGCCTGTCGAGGACCTGCAGGCAGCCGAGGACGTCCACTTCTCCTTCCCCCAGAGCCACCGACCGCGCGCCGATGGTGTCCTTCACGTGGCAGTGCACCACGTGTGAGATAACGCGCTCCAGGGTAGCCACCTCATCCGCGCTCTCGCCTACAGGTTGCCAGTTGTAGGCTCCGGCGGCGGTTTCGACGTAGGTGGCGCGGTGGACGTTGGCGGTGTCGTAGTTGATGCCCAGCCATGGGGATTCTGACAAGCCCATGATCGACTCCAGGCCCGCCGGGGTGAGGGAGAAGGTTCCGTGGGGTTCAATGGCGACGAACACCTGGCAGCGCTGCGCGACCTCGAGGATGGCTGAGAGACGCTCTCCAAGCAAGGCAAGCGCGTCGGCCTCAGACATATCCTTCGGCTTCTGCCCGTCGCCCGCGTTGACCACGGGAATGCCTGCCGCCTGAGCCCACTGCAGGGCTGCGCTCACGCCTGCGACGGCTTCGGGATCGGCGAGAATCGCGCCGTGGGGTGCCCAGAGGGCCGTCACGCCTTCGAATCCGCAGTCGGCGACGAGGCTCTTGAACGCCTCGGGGTTGTCATGCCAGGGGTCTACGTGCGGGCAGAAGGGCGCAGTAGCCTGAGTCTCCACCCAGTGGTATCCAGCCCGGGCGATGCGCCTGAGGGCGTCCTCCAGCGGCAGATTGCGGAAGCAGACCGTTCCGCAGCCGATCTTCATCATTGTGGGTCGCCTCTCTATCCGTAATGGCGTGTGGAAAATGGTAGCACGTAGTACGCGCGAACTCCAGGACCTGCAGATGCGTCCCTTCTATGGTGCCCATGTGTTCGCACCATAGTCCTACAGGGGACACGGAAGGGTGATGGGGATGATACGGTACATGGCGGTTCTGGGGCTGCTCCTGCTGGCGAGCGCTGCTTGTCCGCAGTACTGCATACAGTACGGCGGAGGTGCCCCGGCAAGTCTTCGTCCGCCCAACCCAGTGTTACCGGTTGATGCAATGGTTTTGAATGAGGGGCAACTTCTCGTGCAGGGCATGGGAATGTCGGCGTTTCCAATCGTCTTCAGCCCTGACAATAACTCACAGGCGTTCCCGCCCCCGATGCCGATGGTGGTCATGGGTGACTGGGCGTGCAAACTGCAGATCGACAAGGCAGGCCTCCTGGGTGGTGCTGTCGCCATCTGTTTTACCGAGGCACACGAATTCATGCACCACTTCCAGTTCCGGTACTGGCTGCAGCATGGCATGGGGCTGCCGCCGCCCGGCACGGACACGGAGATGCAGGCGGATGTTCTCGCGGGGTACTGGACCGGGTTGCGCATTAGGAGCGCGCACCCGGCGCTGAGCCAGGCATTGGCACTCGCCAGCATTGTGGCGGCTGCCAACATGGGGGATCTGGCCCTAGGTTCACCTCTGCATCACGGCACACCAAACCAGCGGGCGGAACTGGTGCGGATCGGCGGGGCGGCGGGCTTCGGCGGCGCGTTCGGCGATATGCGGGCATACGTCATGAACCAAGATGCGCTGATGCAATGGAGCATGACCGTGGTCAGGCAAGTGCAGACTTCTGTATTCTGACCGGGCAGAGTTCGCTGCGGCGCCATGGCGGACCTCTGGCCGCCGCCAGCCGCGCTGTTGATGTAGACCTTACCCTCGACGTCTACCACCGAGACCGTGGCCTGCTTGCCATTGACGACAACAGTGGGGGCAGCCGGACTGCCGAGACGGCGAGAATCAGGACGACGAGCGACAGGTAGCGCATCAGACCGACCTCCTTTATGTACACAACCAGCCAGAGTATATGCACAGCCACCACCCGTGCGCAATCGGCTTTGTGGCGCTGCGGCTATCTGCCCCCCACTTTCGCAGCGGCCGGGGCCCTGAGTGACCCTCCATGGCCCCTGGCCACCTCGATCATCTCGAGCAGGAACAGGCGACGAATGGCGTCGTATCCCCTTTGGTTTGGGTCTTCCAGGTTGTCGAAGTACCAGTAGGTCGGGTCCTTTCGCTGATAGTGTCTTCCCCAGAACTCGCTGCAGTGGATGCCATGGCCCAGGAAAGCGGCGCGCATGTCAACGAGATGGACGTTTGGGCGCCTGCTGGCGCAGCGGCCTATTGCCTCGTTGTAGGCGCTGAGGCTCCGAACCGCGTCAGGCCACGGTGGCAGTGAGGCCATCGCGTGCTGCAGGTCGCCCACAGCGTCCGTCGGATCGTAGATGTTGGCAAGGAAGATGTGGCAGCCACCAGGGAAGCGCTCGTCGACAGCGTCGAGCATCCGGCCTAGACGTGACTCGAAGCTACTGACGCACGGCCGGGCCTGCTCGTAAGTGGCCCCGTATAGCGCGCCTTCTTCGATCGGTCCCCGACCGTAGTTGTGGATCAGATCATTGCCGCCGGTGGTCATGACGACCCAGCCGAGAGTCTCGCGGCCCTGTCGTGGGATACGCGGAATCTGCTTCTGAGCGTGCTGAGGACTCGTGCTGCCTGACACCGCCAGATTCAGTGTGGAGAGGCTGGGGAAAACGCGACGCAGGCAGCGCCCGCGCATGTCCGCGAACTCATCGGCTGGATTGTCAGCCAACCGGGCGAAGTAGCTGTAGCCCCAAGCGGCCCCAAGACCAGCGGTGACACTATCGCCAAGGCCCAGCAGCAGCACAGGTTCCATGTCCCAGGCGTGGCCGAACGGCTCGGCAGGCACCGGAGGCCCCGCTGGTCCGGTGCCGATGGGGCGATGGTACGCGAGCCAATAGCGCAGACCCAGGACCGCGCCGACTAGAACCGCGGCCATCACTATGACGCGCCAGCGAGACCCTTTGGCCCGGAGGTTGCCCTGCAAGTGAGCGCCATCTTGAGGTAGTGGCGACGCAGACGAACCGCGCCTCGTGGAACGCAGACAATCGCGCAGCAGTTGCCGCAAGCCAGGACTGAGCCGGGGCCGCGTCCGCTGGAACTTGCGGATCGCCAGACCGAGTTCACCAAGCAACTCCGAGCCCGTCGTCCATGCTGTGTGATGAAGCAGATCATCCAGCCGGTCGGCGAAGCCAGTGTGCCCCTCGGCGCGAGCCTGCGCGATGAGGTCGTCGAAGGGTGCGGGATCTGGCGTCAGGATACTCATATTGGCTGTCTCTGGCAGACCCCTCGCAACTGACCCTGCGCAGGTGCGGTACATGTCGCTCAACTCCAACCTTCGTCCCCTGTCTCTGCGCACCTGCTTGGAACCCCAATGATGACTGCGAGCCATGGCGATGAAGGTAGCGCGGGGGGATCTCTGGAATTGCACCAGGTTAGTTGTAACCGCCTGCGTGCGCGGTCCGTGTGAACCCACTCAAAGCAGTGGACAAGGAGACGGTCAGGATGAAGCCTTCCTTCCGAGTTTTGTCGGGCGTCTTACTCCCTATCGCGATCTGGGCGGCAACGGCCCAGGCCCAGAACGTGATTCCCAAGGGCGACGTGGCGCTGCCCGCGCAGTGTGTTGTCTTTGGACCGTTCGCCCGTGAGGACGGCGTACCCGCGCCGGAGTTGCTGCGCCGCGTACCGGAGACGCTGGTGATCGGCGAGAAGCGCGTGATGGGGCGAACCGCGACGTTTGATGCCCGCCGCTGCCTCGATTGCGCGCCGTTCTGCGGTGCGGAGGTCGGCAACACCGCCTGGGTCTACCTGACCTTCGCAGCAGACAAAGCCGGCCCGGCCACCTTCGGGTTCGGCGCGGACTGGTGGTACGAAGCCTACCTGGACGGCAAACTGATCTCCGAGACCCTCAGCCGCGATCAGGGCAACGAGGTCTGGCCGCCGAGCATCCACGACTTCGTCGCCACGGTGGAACTGACGAAGGGAGATCACGTGCTCGCCCTCCGCATGGTGCGGGGCTCCGGCTCGGCCATACTGGCGGTCGGCGGGCCGTTGGACCTGAAGAATCCGGCGATCAAGAAGGCTGCCGCTGCTTCGGCCCAGGTCGCCCAAGTCACCAAGGCCGGTTACCGCGAAGGGCCGCCAGCCGGCAAGAAGTGGAAGCTGGTCTGGAACGACGAGTTTGACGGCACGACCCTCGATACCAAGAAGTGGAACGTCCAGCCCGAGAGCGCCTGGGAATGGCCTGGCTTCAAGACCAGCCCCTCCCGCGACAACCTGTTCCTCGATGGGCAGGGCTCGCTCGTGCTGCAATTGACACGCGACCCTGACGGCACGGTGCGCCACTTCGGCAGCATCAACAGCTTCTTTGAGAAGGCGTACGGCTACTTTGAGACGCGCGTGCAGTTCTCGCGACAGCCCGGCTGGTGGACCGCTGTCTGGATGGCCGGATACCCCTACGACTGCGGAGTGGATGGGTTTGTCAATTCCCAGGAGTTCGACATCTTCGAGGACTTCTACAAGCCCAAGAAGGAGAATGACATCAGTCACTGTTACCACTGCGCGGTCAAGCTGACCAGACTGGACGATCAGGGCAACGCCAAGGGTGTCGGCGAGGGAGGCATCCTCGGCAGCACCAGGCTGGGGCGGACCTCCAGCGGCCGCAAGGCGGTCATGGAGCAATACGAGGGCTGGCATACCGTGGGCTTCCAGTGGACGCCGCTGGAGCACATTTTCTACGTGGACGGCCAGGAGACGCTCCGGCAGACCTACCGCGAGGTCCCAATGACCAACGTCCCGCAGAAGCTATGGATCAGCGGTTGCCTGAGGACGCCGAAGACCGAGAAGGAACGGCCCTTCTACGGCCGCCTGGAGGACGCGCAGTTGCCCGACCGCCTGGTCGTGGACTATGTGCGCGTCTATGACCAGGATACCGGCGCCCGGAAACTGCCAGCGGTGACGCTCGGCGTCAAGGGTAAGGGACCGTTCAAGGAGGGCGAGCCGGTGAGCTTCGACGTGTCGGCCACCGCCTCCCGCGGCAAGGTCAAGTCCATTCTGCTCTTCTCGATGGGCCGCGTCCGGGCCGAGCAGAAGGTGGACGCCACCAAGGCCAAGGCTACCTTCACCGTCACCAACCTGTTTCCCGGAGCCACCAACACGATCATCGCCATGGCTCAGGACGACGCCGGCCTGATCGGCCAGTCCGCCCCCATCCAGATGGAGCTGATGACCGGCAAGGAGTACACGGGAACGCCCTATCAGGGCAAGCCACAGGCGATTCCCGGCACCGTTCGGGGCGGTTACTATGACGAGGGTGGGAACGGAGTGGCCTTCCGCAGCTCTGCGCTCGGGCCAAGCGACGCCCGGCTCGAATGGCGGAAGACGGAGATAGGGGCGATGGAGGAAGCGGTGGAAGTGGGCGGCGACCGTGCCCGGTGGATCTGCTATGAGGTTGAGGTAGCCCAGGCTGGCGAGTATGAGGCGGAACTCTTCATGAACCGGCCCGACTACTCGACCAAGGGCCTCAAGCCGGAGGAAGGCGCGCGGGAAGGAACCATCCGTCTGTGCCTCGGAGAGACCGGCGTGGTCGGGCCCAAGCTGGTGGACTGGAAGCTCCCGGCGTCGTGGAACTCGGGTGCGGGCTGGCGGACCCCGCAGAAGTCCGTGGGCAAGCAGACGGTCCAGATACCCGCGGGACGCCACAAGCTCATCATGTTCTTCGACGGGTTCAACGCTCCGTTCACGTTCTTCTGCAAGCTGGTGGTGAGTCCGGTGGCGAAGGCGGGAGGATAGGGGAGCGGCGCGTAAAGAGGCAACTCACTCCATGTGCTGCAGGCCCAGTGCCTTGACGCGCTTTGCCACCTCTGGGTCGTCCAGCTTCTCGTGGCGGTCGGGATAGACACCCAGATGTCCAATCTCCGCGAAGTGATACCCCTCGTACTTCCTGCCGGTCCCTCCGGGATGGTACGTCGCGGGGGGCGGCACGCCCTGCTCCATCATCTTCTTGAGTTCATCAAGCCGCGACAGGTAGACGTCCCGGGGGGAAAGGCCCTCCCTGGCGCAGATCGTCGCGGCCATGCCGATTACCTCGCCCAGAATCCCCAGCGTGCGCATGACCCGTACCGACCCGAACGCCACGTGGGAGGCGCTGATGATGCGCCCGCCCAGAAACAGGTTGGTCACGTCCTTCGAGTAGAGGCAACGGTACGGTACCGGGTAGGGCTTCATGAGATTGCGGTGGTAGGCGCAGGAGCGGAAGGGCTCTTTGAACTTGGCAAGGTGCTCCGGATCGGGGAAGTGCAGGTCAATGCTCCACGTCATCGAGGCGGTCGCGTCCGGCTGGACCGTTTCGCCCTCGATATCGCTTTGTGTCATGATGTAGTCGCCGACCACACGGTAACTCTCCCGCTTCCCGCCGAGGGGTGTGATCCAGGCGAGCCGGTCCCGCGCCCACTCCGCCTGGCGTTCCGAGTGGTTCTTCAGGTAGGACCAGTTCGCGAAAATGGCCATCAGCCCGTAGTCGCGGATGTACTCGGTCTCATCGGCCTGATTGCGGTACTGGCCGGTCTCCCACTCCCAGTCACCGCTGCGGATGTAGTAGACATTGTCCTCGGTGATCTCCAGCCCCCAGTCAATGTCGGGGAAGGACGTCACCTCCTCGCCCTGGTCCGAGCACCAGATGACCGACATGCCCATGACCTCGTCGTCGCCCTCGACCGGGGCCAGAGACTCGCCGAACTTGTCGCGGGGCTCGCGCCCGTACATGACCTCGGCGCCCATCATGCGCGCGATGACCGCGTCGCCCGTGCAGTCGGCAAACAGCCGCGCCCGCAGGCGTGTCTCCGCCCCGGTACGGATGTCCCGCGCCACGAAGGCCGCGATTTTCTGCGGGTCATCGGGGTCTTTCTCCACCGCCACGACCCTCGCATTGAGGATGAGCCGGTACTGCTCAGGGGGCAAGGTGCGGAAGACGTTTGCCTTCCGGGTGTCCTCGTAGAACTCCGCCGGGAGGACCCCCGGTCTGCCTGTGATGGGAGAGATCTCCTCGACGACGTTCCCGAGCTGCGGATAGGGGGGCACGTGGACGAGCCCGCCCAGGGGGACGCGGATCTCCGAGCTGTTGCAGCCGCCCATGACCGGCCGGTCGTGGATCAGGACAACCTTGGCCCCGGTGCGCGCGGCGGCAATGGCCGTACAGATCCCGGCAATCCCTCCGCCGGCCACGGCCAGGTCGTAGACTTCGGGGTCGTCCGTGCAGACGATTCCTGACGCGGCCCTGCGGAACTCACTGAGCGCGCGGGGTTCATTTGGCGGAACGTCAGCGGGGGCGGAGGTCAGGTACAAGGCATCGCAGCGACCGTTGAAGCCGGTCAGGTCATGCAGGGCGACTGTGGCCGGTCCCTGCTCCAGCGAGATGACGCCCGCCTTCTGCCAGGCCCACTCCGCCCCGTTCGTCCCCAGAGTCTCCGGCAGGAGGGTCCCGTTGATCCTGACCTTGAAGGTTCCGCCAGAGGTGCCGCGCCCCCACGGCGCGGTCCAGTCGCGGGTGCGGACCCATACGGTCCACTGGCCGGACTCGGGCACGACGCAGACGGTCTCCGCGTCCTGCACCGGCACCCCCATGCCGTGGGCCATGACATATGCTGAGCCCATCTGATCCATCGACTGCTCGTCAATAACCCAGCCGCCAAGCTCATTGAACGATTCCGCTTCCAGCCAGAGGTGAGACATGGGTAGTTCCTCGGTTCGTTGTAAGGTGCGACTAGCCTCTGAGCCACAACTCAATCGGCCGCTTCCCCATGTTTCGCAGGCTGTCGGACCTGATCCATGAATTCCCCAACAGCCTGATCCAGTGCTATCCCGTAGGCTTCCTCGAAGGCTGCCGCTTGGTCGTCGCCCTCTGTAAGGCGCCCCAAGTAGCCCTGGAACCTGTCGCGCCCTCGAGTCTGGATCAGGTAGTCCACCAGACAAGCAAACTCAGAGTATATGAAGGCCTGGGGGTACTTCACGTGAAGCTCAATCTGGTCCCCCGCATGGGTATCGAATAGGAGAGGAGGCATGAAATTGCCCTCGCTCAGCAGCCGGTAGGTCCGCTGCTTGTCGGGGTAGAAGGATGTGCCCATCTGATGTGCTGTGTAGGTGGCCAGCCCCTCTAACAGCCATTTCGGGAGCCGAAGCGACCGCAGGAAGCCCGCATGCTGAAAGACCAACACATGGGACAACTCATGTGTCAGGTAGATGGACAGGGAAATCCTGCCTTCCCGGGCCTCGCGCTGAGCCCAGGGCGATATGACTAAAGCTCCACCGGGGAAGGCGCAAAACCGAGCCCGTGAAGTAGATCGCCGAAGGTAGGCCGCCCCATCCCGGAAGACGAACAGGCGAGGCTTGCACAGAAATCCCAGCGCATGCGTGCGCTCCACCTCCGGGACCAGACCGTCAACCTGGCTGAAGTCTCTGAAGACGGCTCCGCTCTGTACGAAGACGACGGTGTGGGTGAGTTCGTGTCTTTCGAACCCCAATGCGACCGGCGAGAAGGGGAAGAGCTTTCCCCAAAGCAACTCATAGACTAACAACAAGGCGACGGCGACGAGACCGCGCACGGCAACGCGGGCACCTGCGTGTTGCAGGGCTCTGAGCCTACTTGGGGTCTTCTGTACACTCGACAGTGGCCTGACCTCCGGAGCCCGCAATCACTCTGCTGAACACCCCGCGGTGTCTGGCATGCTCTATCTTTTCAGCCACAACTCAATCGGCCGCTTGCCCATGCGCTCCTGCGGAGCGCGCGGCGGCGTGAACGGCAGCGCCACCTTCCGCCCCGTCCCAGCGACTTTCGAGGGCTGCGAAGATGAGCTCCCTGCAATTCCCCGTCGGCTTTTGCTGACCCTGGCAACGCGCGCTCGCTAGTCCCGATCGTGTCGCACCACTGAGAGAGTATGTTTCTTCCATGCAGCGATTTCGCCCTCGCTGAGGGCCTGGTCGAAGAATGCGAATCCTGTCAATGGCCAGTTGAGGAAGAACCATGTTCCCATCGTCGGGAAGTGGCCGATGCACAGCCGCGAGCCAGTACTCTGCGGCCACACTGAATCCCCGCCGGCGGCAAGCGATCCCTCAGCTACACATTGCCCGTCTATCCATAGGTAGATGGCGGGTTTGCTCCTGTGGGTCCACGTAACGGCAAAATGGTGTGGTCCTGCGGATAGACCATCCGTGCATCCAATGTCTGCGGTCACTCTGTGGTTTGTGTATGCCGGTGGATCCTGAACAGGGAGTACACGCTCTATCATGCCTGAAGCGGCGCAGTTAACCCATCTCGGTGTGCCCCTGTCGTCGGTCTTCGGGGAGTAGTACAGGCACGTTCCGTCAAGGATGTCACCGCCACAGACCTTTGTTGCGGCCCAGAGGAACTTGTTGTTAGTTGCCTGTGCACGTTCGTTCGGAGATGGCAGATCGACCCAGGCTGCCATCGTTCCTTCCTTTCTCAGGATGAGATCACCTGGCAGGAATGCCTGATGCGCGTTCTCCGGCGTCACCGTCACCCACTTCTCCATGGCGAAAGTTGCCACAGGGATGGGCGCGTCTAGTGCACACGGGAAGCTCACCGCTGGCTTCCTGAGCCATCGCAAGTGCTCTTGCAGATGGTGCCAGAGCATGCCCTCGGGAACGATATCCAGCGTGGTGGTATTCAGTGGTTCTAAAGGCAATATGCGTGGCATGTACCATCCGCGGCTATCGCAGATTATGCCTCCAAGGCAGAAGCCGAGCGTCTGGTATACTCTTAATTCGATGCAGAACCTTGGTTCTACCCCGCGGGGCGTATTGTCGTTGGCCTTCGTCCGCAGCGTCAGATATCGGCGACGCGTTCTGTCAGCATCGTCGCGAGTGAGGTCTTCTTCGGTATCATACAAACCACCGCACACAGGGCCATGTGGGTTTGCCAGAAAGACGGTGATGTGGGCGCCATCGCTCAGAGCCTTCTCGAGGTCCTGATCGTAGGCCGTTACCGAGCCATACCCGCTGCAGGCGATGATGTGGATGGTTTTCGAAACACGAATGGCGGATGCCATCTGCCCGCCATGTTCAGTGACGTTTGGGTATAGGGCTATTACTCCCAAGGCATCCAGCGCCTGCATTCGTGTGTCTTGTGCCTCGCCAGATAAGTCGTTGGGTTCGTGGCTCCTGCTGAAATCCTGTACGTTTGGATTTTGGGACACGGGCACAGGGGCAGCGTCTGGAGCCATCACATTGATTGTGTTCTGTATATGGGTCTCTGGATTCTGAGTGACAGTGGAGATTGGTGCGGTGGACACTGAGGTATCGTTCACGAAATCTTGTCTTGCAGCCGTAGTTGGCGCGTTAGTGGCGCGCCGACGGAGGAGCCGGCGCAGCAGAGCCCCTGCGGCCGCCAGTCCACATCCCCCAAACAGAAACGATATAGCTTGATGATCCCTAATCCAGAGTTCAACATCAAACATCGTCGCACTTCCCCTCGAAGCAGTGTTGGCACACGCCGGAACCGTACTCTCCGTCAGTCACGCTCCAGCCACAACTCAATCGGCCGCTTGCCCTCTGGTGGCATGAACGGCAGCGCCACCTTCCGCCCCGTCCCTGCACTTTCGTAGGCTGCGAAGATGATCTCCAGCACTGCTTTGCCGTCCTCGCCCGTCTCCAGCGGCTGTTCCAGGCCGAGGACGCAGTTGATGAAGTGCTGATCCTCGTGTACGAAGCCGTAGTTCCAGATCTCCTCGTACATCGTGAAACTCCAGCCCTGCGTGCTGCCGGCCTTTTCTACTGCGTAGCCGTAGCCCTTCTTGCTGTAGGTCTCGAAGGCGCTGCCGCGGAGGAGGTCGCACTTGATCACGCCCTCCGAACCGTATAGCTCGATGATGTCGTCCATACCGCCCGGCTTCGCCCAACTCTCCTCGGCGACGCCACGGCAGCCGTTTTCGAACTCGACGATGATGATCGAGTTGTCGTCACCACGGGTCTTGTCCTTGTGGACGAAGGTGCCCATGTCGGCGTAGACGCTCACGGCCTTCTGCTTGCCGAGCATCCAGCGGAAGTACTCGAAGGCGTGGCAGCCCATGTCGAGGGTGACGCCGCCGCCGGACTTCTCCACATCCCAGAACCACGGCATGTGCGGGCCGTCGTGCTTCTCGCACTGCTTGATCATGTAGAGGTCACCCAGCGCGCCCTCGTCGCAGACCTGCTTGGCGCGGACGTACTTGGGGGTGAAGCAGAGTTCCTCGGCGTACATGAGGTGCACGCCTGCCTTTTGACAGGCGGCGATCATCTGATCGGCCTCCTGCAGGCTGGCACACAGGGGCTTTTCGCAGATCACGTGCTTCCCGGCCGCTGCCGCGTCGCAGCAGGCCTGGGCGTGCAGGACGTTGGGCAGGCCGAGCAGGACCACGTCCACCTCGGGGAGGGCGAGGAGGTCGCGATAGTCTGCGAAGTGTTTGGGGATGGAGTGTTTCGCCGCAAAGGTGGCGGCATTTTGGGGCGAGGCTACGGCAACTACTTGCGCCTGTGGGACGGAGCGGAAGGCCTCCGCGTGGATCTCCGCGATGAAGCCTGAGCCAATGAAGCCGACGCCGACCTTATCCATGGAACAACCCCCTTCAGGGTGATAGGGGGTTGTTCCACAGTCAGGCCGCGAAAGCCTTCCGCTGCCTACATTGGCAGTGGCTGGATGATGCCGAGGGCGTTACCGTCGGGGTCCTCGCAGAGGGACAGTTCGCCGACGCCCTCCACTGTGCTGCGCGGCATCACGATCTTGCCGCCGGCCTGCTCAACCTTGCGCAGGGCCTCATCTATGTCATCCACGGCGATGGTATTGCGCACGCCGTAGTTGTCTGACTTGCGCATGATGCCCCCATCAATCCCCATCTCTTCTTTCGGGCCGGTACGCACCAGCCAGTACTCCATCTGGCCTTCCCACTTGGTGATCTCCCAACCGAAGGCCTTCCGGTAGAAGTCAGCAGCTTGCTCGGGGTTGGCCGATGGTATCTCGAAATGGACTACCCGAGGTGTTTTGCCCTCACGACCGCAGGCCCTGCCGCCGCAGTCATGGGGCTTGATGAGCCCGAAGAAGTTGCCGTCAGGGTCCTCGCACAGAGCCCAGTCGCCGACGCCTTCGATGGGGCTCGCGGGCAGGATGATCTTCCCGCCACCCTCTTCCACCTTGCGCAGGGCCTCATCGAGGTCTTCGACTCCAATGGTGTTGCGCACGCCATAGGCGTCGGTCTTGCGCATGATCGCGCCATTGATGCCCATCTCGTCACCACTGCCGGTGCAGACCAGCCAGTAGTCCTGCGGGCCTTCCCACTTCTTGATCTGCCAGCCGAAGGCCTTCTCATAGAAGGCAACGGTCTTCTCCGGATTCTCCGTCGGTATCTCAAAGTGAACCACTCGTGGCATGTTGAGTGCCTCCTTGCTCGGTTGTGCTATCAGGAGTCGACGGTGTCGAAATGAAGGGGTTCAGGCACCGTAAGAAGATGCTTCACTTCGTTCAGCATGACAGCGGGGAGTGGAGGAAGGCCAGGGACACGCAGGGAAGCTGTCTCCTCATTTCGCAGAAGGAGCGCACCATGGCTGAACGTTGCGTTGTTGTTGGCGCAGGGGGAATTTCCGGGGCTTGGTTTCCGCCTTTGAAGAAGGAGGCGGTGGAGATCGCCGCGGTCGTGGACCTGCGGCTTGAGGCCGCCGAGAAACGCATCGCGGAGTTCGAACTCGACTGTCCGGCCAGCACTGACCTTAAGAAGACCCTGAAGCAGACGCGACCGGACTTCGTGGTGGACCTGACCCTGCCGGCGACGCACTGTGCGGTCACATGCACGGCCCTGCGCGCGGGATGCCATGTCATCGGCGAGAAGCCCATGGCCGCGAGCATGACCGAGGCACGCCGGATGGTGAAGACTTCGGAGGAGACCGGCAAGCTGTACATGGTCAGCCAGTCGCGGCGGTATGATGGGCGGCACGAGCGGCTGCGGGCCACCATCGCCTCCGGCGAGATCGGGCGCGTCACGACGGTCAACTGCGACTTCTACCTGGCGGCGCACTTCGGCGGCTTCCGCGACCAGATGGACAGCCCGCTGATCCTCGACATGTCCATCCACCACTTCGACATGGCGCGGATGTTTGTGGGGTTCGACCCGGTAGCGGTCTATGCCAGGGAATTCAACCCCTACGGCTCGTGGTACAAGGGCGACGTGTCGGCGAGTTGCATCTTTGAGATGACCGATGACATCATCTTCAGCTACCGGGGAAGCTGGTGCTCGGAGGGCTGCCACACGGCGTGGGGCGGCAACTGGCGGATCATCGGCGACAGAGGGACGATCCTGTATGAGCAGGACGCCGAGCCACACGGGCAGGTGGTCGTCGGGCAGGAGGGGTTCAACTTCCCGCTGCGAGAGGCGATCATTGCGGATACGGATGTGCCCGCGCCAGGGCAGCATGGAGCGCTGAAGGAGATGCTTGAGTATCTGCGGACGGGCAAGCTGCCGCAAGGCGAGTGCCATGACAACCTCAAGTCACTGGCGATGGTGTTTGGGGTTATTGAGAGCAACAAGAAGGGGCGGCGGGTGACGTTATAGCTTGAGATGGGGGCCGATGCCCGTTGACCAAAATGGGGACGGAGCCTTCACGCCGATGCACGTGTCATGGGTTCCACCAACGAAACACCGTCGTGAAGGCTCCGTCCCCATTTTGACCCAGCAGCTTCAGCTCTCGTCAGAGCCGTCGTTGCTCGGGCGTGCCGATCTTCGGGCATAGCGGCTCCAGTACGCACTGGTCGTGCAGAGGCTTGCGGGCGGTGCAGACGCGGCGGCCGTGCCAGATTATCCGGTGGGAGAAGCTGATCCACTCCTCGCGCGGCAGAAGCTCCATCAGGTCCTTCTCTATCTTCTCGGCGCTAACCGTTTTGGTCGTCTGTACCGGCGTCAGGCCCAGCCGTACCGCGATACGGGCCACGTGAGTGTCCACCACCACTCCCTCGGCGATACCGAAAGAGACGCCGAGGACCACGCTGGCGGTCTTGCGGGAGACGCCCGGGAGGCGGATCAGCTCCTCCATCGTGCGCGGCACCTCGCCGCCGAAGTCCTCCAGGAGCATCTTCGACGCGCCGATCACCGACTTGGTCTTGTTGCGGAAGAACCCGGTGGGGCGCAGGATTTGCTCCAGCTTCGCCGGGTCCTCGGTGGCGAAGTGCTCGGGGCGGTTGTGGGTCTTGAAGAGGTCGTCTGTGACCTCGTTGACCTTCTCGTCGGTGGTCTGCGCGGACAGAATTGTGGCAATCAGAAGCTCAAAGGCCGAGCGGTGATGCAGCGCGCATTCCGCGTCAGGGTACTCCTTTGCCAGCAGCTTCACGATCTCCAGCGCCCGTTGCTTCCGCTTCGCTTTGGACTCTGCCATCTTCCACACCTACTCCCACAGCCGGGCCATCTCGATGAGGGCCTTCAGCCCCCACAGGTGGCACCACGTATTCTGGTAGTCATTCGCGCCCGTGTAGCCGTAGTTGACGCCGATCGGGTACTTGGTCAGGTGAGTCTTTTCCATCTTGTCGAGCGTCTCATCCACCCACCGCAGATACTTACCGTCCCCAGTCGCGCGCCATGCCAGGCAGCAGGCCACTATCATCTGCGCCATGCGGTCATAGACGCATGGAGTGCCCGGATCGGTTGTGCCGCCATCGCCGATGCCGGGAGGCTTCGTCGGATCGGAGCCGTCGCGGGTGTTGTGCCGGTACCATCCGCCGTCGGGTGAGCGGCTGTACTTGTTCAGGAACTCCAGCACCTCGACCGCGCGCGTCTTGTACTGCTCGCCCTGTCCCGCCAGATACAGTCGCAGGCACGCCTGGATCATGTTGGCGTTGATATGGGTGAACTTGGTCGTGTGCTTCGGAAGCGGGCCGCCCGCGATGCCGTCAATGAACCACCCGCCGTATTCCTTGTCCCAGAGGGCCTCGTCAGCCAGGTCTACAACCTGCCGCGCCAGCTTCAGAAACCGCTCTTCCCCCGTGCAGTCATAGCAATCCAGCAGCTTCAGCGCGATGTACCCGCTGCCGTAGAGGCCCTTAGGGCGACCTGGGACGAAGCTGTCGGTCGCTGCAATGCGAGCCAGGACCTTCTTAGCGATCCCCTGCCAGGCCGTAAGCTCTTCGGAGGGGCCGAGCTTTAGCCGGCCCATTTCGTGGCAATAGCACAGCAGCCCCGCCACGTTGATCATGCTGAACTCGGGGTAGAAGCCCTTCTCCCACTCGCCCGTCTTGGTGGAGTACTTGAGGTAGAACCCCGGCCCCTGGGGGTCATAGCCATTCCTGACCACCCATGCCAGGAGGTCGTGGGCTTCCTGGAGGTAGCGAGGCTCCTTCCGTCCGCCCATGCGGTACAGGTCCATCTTCACCAGCGCGTAGTAGGACTGCTGTTGGGTGTGGAAATTGCCCTCCCACGGCTCGGTGGGCTCGGGCTTGCTCATGCTGTTCTGGTGGATGGCGCGGCCACCGAGGACGTCGTTGTAGAGGTATGCCTCATCCATCGCGTACATCTGGCCGAGACGCTCGCGCACCCATTCCTGGGAGTGGCGGAGCGGAGGTTCAGCGGCCAGAGCGACGCTCGACAGTATTCCGAAAAGCGCGAGACCGACGAGGTGTTTCATCTCTGTCTCCTGGCCCGGAATGCCAAAACGGCGGTGACCGCAGTCACCGCCGTTGGATTTCGTCAGATCAGACTCAGAACCCTGTCCGGACTTCCCACATTGTGGGATGATCGATGGGGTGCTCGCGGGCCATGACGGACTCGGCCACGCGCTGCAGCCCCTCGTCCAGCGACACCTTGGGCTCTCCCCACAGGCGGACCATCTCGTCGGTCTTGCCCAGGAGAGCCACCTTGTTGGGAGTGCCCTTGAATTTGGGCTCCTTGCCCATGAACTTGGCCAGCTTCTCGGCGATCTCGCGGGTGGCGACCTTCTCTGTGCCCGTCAGGTTGAGGTACTTGGCCGGAACCGAGGCGACTTCCCAGGACCGGTACATGACCTCCATCAGGTCGTCGAGCCAGATGACGTTGACGAACGGGGTGGTCAGGTCGATCTCCTCTCCGTCGCGGATCTGCCGGGCGATGTCCGTGGGGACGCCGAACTCGGTGTTGTAGCCGTAGAAGATGCGCTGGTTAACGGCGGGGGTGTTGTTGCGGATCGAGAAGTACTCGACCATCCACTCGGCGCCCATGCGCGTGGTGGCATACAGGCTCGACGCGCCCGGCGCGTCTTCTTCGCTGCAGCCGTCAGCGGTGTCGGGATAGACATTGCCGCTGGAGGAGTACAGCACGCAGCCGCTGTCCTTGAAGTGCTCCATGATCCGGCCGGTGCAAAAGACGTTCATGTTGACCGTGGCCGAGGGGTTGCTAGTCGAACCAAATTTCAGCCCGGCCATGTGGAAGACGATATCGAACTCACCGGGAATGCCTTCCAGCGCGTCCCACTGCGCCACATCCGCCTTGTAGGTCTTCACGCCCAGTTCATCCAGTTCCTCCTGCTGCCCCGGCCGCCCAAACCGTGCCACGCCCGATAGCTGGTGCCCCTGCTGTGCCAGCATCTTCACCAAATGCTTGCCGATTTTGCCAGTCGGGCCGACGATCATGATGCTCTTGGACATGCACTTCACCTCGAATAATCAACGCCACTGCAGCGGCGTGAAACTCATTATACCAGGAATATGGCCCAAAGGTCGAGTGCCTCACACCCCCACCACCGACTCCACCATCACATACCACGGCCCCTGGGGCTCGCGCAAAAGCGCTTGTGCCCGCTTGCTGAAGGGCAGGACCATCGAGACCTCGCCTACTTGCGTCACGAACCCAAGCTCTTCGAGGTCGTCTTTCTCGGGGTTCAGCAGGCCGTGCAGGGCCATTGTCTTCGCCTGCCGGGAGGCAGCCAGCATGTCGCGCAGACAGCCCGTGTCGGGGTAGACCGCGTCGGAGAGCACCGTGACGCGCTCACGCTGCCCTGCAAGGAGCACGTCGACCTCCGCGAGTGCCACCGTCCCCACGATCCGCCCGTCCTGTTCGGCCACCACCACTTCCGCGGGCATCGAGGCGGGACGTTCCACCCGGTGCCACTGCCACAGCGCCTCATCAAGCCGCGCAAAGCCCTCGTACCGGCTATAGCGGGCATTCACGAGGTCACGCACTGTCCCCTCCTCCCCCTCCCCCATCGGCCGCACCTGGTATGCCCCTTGGGCTGTTGGTCGCTCTCCCGTCAGCATCCCTGCCCGCGCGCGTGCGACGTACCCCAGGCGGCCGTAGAAGTGGTACGGGTGGTTCTCCGGGTTGGTGTACAGCACCGCGGCCTCGACCTTGCGCCGGCGCATGATCTCGTGGGCCATGTCCATCAGGCGATGGGCAAGGCCATGCTTGCGGTGCTCCGGATGGGTCGCCACCGTGTCCACAATGCCGCACGGGATGAACTCGCCGCCGACATTGACCTCCTGGATCGCCACCAGCACATTCGCCACAAGCGTATCGCCATATAGCGCCCCGACACAGACATCGAGGCTGCTTCCCGGCCTGCGGCCATACCAGTCACAGAACGCGGCGTCAACCTCCGGAGCGCCCTCATACTCGGCGAAGGCGAGGTTGCTGAGCGAGGCCAACTGCTCAGGCAGTCGCGGCACTTCACGATGCGTAACAAGTCGGTAGTCCATCGAGTCTCCCTAAGTGCAACTCGCAGCCGTGGCTTGAACTGCGCAGGCGTGTGCTTCGCTTCGCGGCTGAGAATTCCTTCCGAGCCACCGGGAAGAAGTAGCTGGCTTCCTGCATTACTACCAGCAATAGTGCAACACGCGGTGGCCACGCCCCGCGATGAAAGGAGCAGTACCGATGAAGAAGTATACCCGGACAATCGTTGTTGTGGCGATGGCAGGCCTGATCGCGGCGCTCAGTGGCTGTGGTGGCGGCTCTGGCGGCTCCTCCAGTACCGAACCGGAGAAGTCCGGCAACAGGATCACAACCCCGGCGACAATGGCACAGCTTCAGGCTGACCTGCAGGTCCTGGGCAAGACGATGCCTGAGTTCCTCCAGGAGGGCGCTCCCGACGTCCAGGCCAACACCCGCACACTGCTCGAACTGCTCCCGTTTGGCAGTTGGACTAGCACCCGCTCCGTCCCCCGTGGCCGGGCCCAGTGGTTCGAGGTTAACCTGACTCGCAACTACTATCCTACTGACGTCGCCATGGACGCCCGCAGTGGCGACCCTGACCTGTACATCTTCTCCCCGCTGCGCACCTATGGCGATGAGAGCCTCGTCTGGGTGGGCTATGATATCGGCACCGGAGACTCGAATATCGGGTCCTTCTACCCGTCCGACTTCGGGGGCACTGGCCGGTATCTGATCGCGGTGTACGGCTACAGTGCTGCGACCTTCAAGCTCAAGATCTGGTAGCAGAGGCCGTTTCGGACTGCTCCTGCTGCGGAGCCGGCGAATGCCGGCTCCGCTTTCGCGTCAGCAACCACGTGAACCTCTCGTCGCGGCTGTACGTCGTTTAGGTCAAACCTTAAGGTTGAGGAGGCTGTGTTAATGGAACGTAAGGTGCTGCTCGCTGTTGTGCTGCTCGTGGTATGTTCAGTCGCCCTGGCGCAACGCCAGTGCCCGGTGCCGGCGAAGGCCGGGGAGCGGGTGCGGATCACGCCCACTGAGACTGTTGTGGCTGTCGAGTGTCCGCGCGGCTATGCTGACGGGCAGAACATCATCGAGCACAAGATGTACAACTTCTTCGACAATAATCGGTCTCTCACGATGTGGATGCGGCCGTACCCGGCCGGCCAGTTGACCGAGCTTGCCTTCATCCTGGAGAAGGGCTATGGCAACTATGACAATACGGCCGGCCTTGACGTGATGGTAAAGGGCCCTGGCGGCAGCCACGACGTCAAGCTGAAGCGGGTCGAGAGCGGGCGCTACTGCGGTCAGGCCGACTTCGAGCCTGGCTGGAACAAGGTTTTCGCCTGGATCACGACGCCCAGCGGCTCACATCTGGTCACCTTCGACTTCTGGGCTGGCTCCCTGAGGGACAAGCCCCGCATGGTGAACTGGATGTGCCCGCACTGCAGAGTGACCACGGTCAGCACGAGCTGCCCGATCTGCATGCCAGAAGACTGATCAGCTACCGCGGAAAAACTGAATAGCCGTACCCATGAGCACGGCCACCGGACACATCGGTGGCCGTGCCCGCTTCGCGTGCTGGTGCTTGCAGGGAACAACTGCCGTACCTCTGGTTGTTCTTCTACCCATATGCAACCTGGTTTCATAGCCGGGACAGAGGAGGTCCAGATGAGAAGGTTCAACTCGCCGCTGTTTGTGTTGTTGGTGCTTGTGGGGCTGCTTGGGATCACGGTGTACGCCGTGGCCAAGTGCGGGGGTAACGCCGGCGCTTGCGGGATGAAGAGCGGACCGGCGGCCTGCGGAATGAAGGCTGGCTGCGGCATGGACGCGGCTAAGATGAAGGGCCATGGTGGCGCCGCAGTTAGCCGCACGCTAGGTGATGTCGTCATCAGCGCCGTCCATCGCCGGGGCACCACAGTGCTCACTGTCACCACCAAGAGCGGCCGCCCGAGCACGGATGTTGTGAACGCCGAGCTCAACGGCCAGGAGGTAGTGCTGCGCCCGGTCGGGCCGGGCAAGTACGCCTTTGATGGTCCGGCTGCCGGCAAGCTCTCCGTGAGTGTCCGCAATCTCTGGAGTACGGAGACCGCCAGCTTCACCGTCGCCCCCGGCGGCCGCCGCTGCCCGACGGCAGGCAAGTGCCCTGGCAAGGCCAAGGCTTGCGCCTGTGGTACTGCCTGCACGTGCAAGCCGGGAGTACGCTCGGCGGACTGCAAGTGTGGCGCGGCGTGTAAGTGTGGCGCGAAGGCTGGTTGCTCCTGTGGCACCGGCTGCAAGTCCACCGGCGCGAGCCAGTGCTCTGGCATGACCGCAGGCAAGTGCAAGCAGATGGGTCAGTGCAAGGATGCAGCCAAGGCGGGCTGTGGCTGCGGCGGCAAGTAGTCTCCTCTGCTCTATCCGCGACCTAGCGAAAAGGCTCTCGCCGAGTGGTGAGAGCCTTTTTTGCTGCCTCATCATTGCGGGCGCGCGGCCTTTACTTCGTGAGTGACGCCCGGATTATCTCCTCATCATTGCGGATGACGATGTGACCGTTGGCATAGGCTGGAATGACCCAGTTGACTTTGCCCAGTTCGCGCGTGCCGGCGCCGCCGCTGGTGGGGTTGAGGAGTTTCGTGCGGCTTACCTCGTGGTAGCCATCAGGCTGCAGGTCGGCGAGAATCAGCTCGCCGCGGTCGTTGTTCAGGAGATACAGGTCACCATTGCGGACGATGAAAGCGTTCGCCCAGCGCTTGTTTTCGCGCGTGGGCTCGATTGACTCCCACACCCGTTCGCCGGTTGCGGCCTTCAGGCAGCGGAACTGGCCATAGCTACAAATGCCGTAGAGGTAGTCCCCCTTCAGGACCGGACGGCACATGAGGCCATGCAAGCCCTCGGTCTTGTTCTCGTTCTCGCCGTTGCCCTTCCAGACCAGTTTGGCCCCCGGCTTGTCACCGGCCAGCTTGATCAGCGCGCTGCCCTTGAAGAAGTTGGTGACAATCAGCCTGTCGGCATCTAAAGTGGGGGTGGCGCATCCGTTGACGCCCTCAAAAGGTACCTGCCAGTAGACTTTCCCCGTCTGCGGGTCGAGCGAGGCTACCTCTCCGGGTACCCAGTAGATGAGTTGGTCCACGCCTCCGGCCCTGACGGTGATAGGGGAGGTATAGGCAAGGTCGCTAAGAACAGGTAGCGCGCGCCAGACCTCTTCGCCAGTCAGCTTGTTGAGCCCGACCAACCGGCCGTTCGCCCCGCCGGCGGGGGTGATGAGGAGGTCGCCGTAGACAAGCGGGGAGGCGGCATAGCCCCACGAGGGGATCTTCGCCTGGTATTTCCCCGGGAGGTTCAGCTTCCACCTCAGGGCGCCGTCGGTGGTGCCGAGGCAGTAGAGGTCCCCCGCGGCCCCTAGCACATACACCCGGTCACCGTCCACCGTCGGAGTGGAGCGAGGACCGCTGTTGTAGGCGAACTTACCGTAGTTCGCGGCCGGGTTCTCGTACGTCCAGAGCGTCGTCCCCGTCTGCTCGTCGAGGCAAATGACGCGCTCAGCGCCGCCACCCTCGCGCTTCTGATAGTCGGTGATGAATACTTTGCCGCCAGCGACCGCTGGACCACTGTAACCGGGGCCGATGGGGGCGCGCCAACTGATCTTCAGGCCCTCGGCGGGGAACTGCCGCAGGATGTTCTGCTCGTTCCAGACGCCGGTGCGGCCCTTGCCGTAGATCTCGGGCCAGTCCTCCGCCTGAACTCCGGTCAGTGCAACAATACACAGCAGCCCTATTGGGACCAGCCGGCCAAACAAGCCAAAATGCATAGATACTCCCTCGTCGCGATCTAGTCCGCGTACTGTATCAGCGAGCCCTTGAACTTCAGGTACAGCGGCTTGTAGGCCCTATAGGCGGCATCTGAGGCGTACTTGTAGCCGAATATCTTGCGCGTGTTCAGGGTGGAGTTCTCGTAGTCCGCGTAGGACCGTGAGTAGCCCGAACCCTTCCTGGTCACATAGGTAATCGCGGTCTGCCCAGAGCGCTGCCGGCTGTAGCCCGTCTGCTTCTCGCCCTCGCGGCGCTGAATCCACTGGGAGGTGCCATTCCATAGTGGCGAATAGACATAGAACTCCACCAGGCCGTCCGGAGAGACGAAGCTGACGCCGAGGCAGTTGCTGCGCCCCTCGGCATCGTCCTGGGAGGTCTCGCGGGGCACAACCTTGAAGCCAATCGGGTACTTGATGTCAAACCAGGCACCCTTGTAGGTCGTGAACCCCTTCTGTGGCACCTTGATCGGCCCGGCGAGAGCCATCGCGCCACAGGTCACCGCTGCCAGCAAGACGATCAGTCGTACCTTCATCACCATCACTCCTCGCTGCCTCTGGCTGACTACTGACAACTGCTAACTGACCTCTGATTCCGGTCCGTCGTCCAGTCCATAGGCCGCCGCAATGGCCTTGTGCGGGTCAAACATCTCCTCGATTGGGCCGAGTTGCTGCTCAAGCTCGCACGGCGGCTCGTACGTGTCGATATCCTCCCCGTTGGCAAACCCCTTGATGAGCTCGACCATGTACAGGAATGTCCGCAGCGGCACGTCCGGCGGCACGCCGTGGTCTACGGTCGGGATGTACCCGCCATACTGCCGCGCCACTTTGTAGCGCTTCGCGATCTCGACGCGCGCCTGCTCCTTACCGAACCGCAGTTCGCGCTTGTCGATTCCGCCCTGGATGTAGATGCCGGGGTTCTCGCGCAGGATGACCTCAGGGTCATTGCCCGCCGCGATCTCAATCGGCTGGATACCATCGATGGCTTCGGGGTACATTACCGGCAGAATCTGCCCGTTGTACCCGTCAGAGTCCATATCCACCACCGCGACGCCCTTGTCCTTCAGGAAGCTATACAGCCGCTTGTAGCGCGGCAGCATGAACTCCCGCATGTGCGCTGGAGAGATCATGGACTGGCCCTTGTAGGCCATGTCCTCGTTCAGGATGATATGATCGACCGTGATCGCCGACAGCGGCTTGTCGAGTAGCTCGATCAAGAACCAGGTCCAGAACTCCATCATCTCATGGACGAGTTTGGGCTGATCGTAGAAGAGCATGGACAGCCCCTCAAAGCCGCACATGTCGCGGAGGGTCCAGTACAAGCAGGGCACAGTCACGCCCACCGGATATTCGCTCGAGTTCGCCTGCTCGACGTACGCCTCCCAACCCGGCCCGTCGCCGACGTGGCGGTACTTGTTGGGGTTGAGGTCGGTCAGGGGCGCGCCATCGCCACCGGGGCCGGTGCGCTCGGGGGAGTGCGGGTCAAAATGCGACCGCATCTCCTCCCAGGTCTCCCAGTCCTTCACAAAGTGCTCAAGGTAGCTACGCGTCACAAAGCCGTCGGTGGGCTGGTTAATGGCGTCCTTGCGGTACACGCCCCAGTGGTCGCGCCACCAGCGGTAGTTTCCCTCTTCCTTGTAGACTATCTCCTCAAACGGTGGCACGGGCCCGCAGTACAGCTTGCCAATGCCCATCCCGCCCTCCGCGCCGGTGAAGACATGCCAGTTGCGCTGCTGCTCCTCAGACAGGCCCTGCTTGCGCCAGGCGGCAAACGTTGAGGCCCGAGGCCCACCAAAGTGATAGGGCATGCGGTCCACGGGCTGACGCCGGGCGATGGCGAGGAAGCGTTCGCGAGGGGTCATAAGGCTCTCCTGTATGGACGACGTTCGCGAGGGGGTTGGTTCGTCGAGAGCGGGGACGGGACCTTTCCGGGGGGGTGAGGGGCGGAAACGAAGAGAGCCCTCCGGCGTGGAGGGCTCCCTTTGGCAAATCATTAGCTTAGTAGGCGTAGAGTTGGCCGAAGGGCCTGCTCGTCGTGGCCGTCAGCTTCTGGAACGGCGCCGACAGCAACTCATCCACCGACAGCTTGAACTGCGCGCAGTACGGCGTCAGCGCGTCTTTGAGCAGCGCCTTGTCCTCCTCGCCCACTTCCTGCACCGCGATGCCAGGGCGGACGTTAGCCTCGGGGACTTCGCCGCGCACGTAGAGGGTGCCGCCGTGCATGCCTGTGGCGCAGTAGCGGCCTACAATGGGCTCTCCGGCGGGGAGGTCGAGGCCCAGTACCACGAGCTTGCCGCCAGCCAGATACTCGCCGCAGTAGTCGCGCACGCGGCCACCGATGATCACCGTCGGCTCTTTGCCCTCATAGGACTTCATGTGGATACCAATGCGATAGCCGGCGTTGCCACGGACGTAGACATGCCCGCCGCGCATGGAATAGCCCATGACGTCGCCTGCATGACCGGGAACCACCACGAGACCGTCGTCCATGGTGTTGGCGATGCCGTCCTGGGCATTGCCGGAGCAGTAGAGGCGGGGGCCGCTCATGAAGGAACCGAGATCGTTACCCGGGATGCCGTCGATGCGGACGTTGATCTCGGTGTGGATGCCCGAGCCGAGGTAGCGGTGCCCGCAGACATTGATGAGGTCGAATTCGGTCTCGCCAGCGGCGACGGCGGCCTTGATCTGCTCGTTGAGTTGGCGGTAGTGGAGGTTCTGGGCATCGATTTTCATGGTTGTGGACCTGGTAAGGGAGT
Source organism: Armatimonadia bacterium (assembly GCA_039683575.1). Taxonomy (GTDB): domain Bacteria; phylum Armatimonadota; class Zipacnadia; order Zipacnadales; family UBA11051; genus JAJFUB01. Next base: position 45,726 of record JBDKRC010000243.1, on the reverse strand, counting down.
GGGGAAAGGCGAAAACAGAAAACAGAAAACGGAAAACAGTCGGATAAAGGCGAGAGATGGCATTCGCAAGGAAGCGGCGGCGACGAAACGTTGGTCGGTGATGGTCGCGCTCGGGGGAGCGCTCCTACCGGCGGCCGGGTCGCGGGCCCTAGACCTCGATGCCGGGGCCGCTTACTATGTGCTTGCGGTAGTGTTTCGGCAGTGACAGGAGGCCGAGGTCGCGCTGCATTAGCTTGGCTTTGAAGCTGCTGACGTCTATGGCCTGGCGGATGAGGCCGGTGATGATTCCCGCGCGGTCTATGTCGCCTACGAACACGGCGCCGACTATGCGGTTATCCACGATGAACATGCGGCGGTAGCTTTTGCCGTCGGGGGAGCGGTATTCGAGCGTCTCGGCACCCTCGGGCGGGGAGATCAGGCCGACTGAGATCGTCGGCAGGCCGCACACCTGGATGGAGTTCATCGGGATGTTGCCGCCATACTCTTCTGGTTGGCCAGCCATGTTCAGGCCCGCCGTCTCGCCCTGCATGTGGGCGCCGGGCCAGATGGCTATCGGGCGGCACTCGCCGAGGAGGGGATCGAAAGCTTCCGCGACGTCGCCGGCGGCGAAGATATCGGGATCATTGGTCTGCATGTTGTCGTTGACCACCACGCCGCGGTTGACCGTGAGGCCGGCTTCGTGAGCCAGGGCGACGTTGGGGCGGACGCCGACAGCCATGATGACAAGCTGGGCCGGCAGGCGGGAGCCGCTGTCGAGCGTGACGCTCTGGACGACGCCGTCTGTGCCCCCGATGGCGGTGACGCCGGAGCCGGTGATGACGCGGACGCCGTGCTGTTCGAGCGCGCGCTTCGCCATGGCGCTGCCGGTTTCGTCCAGCGCCTGGGCCAGCACGCGGTCCATTAGCTCCACGATGGTAGTTTCAAGCTTCAGGGCGGCGAAGGCTTCGGCTACCTTGATGCCGATCATGCCACCGCCGATGATGACGGCCTGAGTGACCTTCTTCTGCTGAATGAACTCCCGCACCCGGCACATGTCGTCGTGGCGGGTGAAGGTGAACACGCCCTGCAGGTCTGCGCCGGGCAGCGGCGGGGCGATGGGGGTGCCGCCGGTGGCGAGCAGGAGCTTCCCGTAGCCGAGCGTGGCGCCGCTCTGAAGGACTACCTCATGCGCCTCGCGCTTGACCTGCGTGGCCGCGACGCCGAAGTACGTGTCGACGTTGAGCCCCTGGTAGAAGTCACGCGGGCGCAGGTAGAGCTTCTCCTCGGGGATCTTACCGGCCAACACGTACGTGATCAGCGGGGCGCTGTAGACGTGGTTGGGCTGGTCTGAGACGAGGGCGAGGCTGCCCGTGGGGTCAACCGAGCGGATGGCCTCGACGGCGGCGATAGCGGCGGTGGAGTTGCCGAGGATTAGGTAATCGTAGCGTTTTTCGGGCATTTTGGGCCTCAAAGGCGGAAATCGGGAATTGGGAATCGGGTCTTCAGAAACGGCGGCTATTCGTAGACCAGAGCCTCGTTGGGGCAGTGGGCTACGCAGGCGGGCGTGTCCTTGCCTGCGCAGAGGTCGCACTTGCTGCCTACCTTGCCTGTCTCGCTGTTGGTGCGGATGGCGCCGAAGGGGCAGACCATAATGCAGCTCCAGCAGCCGACGCACTTCTCCTCGTCATGCTTGACCGCGCCCGTTTGCGGGTCGCGGGTCATGGCGCCGCCGATGCAGGCCGCGAGGCAGGGGGCGTCCTCACAGTGACGACACTGCAGGGCGAAGGAGATCGCCCCATCTTCCTCGACGCGGACAGCGGCCTCGGGGAGGTTCTCACGGTTGGAGAAGGCCTTGACGAGGGTCTGGTGGCCGCTGTGCTCGAAGATACAGTGGATTTCGCAGAGGCGGCAGCCGATGCAGACTTCTTCTTTGGCGTAGATGCGTTTCATTTTAGTCCTCGTGGAGACGGCGAGAGAGAGACAAGGCATACAGGATGGACAGGATTAGCGGCGGATGAGACAGGATAGTCTTGTTGTTTGTCGCGATGGCGACGGTCGGTCGGTGATAACGGCTGCGGGCGGGACGCCCGCGCACCTACGGCAAAGGCAATGAGGGCGCGGCTAGCGGCCGGCGGGTTCTACTTCCAGGATGTCCATTTCCTCTTTGGCCAGGCCCACGGCGCGGAGCATCTCGCGATTGCCGCGGAGGCTGTCGATGCTGTTCATGCCCATGCCGCCCAGCATTTCCTTCATCTCAAGCTCCCAGGCCCGAAGCAGGTTCCTCAGGCGGCGGGTGCCGATTTCGGGGTTGAGGCGCTTGGTCAGGTATGGATCCTGGGTGGCGATGCCCCAAGTGCACTTGCCCGTGTAGCACTTCTGGCACATGTGGCAGCCGAGGGCGATGAGGGCCGAAGTGCCGATGTAGACGGCGTCGGCGCCCAGAGCGATGGCCTTGATGATGTCGGCGCTGTTGCGGAAGCCACCGGCGGCTACCAGCGAGGCGCGGTTGCGGATGCCCTCGGCGCGCAGGCGGCTGTCAACGGCGGCGATGGCGAACTCGATGGGAATCCCCACGTTGTCGCGGATGACGGTGGGGGTGGCGCCGGAGCCGCCCATGAGACCGTCAATGGCGACGATGTCGGCGCCCGCGCGGACGGCGCCCGACGCGATCGGGACAACGTTGTTCACCGCGGCGATCTTCACCGAGATGGGCTTTTCGTAATTGGTGGCTTCCTTGAGGGCAAAGATCAACTGCTTGAGGTCCTCAATGGAGTAGATGTCATGGTGCGGTGCGGGAGAGATGGCGTCGGTGCCCACAGGGATCATGCGGGTGGCCGAGATCTCTTCGGTGACCTTCTCGCCGGGAAGATGGCCGCCGATGCCGGGCTTGGCGCCCTGACCAATCTTGATCTCAACAGCAGCCCCGGCCTGGAGGTATTCGGGGGTGACGCCGAAGCGACCCGAGGCGACCTGGACGATGGCACGGTCCGCGTAGGGGTAGAGGTCGCGGTGCAAGCCGCCCTCACCGGTGTTGAAGTAGGTGCCGGAGGCCTTAGCCGCGCGGGCCAACGAGATGCAGGTGTTGTAGCTGATCGAGCCATAGGACATGGCCGAAAACATGATGGGCAGCGCGAGGTCGAGCTGTGGCGGCATCTCGGTGGCGAGGTTGCCGTCAGCGTCGAACTCGATCTCGTCGGGCTTGGCACCGAGGTGGGTCCGAAGCTCCATCGGCTCGCGGAGCGGGTCGATGGACGGGTTCGTGACCTGGGAGGCGTTGAGCAGCAGGTTGTCCCAGAAGCTGCGATGGGACTTGTCAGAGCCCATGCCTGTGAGCAGCATGCCGCCGCTCTCGGCCTGGCGGCGCAGGGCGCGCTGGGCCTCGAAGGTCCAGTTGGGATGCGCACGGCCAACGAGTTCGCGCTGGGTGATGCTCAGGGCGCCGGTGGGACAGAGAGTGGCGCAGCGCAGGCAGCCGACGCACTTGCTGCAGTCGGTGCTGATCTGGCCATCGTCGGGGTCGATCTTCTGCGCGTCGTAGGAGCACTGGCGCGTGCACACGCCGCACTCGATGCAGAGGTCGGCGTCGCGTTTTACGATGAATTCTCCGGCTATGAGAGAGAGGGCCACTGTGTGTGCCTCCAAGGTGATCGGTGGGACCCGAGCCCCGACAGGAATGTCGGGCGTACATGGGAAGGTGTGCTAGTTAGTCCAGGTCAAAGCGGACGGGCTTGCCAGCGTCTATGGCCCAGGATTCCTCGGGCTGGCCGCCGATGGCCGCCCAGATGGCGGCTTCTTCGCTGGCCAGGTAGGCTTTCTTGCCCTTCGTGGCTGCCGCCAGCGGGCGGAGCTTGAGGCGGTCGCTGAGACCGACCATGCCGCTGGTATGGCCGGCGATGACGGCGAACGGCCCGTTGAGCAGGGCGCCGGTGTAGGTCTCGCGCATGGCGCGGAGCATCGCCTGACGCTTCGGATCGGGCTCGACGTCAATCTGCTCCCACTCCGGCGGGGCCATGGCCATGGCCGCTTGCTCGATGCTCAGGCCGTGCTTGCGGCAAAGCAGGTCCAGCATGTAGCTGATGACTTCGGAGTCGGTGAAGAGCGTGCACTCGTAGCCGAAGGACTTCACATAGCGCTTGTTGACGCCATAGGAGGAGAGCTCGCCGTTGTGGACGATTGACCACTCCAGCAGACCGAAGGGATGGGCTCCTCCCCACCAGCCGCCGGTATTGGTCGGGAAGCGGGTGTGGGAGATCCAGAGATATGCCTGGTACTCGGGGATGCGGTAATACTCGGCGATAGGCTCGGGGTAGCCGACGCCCTTGAAGATGCCCATGTTCTTGCCGCTGGAGGCCACATAGGCGCCCTCGACGTCGCGATTGATGGTCATGATGGCCGCGACCATGTGGTCCTCTTCGGTCCCCACCGTGATCTTGTCTTCACGGGGCTGGACGAAGAAGCGCCACAGGACCGGCTCGTCCTCGATGGTCGGCGTCGGCGTGGTCGGGATGGGCTCATCGTGGTTGATGGTGGTGACCGTCTGCAGGTAGTCCCGGGCGCGGCCGAGCGAGGCCTCGTCCGAGAGCATCATATGCAGGCAGTAGTCCTCGGCATGGTCCGGGTAGATGCCGTAGGCGACGTAGCCAGCGCCAAGGCCGTTGCCACGCTCGTGCATGTTGGCCATGCCGCGTACTACTTCCGCGCCGGAAAAGCGGGCGCCGGTGCGGTCGAGGATCCCGCAAGTGCCACAGGCGGCGGGGATTTTGAAGTCTGGCAGTCGGTGCATGATCGTGATCCTGTTTTGGCTGAAGGGCGATCGCGTTGCGATGCCCAGGTAGCGAGCGATGCGGATCTGGTTTCTGCTTCCTCGCAAGGAAACTCATTGCCGGAAGCGTGGTTCCGTACTATAATCGGGTTGCAGATCGGTTTCAAGAGCAGCTTAGCGGCAATTAGTGGCGTGGTTACGGGCTTGCGGTAGCCGCCGCTTCCTGGTCTTATTCCGGTTATACGGCAAAAATGGTTGTGGAAAAGCCACTTAGGAGGCCTATCTTGCCGGAAATTGGGCGGAAGGAATTCGCAATACTTCGTGTGCTTGGCGAACACGGCGGCCCCCTGGGGGGCAGCACCATCGCCCGAGCGCTGCAAACGCATGGCATTGAACTGACCGAAAGGGCGATCAGATACCATCTTCAGGCGCTCGATGCACTGGGGATGACGGAGAACCTGGGACGAGCGGGGCGGCAGCTTACCGAGGCGGGGAAGGCCGAGCTCGCGAACGCGCGCGTGGCGGACCAGGTGGCCCTGACTTTCGCGCGCATCGAGACCCTGGCCTACTTGACGCAGTTCAGCCTCGAGCAGGGAGCCGGGAAGATTGTCATTAACCTGTCGCTGTTTCGCCAGACGGAGTTTGACCAGGCCATGAAGGTGATGCGGCCGGCCTTTCTGTCCCGCTATGCCACGAGCGATCTCGTGGCGGTGTTCAACCCGGGGCAGAAGATCATGGATCAGGTGATCCCGCGGGGGATGATCGGGCTGGGGACGGTGTCAGCAGTGACTCTGAACGGAATCTTGCTCAGCCATGGCATCCCGGTGCAGTCGGAGTTTGGGGGCCTCCTGGAAATCGCTGGCTACGAGCCCGTGCGGTTTACTGACATCATCCGGTATGGGGGGACCTCGATTGACCCGGTGGAGGTTTTCATCAAGGGTAAGGCGAGTTCGGTCGGGCAGGCGATCAGCACAGGGCGGGGGAAGGTCGGGGCCGGCTTCCGGGTGTGCCCGGCGCTCGCGCGGGACCACGTAATGCGCCTCGTAGACGCTGTGGCGGCATGGCGGCTCAAGGGAGTGATCGCGATTGGAGCGGAGAGCCGTCCGCTGCTCGAGATGGACGTGGGCGTGGATCGCATGGGGTTCGTGATCTGCGCGGGGCTGAACCCCATAGCAGCAGCGGAGGAGGCGGGGTTTTCGACCACCAGCCGGGCGATGTCGGGGGTGTTTGAGTATAAGGACCTGGAGGCGATATGAATCGGAGCAGAGGTGCTCCAGGATCGGGTGGGAATAGGGAGACAGAAGACTACTCTCGTGAGAGGGATGAAGCATGGAAAACGCATTCGCCGCGGCCGGTCAGTGGTTCAAGGGCAATTTGCACACCCATAGCAATGAATCGGATGGGGAGCCTAGCCCGCAGCAGATTGCGGACATCTATGCGGAGCACGGCTATGACTTCCTGGCTATTACCGACCACAACAAGCTCACCGATCCGTCAGGGCTGGATGGTCACGGGATGTTGCTGATCCCCGGCAGCGAGATCAACGGCGGGCGGGCGGAACTGGGGCAGCATTACCATGTTGTGGCCCTGGGCCTGTCAGCGGCGGTGCCGTGCACCACCGATATGCCGGTTCAGGAGATCATTGACGCCGCCTTGAGCGTCGGCGAAGTGTGCTGGGTTGCGCATCCGAGCTGGAGTTCACTCACCTATACGGACCTGCTGCCGCTGCGGGGACACCTTGGCATCGAGGTCTACAACCCCACTTGTCACCGGGGGATCGGACGGGGGGAATCGTCGGTGCAATGGGATGAGCTATGGGCGCGCGGGCAGCAGCCGTTGGGACTGGCCGTGGATGACGCGCACTGGCACTATCCGGACGCTCTCGGCGGGTGGGTCATGGTGAAGGCGGAGCAGTGCACGGAGGACGCAATTCTGGCGGCTGTGAAAAAAGGCCGATTCTATGCGAGCAATGGACCGTCTATAGAGGCGGTAGAGATCGCAGGGCGGAGTCTCCGGATCAAGTGCTCACCGGCCCAGGAGGTGCGGCTCGTTAACCCGAGGCCCGGAGTGGGCATGACTACGCATCGGAACGGACAGGTTGGTCCCTTCACTGAGGTGCAGTTCACGGTTCCGGAGGCCTGGGAGATGGTGCGGGTGGAGGTAGTTGATCCGGCAGGTCGCAAGGCTTGGACGCAACCATTTATGTTCGTATAGTGTCTAAGGATCATCTTCATCTTGTCGGGGCTCAGGCTACAGGGCCCAGGTTCCAGAGACGGCGAACGGCAACGGCCGCCGAGATCGGTTGTTGCCCGCTGGGTGAAGGTATCCACGATCCGCATAGGGAGGATCTTATGAGGCATTCTGGCAGACTGTCCACGCTGGTGGTATTGCTGTTGGCGCTGACGGCGACGGGGGTTTGGGCGCAGGATGAGGCAGTGACTCTGCGCTACAAGTTCGTGCCGGGACAGACGGCTGAGCTTGCGATGAAGGGGACGGGGACGATGCCGATGTCGATCACCCCCGGCCCTGAAGCGGGCGGGGCGAACATGGCCTTTGACATCATCATGGACATGACAATGGACATGATGCAAAAGACCGCGAGCGTGGATGCGCAGGGCGGGCATTTCGAGCAGACGATGCCCTGCATGACCATCCGGACCACGATGCAGGTGATGGGGCAGCCGACCGAGGTGGTTGTCTCCTGGAAGGACGGAGCGGTCTGCACGACGGTCAACGGGCAGGTGCAGCCGCTGGATGAGAACATGAAGAAGATGCAGCAGATGCTGTCGCAGACGATGAAGATGACGATGGACCCACTGGGCAAAACCACACCGGACCCCGAGACGGCCAAAGCCATGGCCGCGATGTTCAACCCGTCCGGTCTGGGTGGCGTTGACTTCGGTAAGCTCGGCGCGCTGACCTCGGCGCTACCAGAGCAGGCGGTGAAGGTCGGAGACACGTGGGAGCTCAAGGACGAGGCTAAGCTGGGCGAGGCGACCATGACCGGGGCGAGCACGATGAAGCTGGCGGGGTTCGAGGTCGTCGAGGGCCGCCGGATGGCCAAGATTGAGGGCCAGGCGCGCCTCACTGCGCAGGGCCAGATGCCCGGCGGCGCAGCGATGGGCATGCCGGTGAATGTGAACATCACGAGCCTGGACGTGGCGTTGGCGTTTGTGAACCACTTCGACATTGAGGCTGGCGTGGTGGCGGTCAGCGAGATGAACCTCTGTCAGAACATGCAGATGATGCTGACCGTACCGGCGGCCATGGCCGGCCAGGAGATGCACATTCCGGCCAGCATCGAGAACGCGCAGATGACGATGGAGACCCGGAGGAAGTAAGCCGGAATAACGGTGGGAACAGCAGCAAGGTCTGATCCTCAAGCAGGCGGCACATGACCATCAGGTGCCGCCTGCTTTTTTGCGTCAGAGCACAGGTGGCCGCCCGGGGAGGCCATGGTACAGCCGATCATTATTTCTGCGGGGCAGGAGTTGAAGGTCACGTTGTCGTAGTATAGCCCGTCCCACTGCGGAGTCATGTGCCCGGCAGCGATGCCGGGCTTATCTTTGTGAGACATCGAGGCCAGCCATGAGCGAGATCAAGCCCAACTGCGAGCGCTGGATGTGGATCGAGCTGATCGGTTTTGATAGTGAAGCCGCGGACTATGGCGTCGCGGCGTTCCTGGACAACTCTGGGTTTGTGCCGGAGGGGCTGTCACTGTTCGTATACAGCCCCGATTTCGTGCATACGCATGACGGGCTTGAACAAGAGGTGGCTTTCCCGCCTGACTACTGCTCGTATGCCGGGCGGCCCTACAACCTTGACCGACAGCGGCAGCAGTGGACCAACTGGCAGCTTAAGGGGCTCGTTGAAGGGTTGCAGCGGCGCGGCATCAAGGTCTTCTTCTGTGTCTTCAATACGTTTGTTAGCCTCGTGGACGGGGAGCTCTACCGCAGCCCGTGGAGCAGCGAGCATCCGGAGCTTTGCGAAGAGCGGGCCGACGGTGCGGCTTCGCATTGCCTGAACCCCCTGAAGCGCTTTGCAGATGGGAGCTACTACGAGGATTTCTACGCCGAGCGAGTGGCGGCGGTGATGCTGGACTACGGATTCGACGGCTATCACGGCGGGGACGGGTTCAGCAGCCCTCGACAGCCGATCTGGGTGGCCGACTACTCGGATGACATGGTGGAGCAGTTCGTGGCGATGATGGGAGTGGAGTTGCCATTTGCGGCGCGTAGTGCGGGCGTCTCGCCCGCTGCGAGGGAGGAGCGCGCAGACCATATCTGGAGAAACCTGCGGCATGAGTGGTGCGAGTTCTACGCGCGGCGATTTGGGGAGTTCTGGGGGAGGATATGCCGGGCGCTGCATGACATGGGGCGGGAGGTAGTGCTCAACAATGCCTGGACGCAGGAGCCGTTTGGGGCGCTATACCGGTACGGGGTGGACTACCGGAGGCTGGTGAAGGCAGGGGTAGACGGGTTTGTGGCCGAGACCGTGGGGGCGGGCGGCTCCATTGGGGCGGAGAGCGGGATACGGATCGATCAGAGGCACGATCTGAACTTCGCGCCGGCCTTCATGAAGGCTTGTTTGCCGGAGACGCCAGTGCTTTGTCTCAACGGGACGGGCGATACCACCGAGAACTGGGACGTACTCAACCACGCGCCAGCGGTCAGTGAGCGTGAGATATACACTCTGGGGCACATGTATGTGGTGGCGCCGCCGGAGGGGCCGAGCTTCAGCCGGCCCACACTGCAGCATGCATCGGCAGGACCGCTGGTGTGTCTGGCAGACGGCATCACGAGGGAGCAGTGGAAGTGGCTGCGGGAGAACTGGCAGGTGGCGTACGAGGCGCAGCCCACGCGGCCGCTGGGGGCGACCGTGGTTTGGTCGGAGGCGGCGTTGGAGGCAGGATTTGAGGATTACATGGAGCACCGAAACCTGACGCCGCACAAAATCGCGGGGCAATTGCAGAAGCGCGGGGCGCCGCTGCAGGTGGTGGCGAATGTGCGGGATCTCGGGGAGGTGAGCGGGTGCCTGCTGGTGCCGCGGCCAGAGCTTCTGGCGCAGGAGGAGTTGGCGGCGGTCATGGCGTATGACCGGGGGCCGGTGGTGATGATCGGGCGGCAGGGGGCGATGCCGAACGGCGTCGAGACCTTTGCGGAGGGTGAGGGGGCGGAGCAGTTGGCTTGCGGGGTGCTAGGTGGCGGAGAGATGAAGCTGCCGGTGATTGACGCGGTGGACGAAGAGAGCCTCCCGGAGGACATGCCTGAGCCGGGGAATTACCTCTACGAACTGTACCTCCGGCCGGTGAGTGATGACTTCCTGCAGGCGTGTGTGGACGTGCTGACGGAGCTGACCCAGGCGCCGGTAGTGATGAGCAAGCGGGAAGACCTGCGAGTGCTGGCGCTGGAGACGGGGGAGAAGACAGTGCGCCTGATGGTGGGGAATGAGGCGCATTTCTATGTGCTCGACAAGGTGGACATGCGGCGAGAGGTGGCGGGGGTGAGGATCGCGGGGCATTTCCCGGGCAAGCCCATCTACCCACAGGGACAGTACCTGGATGTGCGAGTACCGCCGCGAGGGATGATTGCCCTGGATGTGGATCTGGTGTAAGTGCTTGTCAGGATGGGCAGGATGACGGCGGGATGGGGAGGATGCGGCGAGGGAGGAGTGGGATTCGTGGCAAGAGAGGGAGAGGCCATGTCAGAGATCGTCTGTTCAGCGCCGGAGTTTGAGTCGATTGCCGAGAGCAATGTCATGATGCCCTTGCGTGATGGGGTCAGGTTGGCCGTTGACCTGTACCGGCCCGCGCGTGATGGGAAGGCGCTCGCGGGAGAGTTTCCGGTAGTGCTGCTGCGGACGCCCTATGACAAGCGCAACCATGCCGCGACGGGGGCCTTCTATGCCCAGCGCGGATACGTGTTCGCCGCGCAGGACGTCCGGGGGCGCTGGGCGTCAGAAGGCGAATTCTACGCCTTTGCCCATGAGGGCCCGGATGGGTATGACACCGTTGAGTGGCTGGCCGCCCAGCCGTGGTGCAATGGGCGGATAGGGACTTGTGGCCAGTCCTACGAGGCGGCGGTACAGACGGCGCTGGCCTCGCTGAACCCGCCGCATCTGGCTGCCATGATCCCGACCTACGGGCCGTCGAGCTACTATCATCACTCCATGCGGCATAACGGCGCGCTGGAACAGCGTTTCTTTGTATACGCCTTCGGCATGCTGACCACGAGCCGGGAGGCCCAGGCGGACTGCAACATCAAGGCCGCGGCGGATGAGGCGGCAGCCAACACCTGGGACTGGGTGCGGGCGCAGCCAATCCGTGAGGGCGAGACGCCCCTGAGGCTCGTGCCGTCGTATGAACGCTGGTGTCTGGACCTGCTCACCAAGGTAGTCTACGACGAGTACTGGCAGCAGCCCGGCTATGGGCCCCAGCCATGGTATGACCAACATGCGGACGTGCCGACGCTGTACCTGGGCGGCTGGTATGACACCTACACCCGAGCGACGGTTACGAACTACATGGCGATGAGCAAGCGGCAAAAGTCGCCGGTACGCCTGATGATGGGGCCGTGGCACCATGGCGGCATCGGCGTGCCATCGGCGGGAGACCTGGCCTTTGGGCCGCAGGGGGCCATTCCGCACCATGAGACCCTGAGGCTGCAGTGGTTTGACCGCTTCCTGAAAGACCTGCCGACCGGCATCGACGAGACGCCGCCGGTGCGGTACTTCGTCATGGGCGGCGGCGAGGGCATGCAGGCCATCGGGAAGACGATTGAGCACGGAGGGGAATGGCGGACGGCGGCAAGCTGGCCGCCACCGGGAGCTACGGAGACGGCTTACTACCTGCATGGCAACGGCGAGCTGTCCACCAAGCCGCCGACGGCTGAGGATGACAAGACGACCTATCTGTTTGACCCCAGCGACCCGGTGCCGACCATCGGCGGCAATCTGTCGGCTTTGCCGATCCAGCCGGGCGGGTTTGATCAGCGCAACGACCCACGGTTCCCCTTCACCAAAGGGACGCTGCCCCTATCAGCCCGCCAGGATGTGCTTTGTTTCCAGACGCCAGCGCTGGAAGAGGACGTCGTGATCGCCGGGCCGCTGGTGGTGAAGCTCTATGTGCAGACAGACGGGCTGGATACGGACTTCACAGCCAAGCTCATTGATGTGTACCCGCCGGGGCCGAACTATCCGGACGGGTGCGCACTGAACATCGCCGACAGCATCCTGCGGCTGCGGTTCCGCGACGGCTTCGAGCAAGAGGCGCTGGCGGAGCCGGGTAGGGTCTATGGGATCAGCTTTGAGCTGTACCCGACCGCGAACCGGTTCGTCAAGGGCCACCGAATCAGGGTGGATGTGTCGAGCAGCAACTACCCGCGCTTTGATGTGAACCCGAACACCGGAGGCACCCTAGGTGTGGACAGGCGGATGCGGGTGGCTGAGAATGTGGTATGGCACTGCAGGGGGAGGGAATCGTGTATCCTGCTGCCGGTGATGGACAAGTCGTAGAGCATTCGTGAAGTGTCCCTTGTCGCGTGGTAGGCACACTCCGTGTGCCGGAACACCCTCTGGGCACGCTACCAAGTTCCGGCACACGGAGTGTGCCTACCACGCGGGATAGTGTGCGTGTCTGGCGGGAGAGGCTTTGGATGCTGGGGCGGCGAAGAGTCTGGCGACAATTCTTCTTTGAGGTTCCAGGAATGGCTACCAAGCTTGCTTTGATCGTGCTGTTGGTTTTTAGCGTTGCCGCGTTGGAGGCTCAGACGCCCATGAATTTGCTGGTGAACCCGAATTTCGATTTTCACTGTTTCGACAACAGCCGCACCGCGACCGCGACGTCGTGGAAGGCCGGATATGTGGCCTGTTGGGACGCAGACGCCTATAGCGACTTGACGGTGATCTCGGCGCCGCATGCCGAGGGGCTCAAGCTGCAGACGTTTGCTCGTAATGTAGTATCCCTCAAGCCGGGCAAGCGGATGAACCAGGTTATCTTCCTGCCGGAGGTCGGCCTGCGGCACGGAGACGTGGTGAGCCTGTCGGTCTATGGGCAGCAGAAGGCTCCAGAGAGCCTGCAGGCGGCCGTGCATGTGCTGAAGATTGACAGCCAGACCGGGAAGTGGAAGCCGAGCGACTTTGGCCAGGCCGACCAGCGCGAGTTTCCGAAGCACTCGCGCGGGGAGCTCGTGAAGGCGGCGTCCTATCAGGCGAAGTCGGGAACGGCCAATGGCGATTTCCAGATCAAGGTTGAGAACTGCGCGATACCGGGCAGCTTCATACATAAGAATGAGTCCGGGGATGACCAGACCAACTCGATTGCGTTGATGGTCGAGTTCACGAACGTCTCCAAGGACACCGAGGTCACGATCTACGCACCGTCGCTGGCCAAGGGCGCCACGGCGCCGCCACCAGGGCTCCAGGAGATGCGCCAGCCTCCGACGGCATACCGGATGATCCCGCGCACGATGCGCAAGCTGTGGCGCGGCGAGCCGCTGCACATCATCCTGATGGGATCGAGCATTGACCGCGGCAGCGCCAACCCGCCACTCTATGCGTACGACGAGGACCCGGCGTCACCGAAGTTCAAGCAGCCAATCGCTGGCGACCTCTTCAATGGGGACGTCGTGGGGCGGCCCGACCTGACGGCGACGGTGGGACAGTGGCGGCATTACTTCGCGTGGGGCGGGCGGCTGCGAACGGAGCTTCTTCGGAAGTTCAACTACACACCAGACAAGTTGCTGCTCAACTACATGGCCTGCGACGGATCGTGCATATCTGAGGCTACCTCCGGGCTAGAGGCGTATGCGACGCTTAGCCTGCCGCCGAGCCCTGAGGTCAACGGGCAGCCAGCGGGCAAGACCTGGCAGGAGATGTACCCGGCGCTGTTCACGCGGCCCCAGGGCCCTGCACCGGACCTTGTGCTGTTTGGCAGTGGCGCCAATGAGAAGACCGACCAGCCGGATGAAGGCGCGATCTTTGAGGCGACGATCCGCTGGTTCCAGCGGAACTACCCCGAGACCGAGTTCATCTTCTGCCAGTGGCAGAATATGCGAGGGTATACGCCGAACACCGGGCATTTGATGGAGCTGGCACTGAACTACCAGATCCCCTTCATGGACATGGGCAACCGCATTGACCAGCTCATGAACTACGCGAACCGCTATGCTCTCTGCCCGTCTGACGGGCACCCACAGGCGGCCGGGCACTATGTCTGGTTCAAGTCACTGGAAGAGGCGTTTGAGGTTGCGGACCCCATCGCACCTGGGATCGCGCAGAAGACGCTGCCGCGGCGGCTGTACCCGACCAGCTATGGCTGGGAGGGCGAAATCGTCACCTACACGGCGCCGAACCCGCGGATCGTGGGGAACATGATGGTGCTGGACGATACGACGGTGAACTGTTGGGGCAGCACGGCGGATGCCAAGACGGTGGCCTTCATTGATGGCGAGAAGAAGCGTGACTGCCGAACGGGGGCCAATCGTGACATCCGCAACTCGCTCTTTGCGTATGGGAAGCTGTCGCTGGGTGACCGGCATATCCTCGAGATTTGCGGGGCGGAGCCGAAGCTGACGGCAGCCGACTGCAAGATCGCCCCGAACCGGCAGTTCCTGGCCATGGACAACCCGCGCTGGCAGCTCGGCGCCAAGAAGGTAGAGCCCTTCCAGAGCGCATGGGGAGCACCGTTTGGGGACAAGCAAGTGATGCTCCAGCCGGGGGAGGCTGTGACCATTCAGGCAGTCGGCACTGATCTGGCAGTGGCGTATGTTGACGCGGCGAATCCGGGGACGCTGAAGATCACGGTGGACGGCCAGGAGCGGCTGAGCGTGCCCGCCAATGTGGCGTTCAAGGACCAGGCCGGCAAGGAGCAGTTCCTGGAGAACCGCAAGGGTATCAGGGAGCTGGGCTACGGCGCGCACACCGTGCGGCTCGAGGCAGTGGACGGGCCGGTGGGCGTGCTGGGAGTGTACACCTACGACACGCGCTCCAATATGGACCAGCAGCGGGTACTGACGGGAACGGCAATGCCGGGCGAGGTGGTGGCGCTGACGCCGGCGTTCAAGACGCCGCCGGTTGTGACGTGCACGGGCGCGCTGGAGGCGGCAGAGGTCACGAGCCGACAGGTCAAGTTTGGCGGCAAGGGCGGCGGCAGCTACCAGATCATTGGAGAGTAACGATGCCCAAGCCGTGGTGCGTGGACCAACTCACGCCTGAGATGCCCCTGCCGCAGGCGGCAGCGGCAATCCTGGCGGTCAAGCTGCCCGAGACGCTCTCGTACGAGGCCGAGGCGCGCGCGGGTGACGTTGACGGCGTCCACGACATGCGCGTGGGGAGCAAGCGCCTGCGCGAGGCCTTGCGAGTGTTCCGGCTCGTGCTGCCCGACCGCCACCGCGACGCGCTGTTGCCTTTTGCGGAACAGCTCAATGACGCGCTGGGGCTGGTGCGCGACCGCGACGTACTGATCCAGCAGTTCGAACGCATCATGCGGCGCGATCCACGAGCCACGCCGCTTGCCAAGCTGGTGGCTCACCTCAAGCGGGAGCGCGCGCGGCGGCACCGTGAGTTCCTGACGGCGCTTGACGAGTTGCACAGGCGCGGCATGGTCAAGACTTACGAGGCGGCTATGGGGGCCCTCACGCGGGCACCGGCGGGCGGCATGACCTTGCTGGAGTTTGCTACAAGCGCAATCAACGAGCGGCTGAATCCGGTGCTGGACAACATGGAGATCGTGCATTTCCCTGTGGATGGGGCGGCTTTCCACCGGCAGCGGATACGGGTAAAGAAGCTCAAGTACGCGCTGGAGCTGTTCGTGGGGATACTGCCTGGCGAGACGGAGATCGTCTATGATCATCTCGGCGAGTTGCAGGAGTTGATGGGTGAGGTCCACGATGTGGAAGTGGAGGGGGAGCTTCTGCAGGCGTGGGAGCAGACTGAAGGCACTTCTCCGGGGCTGTCAGTAGCGATAGACTGGCTTACGCAGCGGGGCCGCGAGCTACGATATGCGGCCAAACAGCATGCGGAGGTGCTGGAAGCGGAAGGGTTTGAGCGGAGGTTGAGGGAGGTCCTGGCGGTAGCATAGGCGAGCCAACAGGCACAGAAACAGCGGCGGGCACTATTAAGTGCCCGCCGCTTTGGGTTCAGATACTACTGGTTGGGTTGCGGAGCAGGAAGCTGGATGACCGCGTGTCGCGCGTCCTCGACCACACGGTTCCATTGGGGTGCACGCATCTCGGCTGCCGAGGGTGGGGCCTGCGGCACTTGAGTTTTGACACTGTCACTGAGCTTGCTCATCGCCTCGGCAATGGCAATGCTGTACCACAAGGAGGCATTTTCACATATCGCCATGTCGTTCTTGGGCAGGATCTGGAACGACGAGCCTTCGGCTCTCACGGACCCAGCGCAGCATTCCCCGGCGAGGGTGCAGGTAACGGAGACGCTACCACCACGGCCACGGTCCCAGGCAATGCTGACGTTTGCGGTCAGAGAACCGGGAGCCCCGGCTCGGTAGCGCATGGCCCCGCCTGCCGTCGCCTGTCGAAGAGAGTTCTCCAGACGCTCCTTTTCTCCATCTTTCATGGCGACATTCTTCAGGTTGAAGTTAGCAGAGACGTTGCCGAACTCTGCCACTCGCGGTTTGCCAGCGTATGGGTCGACGATGACCTCCACGGCCGTCGCCTCCCTGGAGAGCGCTGAGACGGCCTGGGCGGCGGCAGCAGACCGAGTGAGGAGCAGCCAGGCGACCGAGGCAGTGTCGCCATCACCGAAAACGAAAGCAAGCGCTCCCTTGTCCTGATACAGTTCCAGGTGCCAGTTCTCGTATCGCTTCGCGAGCCAAAGCCGCGTAGGCTGAAGGCCCATCCCCTGAGAGAGAGAACTCGAGGTAAGGGTTGCGCCGTCGTACACGGCGACGATGCTTGAGACTGTTGCGAGCTTTCCCTTCCCGGAGAACAGGGCCAGGTAACGGGTACTATCCTCCTTGGGCCGCAGCAGGCGCGTAC
This sequence comes from Armatimonadia bacterium, assembly GCA_039683575.1. GTDB lineage: Bacteria > Armatimonadota > Zipacnadia > Zipacnadales > UBA11051 > JAJFUB01. Next base: position 28,989 of record JBDKRC010000243.1, on the reverse strand, counting down.
TATGCTGCCACTCCTTGCATTTGCCAAGCCTGAACATGCGCTGCAAGTCTTGCGCCGTGGTCTGGCCGAAGGTGATACCGGACCAAGCATTGCCATCAAGGCTGGCGAGTTCGGCTGGCTCGAACAGTAGCGTACCAGCCGAGGCAGCGGCGGTCGTGAAAGCGGCCGCCAACACTAAGGCAATACCTCCCCACATCCCATATCGCGTCATACGAAACCCTCCCGTGAAGCAGTTAGTTGAGCTTACTCCACGGGTCAATGCAGTAAGTAGCCGGAATATTCCCTCTTTCTCACTTCACAGGCCGCAGAAGCCAGCGCTTCACGCTGAGCAGGTAGCCCGTTGATTTGGCGTTCTTGCCCGTCATCTGCATCGTTACCACATGGTCCCCCGCGGTCAGGTCGACCGTGCCGAAGGAAATGCGGTCGCCTTCAGTGTCCACATCCGGCCCATAGGCGTCGAAGACTTCGCCCACTGCTTTGCCATCCACACTGATCTGCGCCGTCCCGTACATTGAGGCCATGACGAACTCAGCGAGAAGCTCGTACTTCCCGGCCTTGAGGCCCGGGAGGGTGAAGCTGAGCGCCGCTCCGGGCTGTCTGGTGCCCAGGAGTTGGGAGCCCAGGTCGTCGAGACGCTTCGTATACCCGTCACCGGTGACGGTGCACTTCATATCGCGGGCTTCGAAGACCCGGCCGGGGAACTGCTCTTGTGGTGGGCGGGAGAGGGTGACTTCCTGGCGGTTCTTGCCGCCGGTGAAGGGCATCGCGAGAACGAGCTTGGCGGCGCCGAGGCCCGAGCTACCATCCTTCTTGTACGGGTCATGCTGGAACATGGGCCATAGCAACCGCGCGCCCGCCGGCATGGTGACGCGGAGGCCGGCGTAGACGAACCAGTCGCCAACCTGGGCGCTGGTGAGGACCAGGGACTCTTCGGTGAGACGGAGGTTCTGGCCGGTAGCGGTGCGGATTCTGCCGCCACGTTTGTAGAGTGGCAGGTGGGCTTCGACGCGCTTATCGGCGGGAGCCTCGTAAGTGACGCGGAGGGCGCCGTCCTTGAGGGGCTCGCAACTGACGCTGCAGGCGGTCTCGCCATACTTGAGCTTGAGGGTCTGCTGAGAGCCCTCGCCAGACAGCTCGGCCGAGGTCGGGGTCCAGAGCAGGTCAATCTCAGGCGCGAAGTTGGGGTTCTCGTCGCCGGGGGTGTGCTTGAGTAGCTCCGGATCGCCGACGGTGAAGGTGGACCAGTAGGGCTGGAGCTTGGTATTGCCGCCACCGGCGACAACGCCGAGGCCATCACAGTAGATGTCCACGAGGTTATGACGATCCTGTACCCAGCGATTTTTGGGCACCGGGCAGGCATAGGCCGAGAAGGCCCATTGCCAGGGCTTATCGCGCACGATGACGGCATTGCGGTCGCCAATGTAGGCCACAGCCTTGTCGCCGGCCGCGGCGGGCTTGATGGCCTCGCCAGTGCCGCCGTAGAGAAGCATGTTGGCAGCGTAATCAGAGCCCGTCGTGGGGCGTGTGGCCATGTACAGGCCCATCTGCTGCTGGAGGTAGCCTCGGCCCTCCGGGGTCCAGGTGAAGCCCACGGTGCCCGTCTCGATCCCCGGGTGGTAGACCTGGCGCTCGTCTATGCAGGCCAGCGACGAGCCGTCGGGCCAGAGCACGGCGGAGTGGAAGCGGGCGCTGCGCTGGAGCGCCGTAAGCACGACGGGGTCCTTGGAGAAGCTGTAGTAGACGCCGAGAGCATCCACGTAGACCTCATTGTAGCCGATCACAGGGCCGAAGTTCTCGGACCAGAAGCCAGCCGGGTCCTGCTTTTCGACGACCTTGGCCATGAACTTCTGGGCGGCTTGCTTCCAGTCATCGTTATTGAACGCGACGCCGGCAATGTAGAGGGCCATGGCGTGGTGCGTGGGGATGTTGTGGACGCCGCCATCGGCATATCTGCGAATGCCGGTGAAGCCCAGGAGCAGGCCCTTGTCCCACTTCGCGCGGGATTCGGGCGGCAGGGCGTCCTTGACGAGCACGTAGGCGCGGATCCAGCGGCTGTAGGTCCAGGGCATGTGAATCTGGCCCCAGGTTGAGTTGTCCTTCTTGCGGAAGGTCCACATGCCGTTGGCATCCTGATCATCCACCAAGGCCTCGCCGCCCTTGGCGATGGCGGTGAGGACGCGGTCGCTGTGGTACCAGGGATTAGCCTTGTCCTCGATGGCCCACGCGGCGGCGAGCGGCAAGAGCACGTTCTGGTCAAGGCAAATCCAGGGCTGGGTGCCAAAGCGGCCCGTGGCCGGATCCTGGCTCTTCAGAATAGGCTCAATGCCGTCCACGAGGCTCTTGAGGAGGTACTCGCGCGGGGGCCAGGGGCTCTGCTGTGCAAGCGCCGGGAGGGTGATAGCCATCAGCATCAGTCCGATCCAGAGAAATCGCATGTCTACTCCTACTAGGCCCCTCGGACGGCGGGCGAGACGCCCGCACTACGCGGAGGGGAAGTTTGGTCTGGCAGCCACAGGCGGGCAGCCTGCGGCAACACTCGTATGGTTACCGGGGTCTCGCCGCGCAAGTCCCCATCTATCAACACCGGGACAGGCTCAGAGGTTCTCAGCGTGACCTCGCGGGCTTGCCAGTAACGCACGGCGGGATGGTTCACGTGGCGACCGGTGAAGACCTTCGGCAAGGTGCAAAGAAAGCCAAGGCGGTTCATGGGCTCCACGAGGACAACATCGAGCAAGCCGTCCGTGACCGAGGCGCGCGGCGCGATGCGCATGCCGGCGCCGTAGGACTGGGCGTTCGCAACGGCGATGAGGAGGGCAGGGCCTGCCCATTGCTCCCCATCTATCTGCAGCGAGAGGTCGGTCATCCGGTAGCGCCCCAGCTCGATCAGGACGGCGAGCAGATAGGCGCCAAGGCCGCCACGGCGGGTGTGGCGGTTCATTGTGGCAGCCACCGTGGCATCGAAGCCGACGCCCATGACGTTGATCGCGACGCGACCGGTTTCCACGACCTGCAGCAGGTCCACACGGCGTTCAGCGCCACGCAGCAGGGCAAAAGCCGCCTCGCCGGGATCGCGGGGCAGCCCGAGAGTGCGGGCAAAATCGTTGCCGGTGCCCACCGGGAGCAGCGCCGCGGGGACATCGGTCCCGAACAGACCATTCAGGACCTCGGACAGGGTGCCGTCGCCGCCACAGGCGACGACGAGATCGGTATCCGAGGCGGCCTCGCGGGCGAGGGTCTCAGCGTGCTCCGGAGCCGTGGTGACGGCAATCTCGACCTCCCAGCCCGCGGCACGAAGCGTACCCGCGACCTGGCCCGCCACACGGCTGCTGTGGCCCCGTCCAGATCGTGGATTGACGATCATCGTCACGCGCATGACGGGTAGTTCGGCACGCCCATGGCGGAAACCTTACAAAAGGGAAAACTGTCCTTGGGATGGAATGATGGATTGTACAACGGTAGGTTGAGGATCGTAGTGAGCATCTGGAACGAGGTGTGAGAATGGAACGGTTTGCGAAGGTCATCGTCGGTGGCGGGATGGTTGGCGGATTCTGCCTGAAGGAGATGGGCAAGCTCGGGGTGCCGAAGGGCGAGGTCTGCCTGATATCGGCTGACAGCACTCTCCCCTACGCCCGCCCGCCGCTGTCGAAGGACTATCTGATCGATAAGAAGCCTCTTGAGAAGGTGTACGTGAACAAGGAGGGCTTCTACGAGGAGAATGGCATCGAGGTGCGGCTGCAGACGCGGGTGACCGGGCTTGATCCGCAAAAGAAAGAACTGACACTCGAGGACGGCGACGTCATCGGCTATGACAATCTGGTGCTCTCGACAGGCTCGAAGGTCCGGCGGCTTGATCTGCCCGGAACGGACCTCGACGGCGTGCTGTACCTGCGCACCCTGGAAGACTGCGACAGGCTCAAAGAGCGGGCGAAGCAGGCGAGGAAACTCGCGGTCATCGGTGGAGGCTTCATCGGCAGCGAGTGCGCCTCGCGGCTGGGGGACATGGGGATAGAGACGACGGTACTGTACCGCGAGGAGCGTCTGCTCGACTTCTTCCTGCCCGAGCGGCTCTCGGCGATATATGAGGGGCGCTTTCGCGACCACGGCGTAGCTCTGCGGTCCCAGGCGGGCGTGGCGGGCTTCACGGGACAGGGCAAGCTGGAGGGCGTGAAGCTCTCCGACGGCACTGTGATCGAAGCCGACATGGCGCTGGTGGCCGTTGGCGTCTACCCGGACCTGGACCTCGCCAACGCAGCCGGGTTGCGCCTCGACGGCAACGCTGTCTGGGTGGATGAGACGCTGCAGACCAGCGCAGCCGGGGTATACGCGGGTGGGGACGTGGTGAGCTACCCGGACATGTATCTGGGCACCCATCGCCATGTCGAGCACGAGGAACATGCCCGCGTCAGTGGCCGGCACCTCGCCCACATGCTAATGGGCGAGACGAAGCCCTACGACTACCTCGCGCTCGTGTGGTCGGATGTCTACGACCTGTCATGGGAGTTTTGGGGCGAGTTCAAGGGCGCGGATGAGGTAATCTACCGCGGAGACCCTGAAAGCGCGGATTTCAGTGCCTGGTGGCTCAAGGATGGCAAGCTGCTCGGGGCGATGGTCACCTTCACGGATCGTCACGACGCCGAGGCAGCGGTGGCGCAGGCCTGGATCAAGGAGGGGAAGGCGGTAGACAAGGCGGCGGTGGTAGGAGGGGCGGAGCTGAGCTAGGGGGACTGAATGGCGGACGAGACAGTCGCAGCTAACGCAACAGCGGACGAGCGGGATTCTGCCTGGTACACCGCTCTGGGCATCCTGGCCGGGCTTGTGATGTGGCCGGCCGCCATCTACCTCCTGGGCAGTCTGCTCCAGGGGGCGCCGGAGTTTCCCGGATCGGGGCTCATACTCCCGTTTCTCTTTGCCAACACCCTTGCCGCTGTGGTGAGCGGGCTGATATCGCCACGGCTGCCGTTTGCAGCGGGTCTGCCGGCACTGCTCATCATAAACGGCGGTGCCTTCATTCTGCTGCAAGGGATAGACACGACCTCCGAGAGAACCTGGCTCATCCTGAGGCTGGCGTCGATGTTCATGGCCGGAATCGCGCCGGCGGTGGTGGTTCTGGGGCTGATAGGCAAGTCTGCCAGGACGGCGGGCCCCCGCACCGTTGCGATGATGCGTTACGCGGGCGTGGCCGCACTGCTGCTGGCCTGTGCAGGCTGGTCATGGAGCGTGAGCCAGACAACGTCGGTAGTGGCGCGCGAGAGGGCGGCCCTCCAACAGCAAGTGGAACGCCTTCTGCGCGAAGACCTGTTCGCCGCGCCCGTGCAGGTCACATGGCCCCCGGTGGGGGCTGCGGGGCTGGCGATGGAGCGGCGGGCTATCCGGCTTATCGGCCAGGGGCAGATGCCCGGTGGCGGCACAGGCACGCGGGTTGAGATGAGCATCGAGGCCAGGCGCACACTGCCCGTGAAGGCTGGAGCGGCGCGGGAAATGGATGTCGGCGACGTGAACGTTATCATGCGCTATCCAGCGGAGCAGGGGAATGGCGCTCCGTCCACCGTGGCGAGGCTGATCGAGCAGGCACACCTGCGGCCGGAATGGGCGGGGCGTCTGAAGCCTGATCCAGACCCCATGTTTCCCGACCTGGGCAAGTACACCGCTGCGTACAGGGGCTTTACCTTCGACTTCATCCACGCTGGCTCCGAGGTGAGGCTGCACATTTACGGTAAGGGGCGCTGGTAACCGGAGCTAACCGAACGCAGATGCTGACCAGGGGGGACCTCCTGACCACCACAAATGTCATAGAACCGCGAGAGCCGCTACAAACGCCACCTGGGGGAACGTCATGACCAGACTGCCTGTAGCTGTACTGCTGCTGAGTTGTCTTGTCGCACCGGCGTTGGCCGACGGAATGTTCCTGCCTGGCCCGGACTTCTCTGCCATGCGCCCCTCTTCCGCGGCCCAGAAGGGCATCATGATCCGCGAGGGCACCGACGAGGTGCTGCTGCTGCAGACTACCTACCACGGCCCCGCCGACCGCTTTGCCTGGGTCGTTCCCGTCCCCTCGAAACCCTCCGAGATGTTCCCTGCCGAGCCAGCCTTCGTCACCGAGACCTTCAAAGGCACCGAACCGGTGGTTGTCACGAGGTTCAACCGGCCCGGTTACACCGTCCCAACTGCCTCTGGAAGCCTGCCTGCGGCCCCCGGCGCAGCAGGGCCACCGCCGCCCGTGCAGGTGCTGGAGGAGAAGGACGTGGGAGACTATCACGCGGTGGTGCTGGCGGCCACGCGGGGCGATGAACTCCAGAAATGGCTGGCTAAGAACCAGTACCATCTGCCAGCCGAGGCGCAGCCGGTGCTTGACGACTACGTACGGCGCGGCTGGGTGTTCGTGGCGCTGAAGATGCAGGAGAAGCGGGCGCGAGCGCAGGGCGTCCTCACGGAGGTAGCGCCGCTGGGACTCCGCTTCAAGTGCCCTGCCGAGGGGCTGGTCTACCCGCTGACGGTATCGCGGGTGAGCGCACCACCGCTGACTGCGCTGCTCCTGTGCGTCATCGCCGACCAGCCCTACACGTGCAAGACGATTCCGGCGGTCTGGCTGACCGAGAAGGTCACGCTACGGCGCAATGAGACCTATGGCGACCTGCGGCGGAAGATGACCCGCAATCCTACGCGGCTAATGTGCGAGTTCAGCGGCAATCCGCCATTTCCGTACAGCGATCTCTGCTATCGCGCCGAAGACTGGGAGCAGGGGCGGCAGACCGGTCTGCAGACCGCGAAAGCCTCGCGCTTCTTCGGCCTTGTCGCTCCGGAGGAGATGGTGGACCTGACCTTCGCGCCGGACGCGGACCCGGCCCACGCGGACTACCGGGTGCTGGTGCGGCGCACGGCGCGGGCGGTGCCGTCTCGCGCGAGCGGGGCTCTGCTGAGAATGGCGGTGCTGAGGCCGGGCTCTGAGGCACAGGCAGCGGCCCTCAGCGGCAAGCCGCTCGACCCGTCAACGCAGCGCAGGCGAGATGATAGCTGGCGAGTACCTGTGGCGGTGATGCTTGGCTTCGTGACCGTGACCGTCCTGATCCTGAGGAGGGTCCTGCCGGGTAGCAAAGTGATCGCTCCGCTGCTCGCGTTGGGGCTTGTGGTGGGTGTGGCGCAGGGCGGTATGCCGGGCTTTGAGTTGCTCGGAACCCTACAGACCGCAATGGACCTGTTTCAGGCGGACACGGGCTGCCTCCCGGCAACGGTGGCGGACCTCGCGGCGCGCAAGCAACCGGCCAAGGGGCTCGATGCCAGCGGCAACGAGGTTGAGATCAAGGGCTGGCGCGGGCCATACCTGGGAGCGACCCCGCCCAACCCCATCCGGGGCGGGAAGCTGGTGATTGACCCGCTGAACGCTTTCGTGCTCGACTCGACTGGCTTTAGCTCCACCTGTGAACCGGCAACCTATGGCGTGACGCAGGAGGCGCGGGGGGGTAGGGCCCCTGGGATGCGGCCTTACTGGAAGACGTCGCCGGCTGAAGCTACCCAGCAGATGAAGCCATACCATGAGTGGTTGCGCAAGCATCAGGGGCACAGGCTGTTTGCTTTCGAGACAAGCTCCACCTCGCTGAGCTACGGCACTGAGGAGGCGATAGTTGTCGATCGGGACGAACGAAGGTACTTAACGTTACCCGGGCGGAGATTGTGGCTGGGGCCCAGGGGCCAGGCGCTCACTGGCTATGACAGGCGTTCGGAGGAGCCTGACAGCTACCTCTGGAACGGCCCGGAGAACGGCTCATTCTGTGGGGTGACTGACGCTCACAGTGCCTTCCGGGCGCTCCCCCGGCCGCGAAAGCATGCCGTGCCAATCGCGCTGGCGCCTGACGGGTCGGCACTGGCCGAGGGGATGGGGGAACTGGTGGTGCTGCGTCCTGATGGCTCGCAGCGCAGCTATGCAGTGGAGGGCTATCACTTTGACCGCGCCAGCTTCTCACGTGACGGGCGCAGCGTGTACCTGGTCAAGCCCCTGCTTCATGCCCGAAGCAGTATGGAGATCTCGCGGCTGGATCTCCGGTCAGGCACTGTGAAGAGCCTCGACACGGGGACAGATGACAAGCTGATGGCGGTCGGGCTGGACGGAGTGCTGTACGTGAAGGGCCTGTCACTTTGGCATGTCGCGGGTGGCAACCCACGGCAACTGCTGTCATCGTTCCCCGAACAGCCGGATGCTCTGGCCCTGGCGCAGGACTGTGCATACTGGGCGCACGAGTCCTGGGAGAACACGATCTACAGGGTGAGCCTGCGGGGCGGGCAGAGCAAACCGATTGCCACAACGGAGCATGGCGAAGTGATCATGGCTGCTGACGGCGCTGACTTGTACGTGGTGTACCAAACGTACCAGAAGGCAGCCAAGCTGATGCTGCTGGCGGGCGGGAAGACGCCCCTCCGATTGAGTGAGTGGCCGGCCTCGGCGACGCCGCCGAACTTGCCGGATCTGGACTAACAGGGGCGACAACACAGGGCAGGAAACAAGGCCTCAGGGCGCGAACCTGAGGCCTATTGCTTTTGCGCGGGTGCGCCAACTGGAGTTGCGACATGCTTACTGACATCAAACTGCTCGAAATCGAACCTATCTTCAATGACGCGACCTTTCGTGTCCCATTGAAGTTTGGGAGCGGGATCGTCTCGGCTATTACCAACATGGTCTGCCGAGTGGTGGTGGAGACGCGGGCGGGCAAGCGCGGGGAGGGGCTTGGCAACATCCTCCTGTCCGATCTCTGGGGCTTCCCGTCGCAGGTTGTGGGGCATGAGGAGCGCGATAGGGCCATGCGGCGGGTGGCCGAGGAGTTCTGCAAGTTCATGCTCGAAAATGCCCGCTACGGGCATCCCATGGAGCTGTACCTGGAGGCCAAGCCGCACCTGAAGGAGATCGCTGCGAGCGTGGACCGGGAGCTGGGGCTGGCCGAGCCAATGCCGATTCTGGGGGCGCTGGTGTGCGCCTCGCCGGTGGATGCGGCGCTGACGGACGCTTTTGGGAATGCCAACTGCCTCAGCAGCTACGACGGCTATGGCGGGGACTTCATGAACTATGACCTATCGCAGTGGTGCGGGCCGGAGTTCTTCGGCAAGTACCCCGACGCCTACCTCCACCCTTCCTTCAAGCCACGGCTGCCGATCTTCCACCTCGTCGGCGGGGTGGACAAGCTCACCCGGGGCGAAGTAACCGATCAGGACCCGCAGGACGGGCTGCCCGTCAGTCTGGAAGAATGGATCGAGCGCGACGGCATCCGGTGCTTCAAGGTGAAGCTGCGGGGCAATGACAACGACTGGGACGTCGAGCGCACCGCCCAGGTGGCGGAGGTCATCAAGGCCACCTACGCGCGGCTGGGCATCACCGACAAGTTCTACCTGTCCACCGATAGCAATGAGATGAACCCGAACCCCGAGTCGGTTGTGGAGTACCTCCACCGGCTGCAGGAGCGGTCGCCGATGGCCTATGAGGCGCTACTGTACCTCGAGCAGCCGACCGAGCGCGACCTGACGGTGCACCGCTATGATCTTAGCGCGGTCTCGGCGCTGAAGCCCGTGGTGGTGGATGAGGGCGTGACGGATGTGGAGCGGATGGACCTCGCGATTGAGCTTGGCTGGTCGGGCGTGGGCCTGAAGACCTGCAAGGGCCACTCTTCGGCCATGCTGTACGTGGCCAAGGCGAAGGAGAAGGGTCTGGTGCTGACCTTCCAGGACCTCACCAACCCCGGCCTGTCGCTGGTGCACGAGGCGGGCTTTGCGGCGCGGATTGATACCCTGATGGGGTTTGAGTACAACGCGCGGCAGTTCATCCCGTTCGAGCAGCAGGACGTTCAGGCGCGGCATGAGAGCCTGTTCAAGGTGGTTGACGGGACCGTCAGCACGGAGACGCTAGGGAAGACGGGGTTGGGGTACTGACGGCAGGAGCTTGTCAGGATGCACAGGATGACGACGGGGTGGACAGGATGAAGGTAGGGATGGTTAGGCGCAGAGACCCATTTCTACGCGTGGTAGGCATGCTCCGCATGCCGGAATCCCGAAATGAACTGCGATCTGTAGGGTAGGGAGCAACCCATGAGTCTGCTTTGGGGCGAACATACCTGGGAAGAGTTGGGGGAGGCGGCGAAGGCCGGGGCCATTGCGGTGGTGCCGTTTGGATCCATGGAACAGCATGGCCCGATGCTGCCGCTGGACACTGACATCCGGATTGCGGAAAAAGTGGCGATGGACGGCGCACAGGCGGCGCTGGACGCGTTTGGCATCCGGTGCGTCGTGCTGCCGCCGCTGCCGTTTGGGCTGGCGCTGCACCACATGCGCTTCACCGGGACGATCAGCTTCCAGCCCGAAACGTATGTCGCGGCAATCGCCGACATTCTGCGCTGCGTGGTGCGGCATGGGTTCCGCAGGATAGCTGTGGTCAGCGGCCATGGTGGGAATGAGCCAGCTCTGCACCTGGGGATGGAGAAGATCGTGGCGGAGTTTGCGGACACGCAGGCACTCCGCATCGCGCTCTTCCGCGGGCACCGTGACCAGGAGTTTGCGAAGCGCTCGCCGGAGATCTGGAAGGACGAGCCCTCCGAGGGGCAGCCGGGCATCCATGCGGCCCGCTGGGAGACCTCGGAGACGCTCGCGGACCGGCCACACCTGGTACGGCGGGAGAAGATGGTGAAGCCCAAACAGCGGCCGGACGTGCCGGAGTTTGTGTGGCTGACGCAAGAACTGACGGAGACGGGGGCCTTTGGCGATCCGTCGCTGGCGCGGGCGGATCTTGGCGAGAAGACATGGGCGGCATGGGCTGAAGTGGTGGCGCTGTTCCTCAAGCGCCTCGCAGACGAGACGCTGCCGGACTAGCCGCCACCGTTGTGGCTGTCAAATCCAGATGATCCGGGTGATGCCGAATGTACCGCCTCCTGCTGGCTGTGAGCTTGCTCTGCAGTGCCCTCGTCTCAGCGCAGACCGTTGACCTCCTGGCACCGCCAAACCAGTGGGAGACGAACCTAGATCGCCCCACGACTAAGATGGATCTGGCCGCGCCGACCCCTGAGGCCCCGCTTGCGACCGTGATCACTCCGAACGGCGGCGAGGAGGACTACCCCAAGCTGCGGCTGTCCTTCAAGACACCGCAGGATTGGAGCCGCTACACCCGCCTGCGCCTGAAGGTGCGCGTCACCAGCGAAGACGAGAGCACCCGCAAACGCCGTCTGGCCATCGTCTTCTATGACGACCAGAAGCGCCACGCGGAGCTTGCGGACAAGCCGATGTGGCAGCAGTCGGTGGAGCACAGTGTCCCGCTCGGCCGCTGGGTCGAGTACACCGACTGGCTGACCCCAATCCAGCGCAGCAACATCCTGCAGCTTGACATGTACCTGTACGAGCAGCCCGCAGCAGGCAACGTGCCGCTGAAGTGGGAGTTCGCCGTCGCCCAGCTTGAGGGTGTCGGCGACGAGGCGGTGGCCTTCGATACCCAGATCTATGGCAAGCAGTCGTGGCCCACAGCCCAGGCCGCTCCAGCCGCCTTGACGCTCACCACAGCCGACCGCCTCTCGCTGGGGCTCAGCAAGCCCGGCGGCGTCTGCGTGGATGGACATACCGCCGGAGGGCTCAGCGGCTTGCTGATTAGAGACGCTCAGCAAGACGACCCGCCCATGATGGTCGGCGGGAACGTCACGCGACGGGGAAAGGACCTGGCCCAATCAGCTCGGATAGACAAGCTCGGACTGGGCGTTGAGGCTGTCTACCGCAACGTGGGTCCATACGTTGAGATCAGCGGCGTTGTCCGCGACCTGCGCCGGGAAGACCGCGCGGTGACGCTCTACTTTGCGCTTCCGGTGCCGGAGGGCCAGTGGCAGTGGTGGGACAGCGTGGCCGCCAGCCGCACCAAAGCCGGCCCCGAAGGCGAGCTTTCATACCTTGAGGGCAGCATGGGCTATGGCCTCAACGGCCAGCACTCCAAGTACCCCATCGGCGCCATCTCTCTGCCCGGCAAGAGCGGCTATAGCCTCGGTGTCCGCATGGATGAACCCGTCGTGCACCGGATTGGCTACATCCCGACCCTGCGCCTGTTCTACCTCGCCCTGGACTTCGGCCTCACGCCGGGCAAGACCATCCACGGCCAGTCCCTCAGCGAGGCCCCCTTCCGCTTCCTGCTCTACCGCCACGACCCGGCCTGGGGCTTCCGTTCGGCCCTGCAGCGGTACTACGACTTCTTCCCCGAGTTCTTCACCAACCGGGTAAAAGAGCAGGGCGGGTGGTACGTGTGGGGTGACATGCGCGACATGCCACAGGCCCTGCAGGCGGGCTTCCGCATGCACTGGGGCCCGCAGGAGAAAGGCGTCAAGTGGGACAACGACAACGGCGCTACCGCGCTTCAGTACATCGAGGCGGAATTCTACCAGCAGACGATGGGCGACTACGAGACACTGCCACCTTTCAGTGTAGCGCTCGAGCGACTACGCAAGGTAGCCGCGGGTGACCCGGAGGAACTCGCGAAGTACGAGAAGCTCAGCTACGCCCATTCCTACGTGCCCGCCTGGTGGGTGAAGCGGCATTCGCCGCGAGAGGCCATGCAGGTGGTCTCGCGGGCAACTCTGAATTCCGTCAACTACGAGGCTGACGGCACCCCGAGCGGAGGAGGCGGCAAGTATCCCTGGATGGGCGAGAGCCAGCTGGGGTTCATCTTCCCCTGCAGCCTCGATCCCGACATCCCCGAGGGCAAGGGCTGGTTTGCCCGCGAGGTCTTCATTGAGTCTGGCCTGAAGAGCATGCTGGAGAGTGGCGCGCACTACGATGGCATTGCGCTGGACTCTTTCGGCGGCTACGGGCAGTACAGCCGCGTGAACTACCGGCGGGAGAATTTCCAGTATGTCAACTCCCCGCTGACCTTCTCGGCCATGGACAAGCAACCGGTCATCGCGATGTTCACCTCTTCGGTGGAGTTCGCTCGCGACCTGGCTAAGGACATGCACGGACGAAACATGGTTCTGATGGCCAACTGTTCGTGGGGCACCACACCGGGTTGGCTGACCTTCGCCGCGCCGTATCTGGATGTCTTGGGCGCAGAGGCCCCGCAGTTCGCCGACCCGGACTTTGCGCGCGCGATTGCCCGCCACAAGCTCTGCACCGACCTGCCGTACAAGCCCGTCCCCGACTGGCAACTGCAGCGCAATCAGTTGCATGGCATCTTCCCGGGACATGGCAACACGCCTGAGACGATGGCCCGGTTCGCTCAGACCTTCCGCGATCTGGCCACCGCCGGCTGGGAGCCGATGACTTGCGCCAGGGTCCTGCCATCCACATTGCGCCTCGAACGCTACGGGCGCTATCTCGTGATCCACAACCCCTCCGAGGCCCCGGAGCAGGCGCGGGTGACTGTAGACCAGAAGGCGCTCGGGCTGCGCCGGATCGAGGCCAGGAGAGTCCCGAACGGAGAGCCGGTGCCGGCGCCGGGCGACGTCCTAACTCTCGAAATCCCCGCTCAGGGCACTGTTGTTGTGAAGCTGCAGTAGCTTGTGTGAAAACTCGGCGGCGCGCACCTGGGAGGTGCAGCCGAAAAGCCGCAGGAAGCCCCTCTTGCGCACTTAGGCCTATTTTGTCTACAATGTGGGCCTAGTAGGGTTATCTGGAAAGGAGACATACCAAATGGCTGAAGCAGTTCTGATCGTAACCAAGAAGGGTTTTGGTAAGGTTGTTGACGAGAGCGAGTTCCCGACCAAGGGTCGCGGCGGCCGTGGCGTCGGTGGCTTCAAGGTTACAGAGGACAGTGGCACTGTGGCTGTCGTAGAGCACGTGAAGACTGGCAAGGGCCAGCGCGTACTGCTGGTGACCGCCGGTGGTATGGCTCTGATGACCAATGTGGACGACATCTCGACCCGCAGCCGGCAGGCCGGTGGCGTGCGCGTGATGAACGTTGCCGACGACGACGAAATCGTGGGCGCGTTGGTCTAGTTGTAGATTTGCGACTGGTTGTGGTCTTATGAGAGCCTTCCTGCGGGAGGGCTCTCATGCTTTTTGGGGAAAGGGGCAGCATGACCAAAGCAATCGCTCTGTTGGTGTTGCTGGGGCTTTGCGCGCAGGTGGGAGCGCAGACGGTCCCATGGCTGGGCCAGATCCGTCGAGACCATCCGCGGCTGTACTTCAATGCCGACACCTGGCCCGCGGTGAAGGCACGGGCCGAGGGGGTAATGGCGCAGCAGCTTGAGAAGGTCCGCAAGGCCGGCGAGTTGCCAGTCTCGAAGTACGAGTGGTCGGCGATCCAGCGCCCGCCCACGCGCGCTGGGAGCAGCTTTGAGGCGCGGGACTATGGCGACCGGCTCATGAATCAGGCCTTCGTCTACCGCATTACTTCGGATGCTGCCAGCCTGCAGAAGATCCGGGAGATGCTGTGGGCGAGCCTGGACTACTACCACGCCTGCACGGCGCAGGGCAAGTCTGTGAACTGGTACGCGCGCAGCCGCATGGGATGGCTCTGTGCGCTGGACTGGGTGTGGAATGACCTGCAGCCCCAGGAACGCCAGGAGCTGGCCGCGAGCTTCCTCAAGCACGTAAACGAGATACTGACGGGGAAGCTGTTGCAGCGGCAGAATCGCTCGGGTCCCGCCACCGGGTACTATGGTGACGATAACCTCGCCCTGTTCACAGGGCTGGCGCTGTATGGGGAAGGCATTGACGACGCGGCGGCAGCTAAGCTGATCGAGCAGGGCTATACCACTTACCAGAAGTTACTGGCGCACCGCGCAGAGATGTGTGGCGACGACGGCGGGGCGGCCTCGGCTACGTTGGGGTATTCCCTCGCCGACTACCCGCTGGCCGAGTGGAACTACCTGCACTGCCTGAAGTCGGCGGCGGGCATTGATGACTCGGCGAAGTGGCCGTACCTGGCCACCTTCGCGAACTACGTGCTGTGGAACGTGCTGCCGGGGCTGCTGGAATACGGCTACGGGGACACGCCGCACAAGGACAACCGTCTGTCCCGCTGGCTCATGTATACCCACATGGCGCATGTGCGGCACTTCTACGGCCAGTCGCAGCCGGAGGCAGCGGCGCTGGCGGGGTATGTGGGGGGACTGTTCCCGGAGTACTTCAACGACGCCATCTGGTGTGTCTACCCGTTCCTGTTGACGGGGCTTGAGCAGGCCCCACCGCCGCAAGACCCGGGCAAGCTTCCGCCGGCGCGGTTCTTTGAGATGATGGGGCAGGTGTTCATGCGGTCAGGGAGCGGGCCGGAGGATACCTACGCGCTGTTCACGGCCGGGGCGAAGACTAACCAGCACACGCATTTCGATGCGACCAATTTCGTGATGTACAAGCGGGGCTACCTGGCGCTGGACACCGGGACGCGTGAGGGAAACACCGACAATCTGCAAAACTACTTTGCCCAGACCATAGCGCACAACTGCGTGCTTATCAAGATGCCTGGAGAGCCGCCAACGCAGTACTGGAACGGGAAGGTGACGGCTCAGCCCGGCGGCCAGAACTCGCAGGTGGGCTCGAAGATCATTGCGTTTGAGACGAACCCGCTGTACACGTATGTGGCCGCGGACGCGACACCAGTGTACTCTGCGGAGAAGTGCCGCCAGATGGTGCGGCAGTTCATCTTCGTCATGCCAGACTACTTTGTGGTGTTCGACCGGGTAGCGGCCACGAAGCCGGAGTTTGCCAAAACGTGGCTTCTTCACTTCGCCAACGAGCCGCAACTACAGGGGCGAGTGGCGCGGGCGGACCAGGGCGAGGGCCGCATCTTCTGCCAGACGCTGCTGCCGGGCGACGCGTCTGTTGAGAAGGTCGGTGGGCCGGGCAAAGAGTTCCTGGCCGACGGCGTCAACTATTCGATCACTGCGGGGCCAGCCGAGGAGATCAAGAAGGCTGAGTACACCGGCATCAAGCCGCTTGAGTACAAGGAAGTCCCCGAGTTGATGGGGCGGTGGCGGCTGGAAGTAAAGCCGGGGGCGGCCCGCGCAGAGGATGTCTTCCTGCACCTGCTACAGGTGGGCGACAATAAGCTGGAGGGGATGACGGAGGGGAAGGTGGAGACGCGGGACGGGCAAGCGGTGCTGAGGTTTGAGGCGGCGGGCAAACAGGTGACGGTGACCCTGGCGACGTCGGGACCGGTAGGCGGCGCGATCAAGATTGAACAGGGCGGCAAGGTGCTGGTGGAGCGGGCGCTGACAGAAACTGTGATGGCGCAGGAGGGCGTGGCGGCACAATGACGGTACGGGGGAGGCGGGCGAGACGCCCACACTACGCGTGAAGGGTGGAAGTATGGAACGACTCTTTGGAACTGATGGGGTTCGCGGACTGGCCAACAAGTACCCGATGACGCCTGAAGTGGTCTATGGGCTCGGGCGCGCTGCGGGTTATGTGTTTCGGAAGTACGGCGCCGATACGGTGCTGATCGGCCGGGATGGGCGGCTGTCGGGCGATATGCTCGAATGCGCGCTGGTCTCTGGCCTGTGCTCGGTGGGGACGTCGGTGTGCCGCGCGGGGATTGTGCCCACTCCGGCTATCTCGCATCTCACCGGGGTGCTGTCGGCGCAGCTTGGAGTCATGATCTCAGCCTCGCACAACCCGGTGGGCGACAATGGGATCAAGTTCTTCAACCGCGACGGCACGAAGATTGACGACGACCTGGAGCGGGAGATTGAGAAGGTGTATGCCGAGAAGAGCCACAGGGCCCTGAACCCGACGGGGGCGGCGGTTGGGCGTGTCGTCGAGCGCACCAATGTGATTGAGCGCTATCTGTCGCACGTGCGGCAGACCGCGCCGCGGGACCTGGATCTGTCGGGTCTGACAGTGGTCGTAGACTGCGCAAACGGCGCCCAATCAACCATCACGCCGCGCCTGCTGGAGGAGTATGGCGCGGAGGTCATCGCCATCAATGCGGTCCCGGATGGGCTGAACATCAACGAGGGCTGCGGGTCAACCCATCCCGAGTCCCTGCAGCGCGCCGTGGCGACGCATCTGGCCGATCTGGGAATCGCTCACGACGGCGACGGCGACCGCGCGATACTGGTAGACGAGCGCGGGCGGGTGCTGAACGGAGACTTCATACTGACGATCTGCGGGCTCTACCTCCATGAGCGGGGGCGCCTGGCTGGAGATACCATCGTCACGACGATCCTCGGCAACAAAGGCCTGGACCTGACGCTGGAGCCCCACGGCATCAAGATCGTACGCAGCCCGGTTGGCGACCGCTTTGTGTGGGAGAAAATGTCGGAAGTCGGCGCGGTGCTGGGCGGCGAGCAAGCGGGGCATATCATCTTCGGCGAGTTCGCCCACACTGGCGACGGCGTGATCACAGCGGTGCAGGTGCTCGCGGCGATGGCGGCCAGCGGGCAGCCCCTGTCGCAACTGGCCTCGATCCTGACGATCCTGCCGCAGGCGACGCGTGATATTGTGGTCGCCGATAAGCCGCCGCTGACGGACTTTCCCCGGATCGCGCAGGCGGTGGAGAAGGTGGAAGAGACGCTTGGTGGCCGCGGGCGGATCGTGGTGCGGTACTCCGGCACAGAGCCACTGGCGCGGGTGATGATCGAGGGTGAGGATGCGGACCAGATCGAGGCCCTGGCGGATGAGGTAGCGGGAGTGATACAGGGGAGCTTGTCAGGATAGACAGGATGACGGCAGGATGGACAGGATAGGACAGGGCTGAGGGACATGCACATGATCATTGCCAGAGATGGTAGTACTGAGTTCCGGATTGTACGGCCTGCGGAGGCCGGACTCGATTTTGCGGCCGACGAGTTGGCAAGGTACCTGGCGATCATTACCGGGGCGTGGTTTGAGGTAGCGGAAGAGGCCGACGGATCGGCGATTGTGCTGCGGGTTGAGCCAGGCGAGGCGGAGGAGTATGGATGGGAGGTTGAGGAGGGGCGCGTCACGCTGTGGGGCGATTGCGCGCTCAGCGTCCTGTTCGCGGTGTACCACCTCCTCGAGAGCCACGCCGGGTGCCGCTGGCTCTCTGACTTTGAGGGTGGCGAGGTCGTGCCACGCATCGAGGCGTTGGAGGTGCCGTGCGAGCGACAGGTGTTCCGGCCTGCGATGACCCACCGCGCCTTCACCAACTACCCCGCCATTGATCAACGCACCGTCTCGATGGTCGATTGGATGGCCAAGCACCGCTTCAACCGCTTCATGATCTTCGCCAATGCGGCAGGGAGCCTGGAGGCGTATGAGAAGGTGCTGCGGCGGGAGCTTGTCGGGCGGGGGATGAAGGTGGAGATGGGCCACCATAGCTTCCGGTTCTTCCTGCCGCCGGAGGAGTTCTTCGAGAAGCATCCAGAATGGTATGCCCAGTTACAGGGGGAGCGCTCGACAAAGGGGCAGGTCTGCACGTCCAACCCGGCGGTGGCCGAGGCGATGGCAGCGCGGGTTTGCGACTTCCTCGACCAGCATCCCGAGATCGATATGGTAGGCTTGTGGCCTAACGACGGGTACGGCTGGTGTGAGTGCGCGGAGTGCCTGTCACTGGAGCCCCAGGAGCCATCGGGGGTGTACCCTTCGCAGCCACGCCGGACCGACACCTACCTGAAGTTTGTCAATGCGGTGGCCGAGCGGGTCGCGCAGCGGCATCCAGACCGCTTCCTGAGCGCCCTTGCCTATGTCAACTACATCGAGCCGCCACGCGAGACGGTGCCGCTGGCGAACGTGAAGGTATGCTTCGCCCCGTTCCAGCGCTGCTTCAGGCACGCAATCCGGGGCGAGGAGGGGTGCAGCAGGCCGAACGAGCGGTATGCGAGGCTGCTGGAGCAGTGGCGGGGTATTGTACCCGGAACGCTCTACCTGTTTGAGTACCTGATGCTCATTGACATGATGTCGCTGCCATACCGGCTGGAGCCCGTGCTGCCCGCGGACTTCCAGTACTATGCCGGGATTGGTGTAGACGGCTTTGTGCTGGAGTTCAAGCCGGAGGAGTGGGGGCCTTACGGTGAGAACGCGCACCTGATCGGGCGGTTGGCCTGGGACCCGGAAGCCCGGCTGGACGAGTACCGTGCAGGGTACTACCAGGAGCTGTACGGAGCGGCGGCGGGGGAGATGCTGGAGTATTTTAGTATTTTAGAAAGTAGTTTCATAGCACGTGGGCCGTGTGTGTACCACTATGACCTTGAGTACACCCGCCGGGCGACGCACCAGTTGCTGCAGCCCGCGCTGGAGCACCTGGGCCGGGCGATTGCACTGGCGGCGCGGGGAGAGCGGCGGCACCGGGAGGCGGTGGAGAGGGCGCAGACTGGGGTGCAACTGCTCGAGCGACTGGGGAGTTGGCGAGAACTCGTGGCGCAGGACCCCGCGCGGGCCAGGGAAGCAGGAGAGGAACTGGCGCAGTGGGTAGAGGCCCGGCGCAAGTCGGGGGCGGTCGATGCCGAGTATATAGCGCGAAGGGTGCGGACACAGCCCTAGGGGTATGGTGGGGAGGCCCGCTACGGAGTGTCGGGCCCACGCGGGCGGAACGTGCAGAGGGAGGCTGACAATGCGCACTACGATTGCCGTCGTCATGCTGGTGATCGCCGTCGGGGCAGTCTGGGGGCAGGGCCTACCCGCTTGGGACTTTGAGAAGCCGGAACACGGCTGGATGACGCTCGACAAGCAGGCAGAGCTCAGGGTGGTGAATGAGCCGGGGCATGTATACCAGGGCGCAGGGAGCCTGCAATTCAGCTTCAGCCCGCGGCAGGCGACGGAAGGGGATATGCCAGGAGTGCTACTGGTGCCCCTGCAGGGGATCGTCGGGGCAGAGGGGCTGCACCTGGCACTGCAGTCCTCTACCAGCGGACCACTGCTGCTGGCCCTGCGCGAGCAGGACGAATCGACCTATGTGTACATGATCTACGTGCAGGCCGGGGACTGGCACGTGCTGGACCTGCCCCTCAGCGACTTCATCCTCGAGGAATCGGCGAAGGATGAGAACGGGAAGCTTGATCTGGATCAGGTGGCAGGGCTGGGAGTGGTGGACCCGGCCTTGTGGCTCATGGCAGAGGCGGCGGGCGGGAAGTTCCCGTTCTTCATGAGCCAGCCTAACCGGCGGGACCTATGGCTCGATGAGGTGAAGATGCTGCCGGCGGCGCCGCAGCGCTTGAGGGCAGCCACACTCGACGGGGCGCCCGCGCGCATGGTCGAGGACTGTGACGGCGACAGCGCGTACTGGTTTGTATTGGGTGGCCGGAACCTGAGGGTTGGCACTTCGAGCGATCAGGCGGTGGAGGGATCGTCGTTGCGGCTGGACTATGAGCTGCCAAGCAAGAGCCTGCTGGCGATGGCGCATGTGGTGCGGCCAGGGCTGTTGCAGGGCATCAAGCGGGTCGCCTTCGGGGTGCGGGCGGGGGCAGCGTGTACCCTTGCGGTGACGCTAAAGGAGGGCGACAAATCGGGCTACACGACGCTGGTAGAGGTACCGGAGGGGCAGTGGCAGCAGTTCGTCTTGCCGCTGGAAAAATTCAGGCTTAACGACGAGGATGTGGATCCAGACACAGGACTGCAGCCCGAGAAGGTGACCAGCATCCTGTTCATTGACGTGACGGCGCTGGTGGGGGCGAAGGAGACAGCGAACAGCCTGTGGCTGGATGAGGTGATGGCACAGTAGCGGGGCGACCCGCCCGCGCTACTGGTATCCCTCGAGTTTGCGCGGTCGCTACTGGCAACCCAGGTGGCGGCGAGCGATCGGGTCGTTGGGGTCGAGCTTGAGAATGTCCCGCCAGACCCGGTCGGCTGCGGCTTTCTGGCCAAGCTGCTCAAGAACATGGCCCAACTGGCGCCGCGGGACGGCGGGGCTGCCGAGGCTGGCGGCCTGCTGCATGAGGGGGAGGGCCAGCGAGGGCTGCTTGCGCAAAACGTAGTACTGCCCGAGGGCGTGGTACGCTTCCCAGGATTTCGGGTTGGCGGCGATGCCGCGGCGGTAGGTGCTTATGCCCTGGCCATGGCGGCCCATGCTCCACTGCAGCCAGGCGACATTGCTGTACAGGTCCACGTAGTTGGGATCGAAGAACAGCGCAGTCTCCTGGCAGCGGATACACTGCTCATAATCACCCTTGTGCCACCAGAAGTCGGATTCCTCGACGAGAAGATCTGCAATCCCCAGCCACGCCTCATGCAATGATCCGGTAGCGACCGAGCACACGGGCGCAGGCAGGGCCGTCACGGCTCTGGACGGCCGGGCTGCCAGGGCGCCTTTCAGGGTCTCCTGCAGGAAGGGCGAGAGGAAGTCGCGGCTGTCGCGGAGAGCCTCGCGGGAGCGGGCGGTGTCCAGCTTCCACAGGGCATGCAGGGCATAGAAGCGCAGCCAGTCGGGACCGTACCGTAGCGCCACGGCAGCGCCGGGGAGGCCTATGGCGTCGCCGATACTACAGAGGGCGACAGCAGCATTCAGGCGCGTGAGCTTGTCGTGGTCGTGAAGGCTCTTGCGCAGCAGGGCGGCATTCGCCGGGGACCCGAGTTGCCCCAGGGCAAACATGGCACGCTGGCGCCGGAGGGCTTCCGGAGAGGCCGCAGCGGCTTTCAGCAGGGGGAGTAGCTCGCGGTGGCCACGCAGGACCGCAACCGGGCCCCACGCGGGACGGGCGGCGTCGGACGCAAGCTGTTCAAGCGCGGGGGACTGCTCCTCGACGGCGGGCGGGGGTAGCGCCGGTGGAGCGGCGAGACCGGCGGTGGCGGCCACCAACCCAAGCATGGCTGTAAGCCAGATCATGTGAGGCTCCTAATCAAAGCGCGGGCGCAGCAGACCAGTACAGGTGCCCACGGGCTGAGACTGCTGTCTGACTTGGTCTGTTCAGTCTGATCGCCGAAGATCATACCAATGATCAGGAGCAGGCCGAGTATGCCGCCAATCACGAGGGTGATGGTGCCGAGCACGACGGCGGCTGTTCCAGTGCTGGTAGCGCCCTTAGCGCGAGCCTTCGAGCCCAGGTAGATGGCGGCGATGCTGGCGAGGACGGGGCAGCAGAAACTGAAGAGCGACACCACCAGCGCCCAGGTACCGAGAGTCTGGCCCTCATTGGGCTGAGACGGCGGCAGGGCCGTGGCGACATATGGCACGGCAGGCGGGGCAGTCGGTGCGGCGGCGGCCTCGGGCGGGGCAGTCACGGGCGCCTCGGGGGCGGGAGGTGCAGGCGGCGTCACAGACACCATGGCCTCTACCGGTGGGGCCGGCGGAGGTTCGGGTAGCTTCGGAGACGGATCAAACTCATGGCCGCAGCGCCAGCAGCGGCGCTCGGTGTCGTAGAGAATCTCGTGGCAGTTGGGGCACTCGCGCTTGCCCGGGCTGACCACTACCGGTAGACCGGAGGCCAGGGGTGCGGCCGGGGCCACCGGCGGCGTTGCTGCAGCAGGCTCGGTCAGATCGGCACCGCAGAACAGACACTTGTCTCCCTGTGCGGTGTCAGGCTGCTCTCTGTGGCAACGGGGACAGATTCGTTGTGCCATATCACTCTCCGCAGGTAGTTGGTAAACAAATTCCCGCCGCAGCGCTCAAATCCCTGCTGTCGCCCGGCCTGCCGAGGCGCATAGAGGGTCTGAGAAGCCCCTGGCCGACACAAAAGAGCAGGTCAAGCCTATGTTGGCTTGACCTGCTCTTTGCCTTCCAGTGGGAGGCGGCCCCCCTGGCAGCGGTTTACTCGCCGCTGGCGTTACTTGCTGGTGTTCGCGTTGTTTGTGATCTCACTCGACATCCCTGTCAGCACCGACTGGCGCTCCATCGCGTAGTTCGTGTAGATCGAGCAGAATGGTATCTCCGCGAGTGCTGCGCGTGCCATCGGGAAGGTGTCGTGTTGCTCATCGGCGATATGCTGTGAAACCACCCTGCGCAGAACGGCGAAACTCGGCATCCACCGGCAGTCGGTCACCGGCATCGCGTCGAGGTTCGCAATGATGGCTGCCGCTGCCGCATGCTCCTGCACGCGTATGGCAGCCTGTTGCTGTGTCTGGGCGATCTGCATCAGCGTCGGATAGAAGGCCGTTTCCTCTGCCTTCACGTGGGGCAGTAGAACCGTCTTCAGGCTAGCCCAGCTCTCGGCGGAAGCGCAGGGCTGTTTGGAGATCATGTCCATCTGCTTCAGGATCTCGTGGTGATCTTGCTTCAGAGCGGTGAAGAAGGAACTGCCCGCGCCTCGGACAGAGTAGCCGCAACTGGCGCCGGATTCACCTGCGGACGTTGGTTCCACGATCGTCAGACTGAAAGGACACACCGACGAGGCGGTGGGGCACAGCATCATGGTCTGGGTGGGGCATGTCGCCGTGTGCTTGACCTTCCCGCATTGCGAACACGTGTAGTCCGCGAAGGCCTGGCCGGCCAGCAACGACAAGGCGACCACCGTAATCAGAATATACCGAATTCTCATGGTTAGCTCCTCCTACTATGCTTTGCGACACCTAAGGATAGGCCGTGAGTAAGGCACAGGGGAATCCGGCAATGACTGATTCTGTGGCTCCAGACCGTGTAATAAGTGGTGATCCTTCGCCGATTACCACCGGCAGAATGCAGGCCTCTGCCGTCGGGAAAAGCGCCGCCCCTCCGGTGCATCGGGCGTCGCCGCAACGCGTGGAAGCCAGGGCGGGAAAGCGTCTGATTCTGGTTTGCAGGAGCGCGTTTGCGGGTATAATGATAGTGAAAGAAACACAAGGAAAACTGAGGACAATCTAGGTCGTAGACGTCTCTAAGAGTGAGGTGCTTTGAGACATATTAGACCCAAAACCAAACATCGGAGCCGAGCTCGCCCCGTCTTGGCCGACTGATTTCTAAAAGGGACCCGAGGATGTAGCCGGGTCACAGGAGGATCACCTCCAAAGGAAATCGGCTGAGACACAAATAGGGGCGAGTTCGGCGCTATTCAGATATGGCAAAGGCCCCGCCAGCATGCTGGCGGGGCCTTTTTGGCTTCGGTTTCAGGGGCTGCGGGGCCGCTACAGTTCCGTTTCGGCTGTCGAGGGCTTGTCTGTGACGACCAGCTTGCGGCCCTGGTAGAGGGCACGGGTGCCTTTGTCCATGAACACCCGCACCGGCTTTCCGGCCTTATCCAGCGTCACCACCAGTAACTCGGCGTCGGTCTCCATCTCCCCCACCTTGCGGGTTTCGCCGGGGGTGCCGAAGCTGACGAGGAAGCGGTCGGCGCCAACCGTGACGTCGAGCGCCTCCGGGCCGAGCTGCCGAATCTGCGGCGTGAGGGCCTCGGGGACGGGCAGATCGGTGGCCAGGCGGACGTCGTCAAACCACGCCTTGCCCGGGGCGGCGAACTCCAGGGCGAGCGAGACTTGCTCGGTTCCCTCGGGCACCTGGGCCACGAGTTCGTGCTCGGTCCAGTCCTCGTCGGCGAACGGGCCGACGTGCTTGCTGGCGAAGGCCTTGCCAGCCTTCCAGAAGTGGAAGGTCATGTTCGCGCCTTTGCCCTGGGGAAGCGGCGTGGTTTTGACCTGGGCCCGGGCGGTGAGGGTGGTGCCGACCGGCAGGCCAAACCGCTCCGAGTAGTAGTAGCCGCTGTTTTCGATGCTGGCGCACTGCTTGCCCTCGGCCATCCCCGCGGTCTCGATCTTGTGGTTCGGCAGGTCTTCAGCAGCGCGGGGCGTCCAGCCGGTCATGCCCTTTTCGAAGCCACCGTTGCGCAGGTAGTTCTCGCTTGCGAAGGGGCGAGGATAGAGGACGGTCAGGAAGCTGGTCTTGGCCACCGGCTCGGTCTCCATCCGCAGGAACTGGCCGTAGTTCTCGGCGCCAGGGTACGTCTGGATGTGCGGGGTCAGCTTGGCGGGTGAGGTGATCTGTGTGTATACCTGGCCATTGCCGCGGTTAACGAAGAAGACCTCGCCCTGCTGCACTATCTCACCGTTGCCGTCGGTGTGGAGCATGAAGTTGTAGCGATGAGGCTTGGGGGCCTCAAGCTGGTCGCGGATGATGAACATGTGGGGCTTGAGGTACACGATGCTGCGGTCGAAGCGGTCCAATACCTTGAGTTGGTTCGTGTTGTACGCCTCGGCTGCCTCGCCCTTCACGAAGTCAAAGCGCTTGCCACCGAAGAAGTCTACAATCCGGCCACCGGTGACCTTAACCTGCTCGCTGCCGGCGTATGGGACCTTGTGGTTCGTGAAGTAGGTATCGTCAGTGTCCATCGTGATGGTGCAGTGGCCGAGGCTGCCGAGGCTGAACTTGCGCTTCTCTGGCACATAGAAGTTGTGGTACCCCCGGTCGGGGATGATCCACTGCCCGCCGTAGCTGATCACGAAGGAGTTGTGGTCGAAGTGGTTGTGGCCGATGCTGTTGGTGTAGGGGCCCGACTTCAGGTATAGCGTCGGCGCCTTGGCATTGAAGCCATCTCGCAGGGAGGCGTGGCCGATGTCGTAGAAGACGGAGGAGGGTATCCAGGTGGGCTGCGCGGGCTTGAGCTTGCTCTCGTCGAAGCGAATGAAGTCGTATATGCTTTCAGGCTCAATCGCGCTGATCTGCTCGAGATACCAGGCGGCGTCGGTGCTGCCGCGCTGGGCGAGGATGTTCATGAGCTTGGGGACCGCGACACTGGGGCTACCGTCGGAAAAGCACGGGATCTGCTTAGTGTCCGGGGAGAGCAGCCCGATGCAGTAACGGTCCATGGTCGCGAGGTAGGGATGCTCAAAGAGCTTGTGCTCGACCTGGGCCGAGACGAGACCGTCGAAGAAGAGCGCGAACGAATCGAGCAGGTACGTTCCATACCCCGGGCCCTCGAAGGGGCCGCCGTCCTTGCCGCCGCGGTCGAGGGAGACCACCGTTTTGTCGAGGCAGGCCTGCAGCCACTCGCCCGCGCGGGGGTCCTCGGGGCGTACAGCCAGGGCAGCGAGGCCCGCGCCGGAGAGGATGACGGCGTAACCGTTAGTATCTGGGGCGTAACGATCCACACCGCCCAGAGCGGCGAGGATGCCCTTGTTGATGATTGCCTCGCGCACCTGAGTTCGCTCAGCCTCGCTCAGCTTGTCATAGCACCAGTCATAGAACATGCCCATGGCATAGGTGCAGTGGCCGGTATCGAGGCAACACTTCAGGGCCCCGGCACCGTAGCTGGGGTCAGTCCACTGATCCCAGTGCGTAAGGTGCAGGGCGATTTCTTTGGCTTTGTCGAAGTACTGCTGGTCGCCCGTGACCAGATAGGCAAAGCTGAAGTGAACCAGGCGAGTGGTGATACTGTCCGAGCGCTCCTGAAACATGGCCGTCCAGGGCGGGTAATTCGGACTCTTGTCGTGGCGGGGCGGGGTCTGATCGGAAAGGGTGTACTCGAAGCGGTCGAGGGTGACATTGCCCTCGCCGGGGCAGTTGACGGCATAGCTATAGGTTGGCGCTGCGGCAAGCTTGTCGGCTCTTTCCTTGATCGCGGCCCAGGAGTCTGCGGTTTTGAAGCCAAAGCGGTTGGGGTTGGCGTCACGGCACTTCTCGCGCAGGGCCTTCAGCGTCTTGGCGTTGATGAGCACACACGGGTGGGACTTCAGGCCGGTGTCATTCGCGTGAAGTAGCGGGGCGGAGGCGGCAAACAGCAGCAGGGCGGGCAGGAGGCGAAGCAGGGGCATTTTCTACCTCATTGTGAAGTGGTCTTGAATACAGAAACAATGGTGGCAGGCCAGAGGTTTCATACCGAGTCGCGACAAGGCCACGCGCAACGGACGGCAGGGCAGTCGGTCTCGCGCGTGGCCTCAGTATACGTCGGCGGCAAGGATTAGTCGAAATTGAACCTTACATTGGTGTAGATGCCATTCTTGGTGATCCACTTGGCATGGCCGTCGTAGTAACCAACGTTGGCGCCATCGTTGTGCCGGTTGGAGATGACGTCTCCCCAGGTGGGATTCAAAGCGCCGTAGAAGCAGGAGAAGGTATACGTCTCATCGTTCGTGCCGTCTCCCGCACCTCCACGGGTATCCATGAAAGCAGCGGATTCCGCGGGTCGCTGAACGCGGCCAAGCGACACGCCCTTCTCGCCCGCATCGCCAAGGCACCCAGTATTGCGATTGATGCCGTAGCCGCAGGCAACGTTGTTGCTCTGCGCGGTGTTTGTCGGGTTCTGTGACGGGCACTTGAGGATCTGCGTGTTCTTCATGTAGGGCGCGGCCAGTAGTAGCCACTTCTGGCCGCTACCGCTCGTCCCATCCGAGAAAGGCAGTGTCTTCTCGTCATAGTCCTGTGCGTAGCTGAGATTGGCAGTGCCAATCTGCCGCACGTTGCTCAGGCAACTGGCCTGCCGGGCCTTCTCGCGCGCCTTGGCGAAAACCGGGAAAAGTATGGCCGCGAGAATGGCGATAATGGCGATGACAACCAGTAACTCAATCAAAGTGAAGCCACGTCGCATAGACAATCATTCCCTTTTAGCAGTGTGTTTCCGCGTCCGATGCGGACTAGAGCAGGTCGAACCACGTGTTGACCCCACCGTTGTACAGGGTCTCATACTTCATCGCCTTGGCATGTCCATCCACGAAACCGACGTTACCTGTCTCGTTGTGGCGGGTGCAGAAGCCGAAGTAGCTATAGGTCGAGGAGGTCCACACAGCGTACTGGGAGCCATCCGTGGGGTCGGGGCGGTGACCGGAAGAGGGACGAATGAAGTTCCAGCCGCTGTTGGCGGTATTGCAGGTGGCGTCACCGTGCATAACGGTCTCTGAGGGGGACTGGACCTGGCCCAGAGCTACCTGCCAGAGTCCGCCGTTGAAGGGATAGCTACGGCATCCGTTGTAGGAGACGCTGCACTTGACGGACATGCTGGGGCAGTCGAAGACTTGGTTGTTCTTGACGTACGGCTCCATGAACTGGATGTAGCTATACCGGGTGGGCGTCCAGTAATAGGCAACCGGGAACCGCTCGTCATAGTCCTGGGCGTAACTGAGAATGGCCAGATTGATCTGCTTGATGTTGCTCAGACAACTGCTCTGGCGGGCCTTCTCCCGCGCTTTGGCAAAGACTGGGAAGAGTATGGCCGCAAGGATGGCGATGATCGCAATGACCACTAGAAGCTCAATCAAAGTGAAGCCCCGTCGCATATCCATTCCTCCTCTAGGTATGGCCGTATGCCATAGTGTTCGTCATGAGGTGCAAAACACCTCTATCGCTATTAGAGACTACTAGCGAGATATTGGCGGTTCAGTCGGCGAGGCATGCGTGGGAGCTATGGAGCGAGCGTTTGTAGCGGGAACGGAGAGGAGTCTGCCTGCCAGAGTGTCTGATGGTCCCGGCGCGGGCGTCTTGGGAACTCCCGCGCCGAGACAGGCTAACAGGCTCAGCAACGTATGAGCGGTTGTCATGGACGGCCCAACCAGGCGCGCCATGATCGTACCCCCGAGGCTGAATGGCTAGTTGAAGTCGTAGTACGGCATGGCCCAGGCGGCCTGGCGGCTCATCCACTTGGCGTGGCCGTCGTAGAAACCGATGTTGGCGCCTTCGTTGTGGCGGGGGCTCATGGTGCCATAGCTGCCCCAGGTGTTGCCGGGAGGAGCATAGAAGGTGCCGAAGGTCTGGGCCTCATCGTCATTGGCGCGAGTGTCCATCATGCAGTAAGTCTCGGCGGGCTGGGCTATGCGTCCCAGCGCGACGCCCTGTTCCCCGCCCTCGCCCAGACAGCCGCTGGAGCGCGTGAGGCCATAGCTGACCGCCAGACTCCGGGTCTGCGTCAAGACCGTCGGGTTCTGCGAGGGGCACTTGAGGATTTGGACGCTCTTGAGGTATGGCTGAACCAGTTCGAACCACATGTACCCGACACCGCTGGGCAGCGTCGAGTATGGCAGCGTCCTCTCATCGTAGTCCTGCGCGTACTGCAGATTGCCCAGGGCAAGCTGCTTCATGTTGCTCAGACACGACGATTGGCGCGCCTTCTCGCGTGCCTTGGCGAACACCGGGAACAGGATGGCCGCCAGAATGGCGATGATGTAGCCGCTGAAAAACAGCAAGCAGGGATCGATTTGTCTCAAGGGAATCCTTGGTTGAGGTGATCTGCTTGCAGCACAAGTCTCAGCCCCATGCGCCCTCGCTCTACGACGACGTTGTCGGCGCCTCTTACATCCCCCAGAATCATCTGCTTCGCCGTC
>JBDKRC010000242.1:0-3947 GCA_039683575.1 Armatimonadia bacterium | reverse complement strand
CTACTGCTTGTTCAGGGTCGAGCGGTCACCGCCCATCTTGCCGACAAACTCGTCAGCGTACTGGTCGAAGGTCGCAGCCAGGGCCTCCGCGCGCTGCTGGTTCCCATCGGCATCCTTCAGGGGGGCGACAGCATCGAGCGCCTCGCGGTATTCCTCGGTGCGATCGGCCCCGACCTTCTGGAAGAAGTCCGCCGACTGGATATCGGACAGAATGTCAGCGGGAGTGTCGCCGTCAGCGAACCGGCCACCGATGTAGTCCTTGAGTGACTGCGAGAGATCCGCGCCGGCTTCGAAGGGCTGTGCCAGCTGGGGGGCAACACCCGGCTTCACGTCCATGGCCAGATCCGGACGGTTCGCCACGCCAAGCGGCAGCCAGCCATCCTCGTCGTGATCCCCGCGGATGATGCTGATGTTGCGCCGGACCTGCTGGACATCATCACGAGAGACAGGCTTTGCCAGACGGTCCATGCCATCACCATTGATGGTCAGGAAGGTGTCGCCGGCTACCTTCTCCAGCGTATAGTCGCCAGGCTCAAGTCCAAGCGCGCGGACCTGCTTGATGGCATTCTCCGGGCTGGTCTTGCCGAGCGAGACCTGCAGGCTGTCCTGCTTGCCCTGCTTCATCGCCACCACCAGGGCGGCATTGGCCTCCATCTCGCCGAGCGCCTGGCCGAGGATGCGCTGGGCGTCACCGATGGCGGCACGCCGGCGGGCATTGAGCTCCTGCGCCACCGCCAGATCGGCCCCGGTCTTGGCTTCATCAGACAGCTCGATCGCCTTCGCGGCCTCGGTCAGGTCGCGGGCCTTTTTCAGCGCCTCGGTGGAGGTCTGCATGTAGTGGTTCAGGTGCCAGTCCTGGACGCCACCGGCTACGTGCTGGGCCTCGTCCGGCCCCATGTCGGTGTGGATCCGGCGCGCCACTACCTGGGCGGCACCGGCAATCCCGAGCACGTCCACCACAGAGCGGTCCACCAGGGCCTCACCGCCGACGGCAAGGGCGAGGGAGTTGATGCTGTTGTAGGCTCCGACCCCGATGTGGCCACCAAGGGTCTCGTCGGGCTTGGCGCCGGCGATCTTGCCGACCTCGGACAGGAAGGCGACCGTGCTGGCGGTACGCAGGTCGTTGACGATGTCCTCGCGCGCCTTCGCGTCGAGCTCGGCATCACCGCTGGTCTCTATGACGAAGGCCTTCGGCTCGGCCGGGGCATTGTCGATCTCCGCAGCCGCGGCCCGGGCCTGCTTCTCGATCTCGGCCAGGCGCTTGCCCTCCTTCACGAGGTCGAGAGCATCCTTGGCGCTCATGAGCGAGGCGTCAGCATTTGGCGCGGCCGGCTCCTTGATGCCGGCGAGCTCCTGCTTCAGCAGCTCGGCAGCCTGTCCGCGGGCGAAGGCGGCCTGCTTCTGCTCCGGTGTCATTTCCCCGAGCTTGCCCTGCTTCACCGCGTGCGCCTCAAGCGCAAGCTGATCATCGGTCAGGCCAGCTGCTGCCGCGCGACCCTTGTAGTCGGCATTGAAGCCGAGGCCGGACACGGGCTTCTTGACGGGCGCCAAGTCCTCGACGGACAGGTGATCGGGCTCCAGGCTGAACAGGGGGATCTCGCCGATACCGGCATCAGAACGGGCGGCCGCGTCGTTGACGAGCTTTTCGCGACTCTGCTGGATGACTTCCTTGGCGCGGGAGATCAGCTTCGCGTGGTGACGGGCCTTGACCTTCGCCAGCGCCTTGGCGGAGAGATGGGCGTAGTCCTCCTCGGGAAACTCCAGATCCTTGTCGTCCCAGCCGGCCTTTTTCGCCACCGCCTGGATGACCTCACGCTCGGCCTGACGCTTCTGCTCTTTCAGCGCCTTGCGGGCATCCTGCTTGGCGTCGTGCACGCCGGCCGCCTTGTCGGCCTTGGTCTGCTCCTTCTTGGCCTGACGCCGCTCGTCGGCCTTCGCCTTGGCCTCGTCCTTGTACTGGTCACGGGATTTCACGCCACGCAGGCGCAGGTGGTTGAGCGAGCCGCCGGCACCGCCGATGACCTTGGCGGAGCCGTCAGGCTGAGGCTGAATGAGAACGGGCTGAGCCTTACCGCCAGGACCATTCGGATGCACACTGATCCAATGAGCCCCTGGCGGGATTGAGCTGGATTTTACGAGCAGGACGAATTTTCGCATCATGCAATGATGCGGTCACGACGCTACTCCACGAGCCTGTTCTTCTTTTTGATGTTTTGGTCCCAAGGGAGAGGGCGGAGATTGTAGTGGACGTGAAGTCCGCACACCGACTCACCCTTGATTGGTACGATGTGGTCGACGTGGTGCTGGACTCCGGTCGCCTCTGTGACTCTCTCTGCCTCCTCATAGACAGCGAGGATGGCGGATCGATCAGCCCATGGCGGGGTGGCGATTGCGATCAGCTTCTTGCGGCAAGCATTCATGTGCCGGACGCGCGCCCTATTCTTGGCTTTCCAGCGCTTCCTCGCTTCAGCCATCTGCTCCCGGTTTTCAGCCCAGTATTCACGCTTCTGCTCGTTCACCTGGTCCCGGTTGTCGGCATGGTAGCGACGGCCCTTTTCGATGAAGTAAGCTCTGTCTTTTTCCCACCGACGCCGGTCATAGGCCCGGCGAGCCTCTTTTTGTTCTGGGGTATCGCGTATTCTTGCCTGACGCTCGCGATGACAGGCCAAGCACTTCTTGGATGATGTTCCGCGAGGCGAGAAATGACCGTTCGCACAAGCGGCGCCAGTGAAGTAGTGGCGCAATCCTATGGCTCTAGCTGTGTCACGGGAAATAATATGTAGGCAGTCCATGCCGCCTAGTGTAACCGAAAACGGTTATCCAGTGCGCACCACTAGCTCAAAGCCTGTCGCAACCAATCCCCGAACTCAGGATCATCCCCGGGCTGGTCCTCGATCACCGGCACCCAGCGGCCGCGGCAATGTGGGTGTGCAAGCCCCGCAGGGAGCCACCACATCTCGTCCGGATCCCGAGCCACCAGCATGTCGCCCACCCGCTTCCGGGGCGATGCAGAGCGGCCGATGTTGTTCTTTCCGACCCAGATCATGGTGTCGGGGTCTTTATTCGGGTGGTCAGGCGACACGACCGTAGCCACCACTCCGTGTATCTTCTTGCAGAACCGGCAGGCGTTTGCGTACTGCTCGATGCGCTTCACCTTAGTACCGGGCTGCAGGCTGGCGATATAGCCCTGCGTCTGGGCCTCGCCGGCCTCGGTGACAGCGATGCGGCGCCAATCCCGGTTCAGTGTGGCGAACTGGTCGAACAGCTTCTGCTCAAGAGACTGCCCAGGCGTTCCCGGCACAGCCGACTGCTGGTCCTCCAGGTGCTGCACGATGGTGCTGCGCATCCGGTGCCGGGCCGATTCCGTGAGGGCGCGGACATTCTCCGCCGTGCGGACGCGGGCGAAATTGAGCACCGCCTTCAGCTGGGCCTGCAGGTTGAACTGCGCCGAAGCCTCGCCAACCGTGGACGGAAGAGCGGCCAGAATGGCATCCGCCTGCTTGGAGTCAGCCTGCGCGGCCATATTGGCCTGCACCTTGCCCATCATCCCGGATCGGGTCGCCAGCCACTCTGCCTCGGTCTTCAGGGCATCCGCCGGCAGGTAGCGCTGCACGACGTAGTCCACGGCCATCATGTGGTCGTCGAGCGTCCAGTCCCCGGGAAAGAGCGACTCCAGGTAGATGCGCACCAGTCCGAGCTCCTGCTCGTTCCAGCGCTCCATCATGCCGGGCGGCGTCACCTTGACGGACGATTCCTTGTAGTGGGCACCGGACTCCCAGGCGATGATCTGCTGTTTTACGTGCTCAAGGCGGTCGAGACCGCGCTGCGTGAACAGCTCGATCAGGCGCCGGATCAGGATGGACTCGTGCGGACCCCAGATGCCCGCATCATGGTCGTGCGTGGACTTGTAGATGAACTCAAGGGCGTCGTCGGTGGCGGCCTGGCTG
>JBDKRC010000241.1:0-1940 GCA_039683575.1 Armatimonadia bacterium | reverse complement strand
TCCAGGCGTATGCAGGCATACGCGGGTATCAGGCCACAACAAACCAACCGGGGCAACGACACTTGGCTGGCGGCCTTAGTCTACCAGACAATCGATTTCCGCCGCAAGTATAGCCGGTTGTGGATGCTTAACCTGCGCCGAAAGCTACTGATTCAGAATGGCATTACTCCACCAAATGACGGGCTTCTCACCCCGAAGGTTCGTAGAAGATGAAGAAGCTCCATATGCCACTTTCCCCCTCTCCCTATTGTACCCTTTTCGCCCCGTTCTTCATCTTCATCATCCTTAGTAATCTCCCCCTTCCCCCCAAAACCGAAACAGGGACGGACCCCTCGCTGGGGCCCGTCCCTGCGGCATCCTTGGCTCTTTCGCAGACCTACCCCTTGGGCCTCCACGGCATCTTATGCTCGACCTTGCTCACCGCGTCATACCCTCGCCAGATCATCAGGTGGTCAAGCAGCGTGATGGCGATCATCGCTTCCGCCACCGGTACCGCGCGCCCGCAGATCTGCGCGTCACGCCGCGTGATTGCCGACAAGACCGCCGGCTTCAGCGTCGCCATGTCCACCGAGTCCTGGTCAATGGAGATCGTGGACGTCGGCTTCACAACCAGCCGCACCACGATGTCATCCCCGTTGGAGATCCCGCCGTCAATCCCGCCGGAGTGGTTAGTCCGGAATCTGATTACATCGCCATCGAGATAGGGGATATCATTGGCCTCGGAGCCCTTCAGCGCCGCCAGCCCAAAGCCCTCGCCAAACTCCACGCCCTTCACTGCCGGAATGCTCATCAGCCCGTGCGAAATCGTCGCGTCGAGCTTGTCGAACACCGGCTCGCCCAGCCCCGGCGGCACGTTGACCGCGATGACCTCCAGCACGCCTCCCACCGTATCGCCCTCCTCCTTGACCTCCAGCGCGTGGTCGATCATCTTCTTTGCGGCCTCAAGGTCCGGGCAGCGGATCTCGGTCTTCTCACGGTTTGCCTTGATGTCTTCAAGCGACATAGGCCGCGACTTGATCCCATGCAGTTCCTTTACGTACCCCACGACCTCGATCCCGTCGCGCGCCAGTATCATTTTGGCGAGCGCCCCTGCCGCCACCCGCGCCGCCGTCTCGCGCCCGCTGGCCCGCCCCGCTCCGCACCAGTCCGCATGTTCGTCATACTTCACGCGATAGGTGAACTCCGCATGACCGGGCCGGATTATGTCCTTGACCGCCCGGTACTGCTCAATATGCTCAACCTCTGTATCCACATTGCGGATCATGATTCCCACGGGCGCCCCGGTCGTCTTGCCCTCAAACAGCCCGGAGAAGATCTCGCACTGGTCGGTCTCGAGCCGTGGCGAGTCGATCGGGCTGGTCCCCGGCCGGCGCCGGTCCAACTCTGCCTGGATATCTTCCCGCTTGAGCATCATCCCGGCGGGCACGCCATCACAAATGACAGCCAGTGCCCCACCATACGACTCCCCACATGCGCTGATACGAAACAATCTGCCGAAGGTATTGCCAGTCATCTACATCCTCCTGAAGGTCGGATTGTGATCAGGGACGTCTCTGGAGGGCCTGCATGATCGCGCGCCTTCTACGATCATCCGGCCCAGCCGTACGCCCCTAGATCCGGCCAGTTCAGCCACTTGCTCTCCAGCATGGGCGGAAGAGTCTTCCCTCTCCGCCCGCGCACGCGCCACATGCGCCAGGCCATCATCTGCCGGTAGTTTCTGTCGTCATCTCCGCCGTTGCCTCTGCCGTTGCCTCTGCCGTTGCCTCTGCGTCCATGCCGTTTGACCCCGAAGGGGACACCGACTATAGCCAGGGGTGTCAACGCAAAGTAGAAATGTCCCTCTATCTGCCAGCTAGAAATGTCCCTTTGTAGGACTTGCGCCAGGGGTGGTCGGAGGCGGGTTGGTGGCCTGTCGGCTTGTGCGCCCTTGGTTGGGAGGC
>JBDKRC010000240.1:0-6108 GCA_039683575.1 Armatimonadia bacterium | reverse complement strand
TCCGAACGCGCCTACTGAGTGCACAGCACGAGCAAATCGCACAAGCGGCCAAAGCGGCCTGACAAAGTTGTACAACTCCCGACAATGATGGGACGTTATTCTACCTACAAAGGCGAGTCGCACCCCTACCATGCCGGCTCGGTGAGAGACTGGCGGCTGAACACCTACAAGTCTGCGACGACTATGATTGGGAGGGGTAGCCAGTAAGGGAGACACGATTATGCCTGGGAAGCGTTTTCCGGAGGTCTGGTCAGGACTACTCATTGTGGTTGCGCTGGCGGTAGTCTGCAGCCTGCTGGTGGTCGGGTGTGGCAAGAAATCGGCGCCGCCACCGCCGGTTGCAGTCACGCCAACACCACCCCAGCCGCCTGCGACGCAGCCAGCCACGTCGGCTACTGGGAAGCCTGGCAGCGCTCCGCCCAGCGAGTTGTCCAAGCTTGGCGAGAAGGCCGAGGACATCTACGACGTCGTAAAGGCTAAGGATTGGCCCAAGGCCAAGGCGGACTTTGCCGAGGTTGAGGCCGGGCTGACGAAGGTGGAGAAGACGGCGGCGGCGGAGGACACGGAGGCCAGTCAGGCGCTGCGCAAGGCGGTCACTGATCTCAGTCGGGCCATCAAGTCCAATGAGCAGCAAGCCGCCATGGCCGCTGGCAACCAGATCACCTCGCTCGTGATGCGCCTGGAGGGCAAGTCTAGGCTTCCGGCACCAGCGGCGATCGGGAAGCTGGACTACTACGGGCGCGAGTTGGAGACCTGGAGCCTCAGCAAGGACACTGCCCGTCTGAAAGCCACCGCGGGGGACTTGGAGAAGGAGTGGGTCTCGGTCAAGCCAGAGGTGCTCGCCAAAGGTGGCAAGGAACAGGCCGCAGCCTTTGACCGTCTGGTCACGAAGCTAAAGGCCGCGCAGACTCCGGCCGAGTTCAGCCAGTTGGCCACGCCAATCCTGGACGAGGTGGACAATCTGGAGAAGGTGTTCACGAAGTAGCAGGGCGCAGTGGGGACTGCAAGTGACGCCGCGGTCAGATTGATCGCGGCGTCTAGCGCGCCCGCTGCTTCTGCTGCCCCTGCTCGGCTTCCCACGCTTGCAGGTAGTGCAGTACATACCCCGTACCCAACGCCCCCAGCACTGAGATCAGTCCCGCCCAGAGGATGCCCTGGTAGTACTGACCGTAGGCGAAGAAGCCTCCGGCGATGCGCCAGATGCTGAGGGTCACGATTATCCCAAGGGCCATGATGACCGCACAGGAGGCCGAGGGCGGGTCCTCGATAGCCTGGCCGCCGGTCAGGTCGGTGGGGGGCATGCCGAGTGTCGGAGAGACTGCTTCAGGGCGCACCCCGGCGAGTGGGGCGGGGGGCTGGAAGTCGCCGCGCAGGACGCGCCAGCGCGACTCGGGGCCGGTGGAAGGGCCAGACGAGGACGGGAGCGGCTCATGTTTCCACCACGCCCGGAGACGGTAGTGAAGCTCCGAAGTTGCAGTGCGGGCGCGCGAGAGGCTGGAGGCGTCGCGGGACTCGAGCGAGAGGGTGCGGCCAGCCTCGCGCGGGGCATGCCAGCGGATGAGAATGCGCCTGAGGCCCGGCTCGGTCGGGGCGAGGTCGATGTGGTCAACGCTCTCGCGGGGCAGGGTCCACTCGAACTCATCGCCGTAGTAGACCAGCGCGTCGGGGTTCATGACCAGAAAGCCGATGTCGCGGTCGGTATCGCCCTGCCAGACGCGCAGGCGCTCGCCGGGAGCGAAGCCCACGAAGTCGGCGCCAGAGGGGTCACAGGTCTGGTCGGTCAACAAGCGGTCACGCAAGCGGCGACGGAGGGTAGCGTTGCCGGCCAGGCCCATGTAGTTCTGGGCCAGCCAGGGCAGGAAGCCGCCGAGGATGAAGCTGGCGGCAGCAACGCCGCACGCGACGGGGCCGTGGGGGGTGTCGCCCAGTGCCTCCAACGCCAGGAGCCCGGCCACGAAGGGAGCAGCGCCGGTGAGCATGGTTACGCCGGCGGCGGCGATGCGGATCTTGTGTTTGAAGGCAGCGGTGAAGTATTGGGCCATCAGGGTACTGCTTTGACAACTATAAGCGAAGTGAGAAGCACAGCTTGATCGCGTGGCGGTGCTCAGCGCGCCGAGTCACTGAGTGGTATTTCGGCGTGCGGAGCATGTCTATGGTGCGCAAACATGTTCCGGCATGCGGAGCATGCCTATCACGCGGTTAGAGAGTGTTACTGGGCGGAAGGCTGCTACAGCAGGTTCAGGACTGCCTCGGCCATTACGTCGCCGGTGTCGCGGGCGAAACGGGCACTGGTGCCTTCGTAGCCGCCCTCGTCGAAGGCTTCGGGTGTGGGTATGTAGCCGATGGAGTCGTTCGCGAGCTCCACTATGAAGGTGTGGGCGGCGGACGACTTCTGGCGAAGCTGCAGGCCATACTCCACGAAGTACTCGCCCGGGATGCCGAAGAGCGCCAGGTCGCCCAGTTTGAGGGTCTGCACCTCGACGGGGGCGACGGCCTTGCCCTGCTCGTGTTGCTTGAGATGAGTGCGGGCGCGGATCTTCGGATAGGCCCGGTCGGCGATGCGGTCATCGGCGATGATGGCGTGGAACTCGGCAAGTTCCGCCTCGGAGTACGGGCGGCGCGGGAGCTCGAGAGTCTGCGACTTACCGCCGAGCGCATCGACGGCAAGCGGCTCGGCACGGCCCTCGATCTTCAGCACCTCGCCGGCCAGCATCATGCCCATCATCTGCGCGTGGTCGTAACCGCCCTGCCGCTTATTGCCAAACACATTAATGTGGTTGATGTTCCCGCAGGGACCGTTGGCAAAAGGAATGACCAGCGAACGGCCGAAGGCCTTCTCGAGCGTCTGGCGCAGGTAGTATGGATAGTCAGCGGAGTACAGGAAGTTACCGTTGCCGAGGACGTCGAGATGGCAGCCGAAGTTTACGAGCACTGCCTGCAAGCCCGCAGCGTCCGCGATGAAGAGGGCGCCCACGGTGGGATCGGCGGGGCCGTCCACACGGCTGATCTCGGGGTTGCCTACTCCGGGGTTGGTGCGCACCGAGCCGTCCTTGAGGCGATAACGGCGGTTGTAGGCGATGCGGGCTTCCTCGCCCCAGCCTATCCGGACGTTGACCTCGCGCAGGTCGTGACTGGCGGCGATGACCGCTCCCGCGAGCTTGGCGGCGAGAACCTGGAAGTACTCTTCATCGCGCCCTTCACTGCCGCCCTGGTTCATGATTGGCCCAGCGTGAGTGTGAGTGGCCCAGAGCATCACGCGCTCGCCCGGCAGGCCGAGAGCCTGCTGCAGGCGGTCGCGAACGAGGCCGGTCAACTCGGCAGGGATACCTATGAGGTCGGTGCCGATGAGGGCGAGACGCTCTTCTCCGCGCTCGAAGAGGATGACCTGAGCGGTGAGCGGGTCATGGATGCCGATGGACTGGCGGGCATTGAAGTGCCCGGCGAGAAACACGCCGAGGGGGGGAGTGATATCTACTGCTGCAAAGCCGGCACGCAGTGCGGATGACAAGGGAAAAGCCTCCTGACAGGTACTGACAAGTCTGGCGCGGCAGGCATGCTGCGCAAGCCTGACCCGCTAAGGGTGAAGCTATCGCGGTGACAAGGCGAAGTTCGTGGTCTCGGCTTCTCCTGCCGACAGAGACAGGGTAGTGACCTCAGCCCTATAGCCAGTCTTGTAGGCATAAGCGCCCATCACCCCGGGGGGAACCTCGAGGTTGTAGGCGCCGGCGGTGCTCGTGACAGTGGCGAGAGAGCGCCAGGAGAACCAGGGCTGCTCGGCGAGGTCAGCGCCGGCCTGGGTCTGGAGCGTCTCCAGGCGCGCGGGGTTGATCCGCGGCTCGAAGGCTTGAGTGAACTGGGCCACTACCAGCGCAGTAGAGAGCGCGCCGGCATTCTCCCGGACCACATTGCCGCGAATGGTTGCCGGGGTGGAGGCATCAGGGTCGTCCACCAGCACGAAGTTCGTGCCTCCGGCGTCATTGCCGCCGCTGACTGAGACGATTGCGGCATCGGCAAAGGCGCCGGGATAGGCGGTGGTGACGACCCAATCGCCGAACTTGGCGGGACCGAGGCGGTAGTTGCCCTGGGCGTCGGTGAAGCCCATGATGACCGTGGGCTCTGTGGACGTGGGCGGCAGGTCAACGGCGTCGCTGGCGCTGGTGATGATGCTTGCGCCGCCGAACACCGCGGCAACGCGGACGCCCGCCAGCGGTACCGTCGCGCCGTTGACGTCGCGCTGCACGCGACCCGTGATGACGCCGGCCTGGATGGGCGTCTGGCCCTGGAGTGAGACCGAGCCGCCTGAAGTGATTGAGACATTGGCATGGAAGCCGGTGCGGCGGTCGCGGGTGACGAGCGAGAGCACGTGATCACCAGCGGGAAGGCCGCTGATGTTGAGAGAGCCGTTGGGGTTGGGATGGACGCCGGTGTCATAGCCATCCATAAGAAGGGTGAAATCCTCGTTATCCAGGCCCAGGAAGTCATTGATCTCCCAGGCGAGAGCCCCGGCACCGAGGGCGGTGAAAGCCAGCAGCAGCCCGCCAGCACAGCCGCTGAGCAGGCAGACGATGAGAGCAGAGATGATGATGGTGTGTAGCCTGCGCATGGGCAACGTCCTTTCGAGACACGTAATGGTCACGTATTTCCACTTCGAGAGCATCTTCCCTTCCCAGTGGGAGGAGTTGGGGCCTGGGGGTGGAATTGGCAGGCAGGTCGCCAAAGCGGCCGCATCAACTCTTGACCATAGGTGTCACATGAGCTTGCGTAAGATCCTATTGCTGAGCCTCATTGCAGTCATTGGTAGCGCCGCGGCGGCTGCACCGTACGATTTGCTCCGGTCCGTCTGCACCGGCCCCACGATCCTGAGCCTGCCCTGGGTCGGCGCGGGGGCGCCCCGGGTGTACATGCGGGCGGAGAAGGGCAAGTGGGTCCCGGCCAAGTTCAGCAGTGAAGGCGGCAGGCTGACCTTCCAGCTCAACCCGGCTGAGCTGGGCAGCGGCAGCATCATGCTCATTATTGACCCGCCAGCGGGCCTGACACTCGACGACGTCAAAGGCCCGGTCTTCGCCGACGTCTGCATCGATGGGAAGTCTGTGAAAGCCGGGGCGACGGTGGATCTGGGCAAGGTGAAGACCGCGCCGGGGCAGGTGCGGGCGACCGTGAAGGACGCCGGCAATGCGCTCGACACGGCTGGGGTGCGGGTGATGCTCGACCAGGAAACGTTGGCCGCGAAGCAGTGGCAGGTGCGCAAGGTGAACCCGAAGCAGGCCCAGGTCGAGATACGCCTGCCGCAGATGGAGTACGGGTCGCATGAGCTGGTCGTGACGGCAGCAGATATTGCTCCAGAGCCCAATGAAGGCAGTTTGCGCGTGGCGTTCAACCTTCTGGACTTCGGCAACCTGGCCCTGGCTTCCATGGGGGCAAAGATCAGCGTGAGCGACAGCTTCGGCGGGTATGAGAGCGTTACGCCGCTGAATGACGGCGTGACGACGATGCCGGGCGATAGCTGCGGGCCAGACATCTCGTGGGCCTCGGCAGAGGTGGACTCCGACCACTGGGTCGAGGTGACACTACCGCAGACGGAGGAGATCAAGGAAGTCAGCGTATACTGGGCGGCCTACACCCATGTGACGCACACCCCGAAGCATTTTGAGGTCCAGGTGCCTGAAGGCGCTGGCTGGAAGACCGTATACGCTTCACCGGCCGAAGGCGAGAAGGTCAGCACAGTGTCAACGGCCCGCTTTGCGCCGGTGAAAGTGAGCAAGTTCCGCATCTTCATGCCCAAGGGACAGGGGTCCATAAGCCGCCCCAACCTGCTCTGGATCGGCGAGATCAAGGCTCGGTAGGCGCCTCCCCGCGTAGTGCGGGCGTCTTTCTCGCTCCGGTTCATTCGCGGCGGCACCCTGGCGGAAGCGGGCGAGACGCCCGCACTACGCGTATGGGAGGCCCCGGTGGCCGCCCGCACTATGCGAAGTCGCCCCCTTTCTGTCAACGCAAAGTAGAAATGTCCCTCTATCTGCCAGCTAGAAATGTCCCTTTGTAGGACTTGCGCCAGGGGTGGTCGGAGGCGGGTTGGTGGCCTGTCGGCTTGTGCGCCCTTGGTTGGGAGGC
>JBDKRC010000239.1:0-33797 GCA_039683575.1 Armatimonadia bacterium | reverse complement strand
GTGGGGAGTGGTCACTGGCACTGGCCATGTGCTATCTGAAGCGGGTGGAGGACGGGCTGGCGATCGTGTTGGTACCGGTGAATGTACGGCGGCGAGTGGAGCCATACCAGCAGGCGGTGCAGACGGCCCTGAGCGAGGTTTGGGGGCAGGCGGTGCGGGTGGTCTGGCACGAGATGGGCGGGCAGTAGCGGGGAGGGAACAGCCGGGGGGACGGCGAAGGCAGTAGTGGCGTGCCAAGGACGGCCCAAAAAGGCTAGAGGCGGCGATGAGAAGGTGGATTGGCGCCCCTACCATTAATATGAGGAAGTTCCTATGATACGGATCGGTGTGATCGGTGCCGGGCGTTGGGGGCCCAACTATGTGCGCAACTTCACTGACCTTGAGGGTGTGCAGATGGTAGCGGTGGCTGACCCAAGGGATCAGGCACTGCAGGAGGTTGGGCGGCGTTTCCCTGACTTGGCGCTGGTCAACGACTATCGCGAACTGATCGCAGACCCCGAGATCAACGCCATCGTGGTGGCGACGCCAGCTTCCACACATCACGAGATCGGGCTGGCTTGCCTGCAAGCAGGCAAGCATGTACTGATTGAGAAGCCGCTGGCCGACAGCAGCCGGCAGGCGCTGGAACTGGCGCAATACCCGCTTGCGCCGGGACAGATCTTTATGGTGGGGCACATTTTCCGCTTTCACCCGGGCATCAACAAGATGCGCGAGGTCATGTACGACGGGACCCTCGGCCCCGTGCGGTACGTCAACTGTGTGCGGACAAACCTGGGGCCGGTGCGCAAGGATGTCTCGGTGATTTGGGACCTGGCTCCGCATGACGTGTCCATAGCCCTGCATTTGTTCAACGGGATGCCGCTGCAGGTTTCCGCGACGATGGGGCATTATCTTCAGGGCTCCAAGGGTGACGTGGCGTTCATCAACCTGCTGTTTCCGCAGGGCGAACTGTTCAACATACTGGTAAGCTGGGTTGACCCCCAGAAGCGGCGCGAGGTGGAAGTAATCGGGACGAATGCTCTGGTGCGGTTTGATGACATGAACCTCGGCGAGCCCGTCCGGATCATCCAGCGATCGCTGCGCGAGGTGCCGTCGTATACCACTTTTGGTGAGTTCCAGCTTGTGACCCACGCCAGCGGGGGCATCATCCCGTATATCGAGCCCAAAGAGCCGCTGAAGGAGCAGTGCCTGGAATTCGTGCGGTCGATCAAGACAGGGCACCAGCCACTCAGCGACGTCCGGGATGGGTACAGGATCTGCGTAATCCTCGAGGCGGCGGAGCAGTCAGCCGCGGCGGGTGGGGCCCCTGTGAAGGTAGAGGCTGAGGCATAGGACAGGGTCTTCACAGGCAGACGGATGAGACTGATTTTGAGGTGATCATGAACGTTCCTTTCATGGATCTGAGTAGAATGCATGCGCCCTTACTGGAGGAGATACGGCAGGGAATGGATGACGTCATCGGGCGCAATGACTTCATCCTTGGCCGCGAGGTGGGGGAGTTTGAGGCAGCCTTTGCGCAATATTGCGCGGCGGCGCACTGCGTGGGGCTTGATAATGGTAGTTCGGCACTGGAGCTTTGCCTGCGAGCGTGGGGGATAGGGGACGGAGACGAAGTCATAACGGCGCCGAATTCGTTCATAGCGAGCGCCTCCGGGATTGCCTTTACCGGGGCGCGGCCGGTGTTCGCGGACATTGACCCGGCGACTTATACCCTCGACCCGCAGCGGCTTGAGGCGGCAATCACTCCGCGCACTAAGGCCATTGTGCCGGTGCATCTATATGGGCAACCAGCCGATATGGACCCGGTCATGGAGATCGCGCGGCGGCGGGGGCTGAAAGTGCTTGAAGATTCGTGCCAGGCGCATGGCGCGCGCTACAAGGGGAAGCGGTGCGGCTCGCTTGGCGATGCGGCGGCATTCAGCTTCTACCCGGCAAAGAACCTGGGTTGCTTCGGAGACGGCGGGGCGCTGTGCACCAACGACCCCGAGACGGCGGAGCGGGTGCGGATGCTGCGGAATTACGGGCAGCGCGTGAAATATGAGCACCTGTATCTGGCATACAACCGGCGTCTCGATACCGTGCAGGCGGCGGTGCTGAAGGCGAAGCTGCCCCATTTGGACGCTTGGAACGAATCGCGGCGGGCGACTGCGGCGCGGTATGCTGAGGGGCTAAAGGGCACCGGCATAGCGCCGGCAGTGGCGAATGGCGTCGAGCATGTATATCATATATATGTGGTGCGGTCGGAGGCTCGAGATGACCTGGCGGGGCGCCTGAAGGACCGCGGCATCGCTACGGGCCTGCATTACCCGGTGCCGATCCATCTGCAGAAAGCTTACCGGTACCTCGGGCTCAAGGCGGGGGACTTCCCCGAGACAGAGCGGGCTTGCCGGGAGGTTCTGTCGCTGCCCATGTTCCCGGGGATGCGGGATGAAGAGACTGACGCGGTCATCGCGGCCGTGCGCGGGTAGGCAGTTGGAGGCCTTTCATCAACACGCCGTATGTGAGGGATGCCATGCATGAGGCCAAGGGTTTCGTAAGGGTTGGTTTGGCGTTGGTGTTGCTGTCGGTTCTGACCCACGCATCGGCGGCGACGGTGGGCGTGTCGCTTCTGCCGGGCAGCGGCACGGACAAGTATGTGATCCGTCTCAACGGTGAGGGCTTCGCTCCGAACAGCGCGCTAGTCGTGCGTTGTTCAGGCGAGCGAGCGGCGGAGGGGCAGGCGACGCGGCCGTTTTCACAAGAGGTAGTGCTGCAAGGGGCCCGGACGGACGGAGAGGGCAAGATGGCGGCGAGCTATGGGCAGTGTGAGTGGGGAGCTTTCAGCTATGTAGTGCGCGACCAGAAGGGCAATGAGGCAGCGGCCAAGCTCTGCTATGACCTCGCGGGCAAGGTCGCGGCTGAGGGTGA
Organism: Armatimonadia bacterium; assembly: GCA_039683575.1. Taxonomy (GTDB): domain Bacteria; phylum Armatimonadota; class Zipacnadia; order Zipacnadales; family UBA11051; genus JAJFUB01. The sequence goes on along the minus strand of JBDKRC010000239.1, from coordinate 30,890 downwards.
GTGGGTGTACCTGAAGGAGCTGTACCCCAACTTCGAGACTTCTGGAACGTGGTTCGGGCCAAAAGTGAACTTCGAGGGGCAGGCCTATGCTTACTCGTATTGCAGCAAGACCACGCAACTGCCGGGCGGCGCCTTCTCATTGGCTAATCTGCGGCATCCGGGCAAGCCGAAGCTGCTGGAAGTAACGGTGGGGGTTCGGGATGAGACCACCCCGCAAGGGAGATGGATTTTCAACATAATCCTGGATGATCAGCCCCCGATCTACCAACTGGTCAGGCTGGGGCTTTCCAGGCGGATGACGCTGAACGTGAGCGGCGTGGGGCGAGTGGAGTTCACGGCGAAGCGCGTTCGCGGTCCGCGCAGCGACAGTGGTGGCCCGGCATTGATTGAGCCGAGATTGCTCTACTGAGTACCAGTCGCCAACACAAGGACGTATCGAAGGGCGCCGTCACCATGACGGCGCTCTTTTCTTTTTCCTGTCGGCAGCCTCTTTGTAGACCTGGGCGATAATCACGGCGACCGCGCGGTAGAGGGCCGGCGGGACTTGCACACCCATCGGGCAGGCTTGATAGAGGGCACGGGCGAGGGGCGGGTCTTCTTTGATCGGAATGGCGTAGCGGCGGGCGAGTGTCCTGATCCGAGCGGCGAGACGGCCGCGGCCACGGGCTACAACCACCGGCGCGGCCTCGCCGGGCTTGTAGTGGAGCGCTACGGAGACATGGGTGGGGTTGGTGAGGACGACGGTGGCCTGTGGGAGTTGGGCGCTAACGCCGTCGCGGAGGAGTTGCTGGCGACGCTGGCGCTGCTGGGCGCGTACATGCGGGTCGCCCTCGGTCTCGCGGGTCTCCTGGCGCATGTCCTCGCGGCTCATGCGCAGGGACTTGTTGTGCTCGAAGCGCTGGTAGAAGTAATCAGCAGCACCGAGGATCGCCATGACGAGGGCCGTTTTGAGAGTCAGCTCCCACGCCAGGCGGCCGATTGCGCCCAGGGCCTGGGCGGGCTCCATCTGGCCCAGCAGCAGCATCCCACTCCACTTGTCTCGCAGGACAATCCAGGCAACCAGCGCGACGAGGACTATCTTGAGGAGCGACTTTGCGGTCTCGACCAGACCGGAGACGGAGAGAATGCGCTTCAGGGCCGTGGCGGGATTGAGCTTATCCAGGCGTGGCTGAAGCGGGTAGGTGCTAAGTGTGAGGCCGCTCTGGGCGAAGGTCAGCGCGACACTGCCGGCGATGACGATGAGCAGGATCGGCGCCAGCGCCCGCAGGCAGATGCCACCCCAGGTCAGCAGCAGAGCGCGAAGGGTCGCCGCAGTGAGGTCGGCCTCGTGAAGCTGGCCCAAAGAGGCGGTCCAGGACGTGACAAGGCTGTGGCTGAGACCTCCGAAGAGGGCAGGCGCAAATAACGCGACCAAAAGCAGCACGCCGGCGGCAGTGAGATCGCGGCTGCGCGGCACTTGGCCCTTCTGGCGCGCCTGGCTGCGCCGGCGTGCGGTTGGCTCAAACTGTTTGTCCTGGGCCATGGTTAGAGATCCCGCGTCATCCGGCGACCATCCGGAGAGTAACGGTCAGGTAGTGCTGGAAGCTCTCGAAGAGACGCGTGAAGGCGGTGGCCATCATCGGGCTGGAGAGCGCGAGAGCGGCCACGCCGATGGTGATTTTGGCGGGCATGCCCACGAGCATCAGGTTCATCTGGGGCATACCGCGGCCCACGAGACCCAGGGTCAGATCGGCCAGGATGAGCGCTCCGACGACTGGCGCGGCGACCTGCAGCGCCAGCAGGAACGAAGCGCTTAGGACACGGACGGCGACGTCGGCGAGACCGGGGGCGAAGGTGAGGCCACCGACGGGGCAGAGTTCGAAGCTGCGCATGAGGCCGGTCATGAGCCAGTGGTGTCCATTGATGACGAAGAAGAAGAGCAAGGCGGCGAGATACCAGAACTGGCCCAGGAGCGCGGAGTGGCCGCCCGTGGCTGGGTCGTACATCGAACCGGCCCGAAAGCCGATCTGGAGGTCCACGATTTCGCCGGCAAGGCGCGCGGCCTCCAGGAGAGTCGACAGCAGGAAGCCGATGACGGCGCCCAGGGCGAGCTCGCTCAGGAGCAGGCCGCCATAGGCCTCTGGGGTGAGGGCAAGCACGTCCTGGCCTGGTGGCACGATGAGCGGCGCCAGGGCGAAGGCGAGAGCGAGGCTGAGGGTGACGCGGACCGTGGGCGGGACGAAACCAGCGCTGAAGCCGGGGGCAAAAGCCACAAGGCCCATCACCCGGGGGCAGCCGGCGAGGAAGATCAGGAGGTGGGGGAGAGAGAGAGTCATGGGCAGGGCCTAACGCACGTACTGGCCGAGGTTGCCGAAGAGCTGTTCGGTAAAGCGCACCATCTGCTCGAGCATCCAATAGCCGCCGACGAGCATCACGAGCCCGGCGCCGAGGAGCTTGGGCAGAAAGGTCAGCGTCGCCTCCTGCACCTGAGTGACCGCCTGCAGGATGCTGACGGCGACGCCGATAACGAGCACGACAGCCAAGATCGGCCCGCTACAAAGAAGGGCGGTCCAAAAGGCTTGTCGGCAGAGCTCAAGAACTGTGGCGTCGGTCAAAGTTTGGCTCCAGACTACCCGAAACTAAGTACTACCGAGCGCGTGATCAGGTGCCAACCGTCCACCATCACGAATAGCAGGATCTTTATCGGCAGTGAGATCATCACTGGCGGAAGCATCATCATGCCCATGGACATGAGCACGCTCGAGACGATCAGGTCCAGCACCACGAACGGGATGAAGAGCACGAAGCCAATCTGAAAGGCCGTGCGCAGTTCGCTGATGATGAAGGCCGGGACCAGAGCACGCATTGGGATATCGTCGCGAGTAGCAGGCCGCGCGGACTTGGAGAGGGTGATGAAGAGACCCAGGTCCTTCTCGCGGGTCTGGCGGAAGAGAAAGTCACGGACAGGCACTGCCGCCCGGTCGAGCGCTTGCGCATACTTCATGTCACCAGCGAGGTAGGGCTTCAGCGCCCGCTCGTTCACCTGCTCGTACACCGGTGACATGACGAAGAAGGTCAGGAACAGTGCAAGGCCGATGAGGATGGCGTTAGGCGGCGTCTGCTGCGTTCCCAGGGCGCTGCGAAGGAAGCTGAGGATGATGATGATGCGGGTGAACGACGTGAGCATGATCAGCAGCGCCGGGGCGAGGGAAAGAACAGAAAGGCCGATCAGGAGCTTCAGGGCCGAGGCGAGTTCCTGGGGATGGTCCGGGGATGGGATCAGCGACTGCAGCGTGGCAGGTGGCGCGGCATAGGCAGCCGTGCCCAGGACAAGGGCAAGGACAATCAGCGGCAGGAGGCGTCTCATTGGCTTTGTAGCAGGGAGCTTATGAGTTGGGTGCGCTGCTGGGCCCAATCGGACTCAGCGCGCGCGGGCTGCCCGAAACCGTGCTGGAAGAGCGGCTGTTCAGATGAAACGCTGGGTTTGGCTGTGGGCTTGGCCGCCTCCGACAGCGCTTTGACCGGCCGGAAGCTGCTGGTGTCCTCGGCGGCCAAGGGTGCCTGCCAGAGCGGGAAAAGCTGTTCAGCGCAGGCGCCGATGACCAGGGGCTTGCCGTCCACCTCGATGAGATGCACGACTGTGCCAAGTTTGCCGAGCGCAAGACTCTCGCAAAGCTGCAGGCGGCGGTTGTCATCGGGCGTCACCACGGGCATCAAGCTCTTACCGAAGCCAAGCTTGCGGGCGTGAGCGAGGCCGAAGCTGAGGCCGTAGACAAGCAGGACCGCGAGGCTGACCTTGCCGATCAGGTCGAGTACGGAGACCCGCGCGGGTCCGGCCGTGGCAGGCTTCTCGACGGTTGCGGCGGCGGACTTCTCCTCATCCCATTGCACCGGTCGTGCGTTCCCGGGCTGCATCCAGAGGGCGAGCAGGAGCGTGACCGAGCCGGCGGCGATGAGCAGGCGCCAGTTGAAGGTGGACGGGTTGGTGGTGCGGCGGCGTTTGGCTTCACTTGTCATCGGGCATTCACCGCCTCGGTTGGGGTCATCAGAATATCGGTGATGCGGAAGCCGAAGATGTCGTTGAGGACGATGATCTCGCCGCGCGCGACGAGGCGGCCATTAGCGTAAAGGTCCAGCGGCTCGCCCGGGAAGCGGTCCAGTTCGACCACCGAGCCGGGCTTGAGGGCCAGAACCTCCGCCAGAGGCAACTCGGCCCGGCCAAGTTCGACCGTGATGCGCAGCGGCACATCGAGCATCGCCGCGAGATTAGCCAGGTCCGGGCGTCCGGCGGCAAGTGCTGGCACTTCCTGGTTGGGTGCAGGGGTTTCGCCCATAGTGATCTCCTTACTGCATCACGAACGAGGTGAAGAGGACTTCACTGATGTCATACTGGGGCAGGGCCTCACTGAGCTTGTCGAGCACGCGGGCCTTAAGCTTGTCCTTGCCGGCAGCGGTCTTGAGGGAGACGAAATCGCCTGCGGAAAGAACCGCGACGACGCGGTCGCGGGCGAGAGTGATGTCGCCCTCCGGTATGCCTGGGCCCTTTCCGCCGCCGTGGCCCCCCTTCTTCGGCTCCGGTAGGTCTACCAGCGCCATGGCAACCTCAGCGCGCAGGTAGCGGCCGCTTGACCCCGCGTCGAGATTGACCAGGAAATCCCCCAACGGCACGATGGTCGCGTGCCCGCCACCCGCTACCTCGTCTTCCTCCGCCCGCGTCCCCCTGGCCTCCGCTTTCCTCTCCTTGTGATCCTGCGTCTTCTCCGCTCTCGCGGTGGTCGAGGGCTTGTGCTTGAGAAGCTTTGGCGAAGCAATGATGCCACCGACAACGCCGACAGCGCCGGCGCAGATGACAGCGATGATCATGAGCTTTCCGGCTCGACAGGCAAGTCTGGTCATGGGGCAACCTCCGTGGTCCCTTCAGTGGAGGATGTGGTGATGTCGATGGCAGGCGGCAAGGCGCTGGGTTGAGGCTCTGGCGTGGCCGCGGTGGGGCGGGCGGCTTTGTCGGCGGGCGGATCAGCGGCCAGCGGTTGAAGGATCAGTTCGACGCGGCGATTGCGGCGGCGGTTGATCTCCGAGACGTTCGGCACGAGGGGTTTGCGGTCGGCTAGACCCATGAAGGAGCAGTGGTCGGATGGTAGGCCGCCCTCGCGGACGAGGAACAGCGCGGTGTTGCTGGCCCGCGCGGCAGAAAGCTCCCAGTTGGAAGGGAATTCCACAGTGTGGATAGGCAGGTTGCAGGTGTGGCCCTCTACGCGGACGCCACACGGCTGCTTGCGCAGGGTATGGGCCAGAGCAAGCAGGACGCGGCGCGCCTGCGGAGTGAGGCTGGCGCTGCCCTTCTCGAAGTACAAGCTCCCGGCAGGCATCCTGACTCGAACCGTGCTGCCGTCTTGGATAACCTGCACCTGCGAGGCGGAGGCGGCCTTCATCTCGGCCTCGACAGCCCGCCGCAGTTGCGCGGATACGTCGGTGCCGAGCGAGGGCGCGAGGCCATTCATGCCCATATCAATCCCCGAGCCCGACCCCGATCCGACGCCCTGTGCACCCTCAAGTACCCCAGTACCGCCGAGCTCCGCGCGGACGGAGCCAGCGACGGCGGCGAACTTCCTGATATCAAGCTGGCTCATGCTGTAGAGCATGATGAAGAAGGCCATGAGGAGCGTAATCATGTCGGCATAGGTCAGCAGCCAACGTTCGGCGTTCTCATGTTCGGCGTGTTGTTGTTTGCGTTTGGCCATGGGTATGTCGTCTCACGGCAGAGAAGGTTGTCAGGCGGCCTCGATCTGCGGCTGATCATCGTCATTGCCGCCTTCGCGGCCCCAGTTGCGGTCCTTGGGCTTGAGGAAGGACTTCAGCCGTTCCTCGACCATCATCGGGCTGTGGCCCGCCTGTAGGCTCATCAGGCCCTCCAGCAGGATCTCGCACAGGTGCGTCTCTTCCTCGCTGCGGATGGCGAGCTTGCTGGAGATTGGCAGGAAGAGCAGGTTGGCGGACGCCACCCCGTAGAGAGTGGCCAGGAAGGCCGTGGCGATGGCAGGACCCATGGTGGAGGGGTCGTTTACGTTAGCAAGCATGTTGACCAGACCCATTACCGTGCCTATGACGCCCATTGTCGGGGCAAGGCCGCCCATGAGGGCGAAGAGCTTGGCACCGGCCTTGTGGCGGGTCTCCATTGCCATGATCTCGGTTTCCATCGTCTCGCGGATCATGTCGGCATCGGTGCCATCAATCACCAGCGCGAGGCCCTTGGTCAGGAACGGATCCTTGAGTTCCGCCGCCTCGGATTCGAGGTGTAGCAGGCCTTTGCGGCGTGCGAGACCGGCCAGGCGCACGATGTCTTTGGCGGTCCCGACGTGGTTGAACGACTGCGGGACGAACGCGAGCTTGAGCAGCCCGGGCATGCGCAGGAAGTCCTTGAGCGGGACGCTGACGAGGGTTGCACCAAGGGTGCCGCCGAAGACGATTATCAGAGCGGGCTGACTGACGAGAGCCTGAAGGCTCCCGCCCTCCATCACCACAGAGGCGCCCAGGGCCCCGAAAGCAGCCACCAGACCGATAAGGGTACCTAGATCCACAATATCTTCCTTACTGGGCAACGCGGCCGAGTTGGCCGGCGGTCACTGGGTCTATGTCATGCTGGCGCAGGCCGCCGAGAAAGCCCGTCGCGGCAGTGACTATTTCGTCGACGGATTCCCTCACCAGGAAGTGATGGCCATTGGTCAGGGTGATCACGGTGTCGGGCGTTTCCTCGATGTGCTCTATGAGGAAAGCGTTGACGCAGATGGGAGAGCCGTTCAGGCGTGTTAGGGTGATCATGTCAGGAGGAACTACTGCAAGCTCCGTGCCAGGAAGGCACTGGCGCGGACGCAAAAAAAGCACGAGCGGTCGATATCGGTGACCGCTCGTGCTTTACCGCCAAAGAAGCGAGGCCGCTAGGGGGTTAGCCGATGTTGAGCTGCATGACGTCATCCAGCATCCGGTTAGCCGCTGAGATAACACGCGTGCTGGCCTGAAAGCCCCGCTGGGCGGTCATGATCTCCACGAACGAGCGGGTGAGGTCCACATTTGACATTTCGAGCCGGCGCGAACGGATTTCACCGCGTCCGGACGTGCCGGCGGCGCCGATCTCAGTCTGGCCGCTGTTGGCGCCCTCCTGGTAGAGGTTATTGCCGAGGCGTACGAGGCCGCCAACGTTGGCGAAACCCGCCACTGCGATCTGCCCCAGAACCTCGACGTGACCGTCGGAGTACTCGCCCTGAATCCCCCCGCCCTCAAGGATACTGACGCCGCTGAGGGTAGCGCTCGCCGAACCATCCTGCGACCGGACCACAACCGCGCTGCCTTCCTGGTTCAACTGTGTGACCTCAGAGAGGTCGATATTGAGCGCCAGAGGAGTGGCAGCCCCATTGCCGAGAGCCACGCTGAGATTGAGCGTCCCACCACTGCTCAGGCTGCCGTCTGTGCCATCGAACGCCATATCGACGGAGGCCGTGGTGCCCTCGCAGGCGCCCTGGCACGTCCACTCGTTGACGTCTGCGCCGCGGGTGAAGGTCAGCGTCACCTGATGCGACAGCCCAAGCGAATCGTAGGCGGAGACGGTGGCAGTGCGCGTGTCCCCCGCGGCGAGACCAGCGTCAAGGTTGCCTCCCAGTTCCACGTTTCCCGTCATGCTGCCCGGCCGTACCTGGCCCAGGGGGAAAGTGAGAGCCGTCGGTTCGCCGGTAGGATTGACCGTACCGTTCTGGGCCATCCAACCCATCACGCACTGCCCGCTGGAGCCTGCGACGAGGGTTCGATTGTTGTCGAGAATGAAGGCGCCATCGCGGGTATAGAGATAGCCCCCGCTGCCGTTGTCGAGCACGAACATGCCATTGCCCTCGATGGCGGCATCCAGGGGCGAGCCGCTGTACCGCATGGCGCCCTGAGTGTGCACGGTCTGAATCTGCCCGATAGTGGTGCCGCTGCCGACTTGGGCGGGATCCATGCCGCCGAGGCCGAGGTCACCGCCCGCGCGGCCGCCGCTCAGGGTCTGGTAGAAGGCGTCCTGGAAGGTCACGCGACTTTCGCGGAAGCCGATGGTGTTGGCGTTAGCGACGTTGTTGCCCAGCACATCAATGTAGGTCTGATTGGCGAGTGTTCCGGATAGTCCGGCCAGTAGCGTACGATTCATGTTGTCCTCCTGGGATTGTCTTCACAATGAGTGTCACGACACGGCGATGATCTCTTCGAGCGTAAGCTGGACGCCACCGACCATCAGCACGGGATCTGAACCATCTCTGACCACCGCATCCACGGTGCCGGAGTACACGTCTCCCGTGTCCGAATCCTGCCAGGCGACCGTCCGTCCCATCATGCCCATGGCCTGTACCATGTCCTGGCTCTGGCGTGCGGCACGACTTTCTGAGACCAACTCCATGGTGGAAAGCTGGGTAAGCATGGCCTGGGTGTCCATGGGGCTGAGCGGATCCTGATTCTGCAGTTCAGCGATCAGCAGCCGCATGAAGGCATCGGGGCCGAGGCTGTTACTGGCCGTGGTGGTTGAAGCAGACGTGCTGCTGCTTACCGCGCTGATATTCATGGCGTTTTCCTCTTCAGGCAAAGACGTCTATGGCCGACTCCTGCCTTGGCTGGCGGCCGTGAGGCCGCGACGGGACGGCAATGGCTTTCCCGGGCAGCGCCAGGGGCAGCGGGCGCTGATGTGGTTGGTGCTGCTGGGGTTGCTGGTAGTCCACTTCGTACGAGCCCATCTGCAGGCCCTGATTGTGGAGCAACTGGCGGACTTCCGTCTCGGCCTGCCGGAGCACATGCCCGGCGACGAGTTGGTCCACGACCAGGTGCGCGCTGACTTCCTGCCCACGGGTTTCGATGCGGAGTGTCACGGCTCCCAGATCGGGCGGACTGAGCGTAAGGCGCACCTGGTGGACCACTTCGTCCGGGGTCTCGGTAGCCTGTGGCTGGGCCGTGACGCGTTCGGCGGCGGAGACTTCGCGCTCGGGCAGGCCCTGCACTGTCTGCTGGAACTGGGGCGCCGCCGTCGGAGTGATTGGCAAGCCGTCCTGCAAGGTCTGGCTGAGGACTTGGGGCGCGGGGGAGGCCGCTGAGTTACTCGGCCCCGGTTCCGCCGCCTCCCGTCGCGAAGGCTCGACGTCGGCGGTGATCGCAGGGGCCTTCTCGACAGTAGAGGCCATTGGAGCGCGCTCCGCCGCCCTCGCGAGATGCTTGATGGCCTGCTCGCTGGGCTCAGGCGCGGTCAAGGCCGCTTTGGCGGGAGGCGCTGCAACGGCGACAGCTATGTGCCTGACGACCGTGTCGGCGAGTTCCGCCAAGCGTGTGGTAGGCATGGCGGGTGTGGCCGAAGACTCGGGCACCTGCTTGGTTTGGGCTGTAACAGCTTGCATGACCGGCGCGCTGGCTGGCGCGGCGACTGGCTGTGGCGAGGCAGGCACAAGCGCCGCCTCATCTGCGGGTTGGATGGCTGCCGTCATCAGCTGCGTCTGTTCAGAGGCGCTGGCCGGAGGTGCCGGCACTGGCTTGGGCAAGCGTGTCTGAACAGGCTGTGGAGCAAGGCCTGTCAGCCGACGGATCACGGGTAGCGGCAAGGCCGGTGCGTCAAGGCGCATGACCATCGGCATGGCAGTCTGCTGGGGTGCCGGTGGCACGGTGACCGCGGCAGTTATCTGTTGTGGCATGACTGGCTGCCCGGAAGGCAACACCTGCTGCACCATGGCCTGCTCATCTTTGGTTGCAGGACGTGTCGAGGCCAGTTCACCGTGCGCCAGCACCGCGGCGGGAAGGGGAGCCGGCGGGGCTATTGCCGGCTCAACCTGTAGCAGCGGTCGCTGGACCTGCGGCGCATTCGAAGCCGTCTTCTGGGCGCCCCTGTTCGCCTCCCCAACGTCGTTCGCAGGAGGCACAACCAAGCCCACCTGGTCAGGCTTCGGCTGGACCGCAGCCACTGGGGCTTGCCCGCGCAAATCACCCGCGGTTGTCAAAGGGTCAGGTTCCACAGAGCTAGTCATGGGAGGCAGATTCGGAACTACCCCACGCTCGTACGGAGCGGCAACGACGGCGCCCGTCTGCGAGCGCTGTGCACTGGAAATCTGGTCGGGCCCAGCCGGCTGGGGGCTTGTGTCCGGGGGGACCTGAGGCAACGGCGCCGCTGGAGGCGGCACTACGAGAGCCAGAAGAGCGCTGAAGTCATCCGGTCCGACCACTTCATCATCGCCGGGCAACTCAGCAGGCAGGAGTGAGGCGTCGAAAAGCGGCTCCGCCGTGGGTTGCAGCACGGGCAGGAGCGCTTCCAGACCGGGGCTCATCGTCGCGGCCAGAGTCAACCTAATCTCCCTTACGCTGCCAGAGATTCTGCATGACGCGCTTGACGTAAGCCTGGGTCTCCCGGTACGGCGGAATGCCGTCGTGAGCCTGGACGGCGCCGGGACCAGCGTTGTAGGCAGCAAGCGCAAGGTCTATCTCGCCAAAGCGCTGGATCTGCTGGCGGAGGTAACGCACGCCGCCGTCGAGGTTCTGGGAGGGATCAAAGGCGTTGCTGACCCCCAATGAGCGGGCGGTGCCCGGCATTAGCTGCATAAGCCCCTGGGCGCCGGCCCCGGAGCGACAGTCGGGGTCGTAGCCGGATTCCGCCTGCACCACAGCATGGATGAGGTCCGGATCAACGCCATACTTGGCGGCAGTGGTGCGGATGAGATCGTCGAAGCGGGTGGGGGAGAGGAAAGCTGTCTTGCGCGCTCTGGTCGGACGGTAAGCACTCTCGGCCTCGGCCACGGCGGAGGCGAAGCTCCCGGGGGCTGCGGGGACAGCCTCAGTGACCGCGGTGACGTCTGAGGGCTGCAAGGCCTTTAGCTTCTGCTGTATCTCGGAGACGCGGCCAAGCGTCGCCGACAGACCATGTACCAACACAGGGGCTCCCTCCCGGATTGCCTGCGGACACGATAGACGATGGTTCCGATGCTTGTTGCAGGACTCGCGGCGACGTGGCGTCAGTCGGTGGTGGAAGATGATTGCCACTCCGTCTTCTGTCTGGCGAAGACCATCATGGCAGCTTCATCCAGAGCGCTTGTCTCGGCGTGAGCGACGCGCTCACGGAACTCCTCGTGCCGGCGCTCCTTCAAGCGCTCAACCACCTGGCGCTCCCGACTGAGGCGGCTATGCTCATAGCGGCGTGCCTCCTCCAGGTCGGAGCACTGTTGCACGCGGGCCTGCTGTGCGGCCATCCTCAGCCTCAGACGGGCGAGGTGCAGGCCGTTGTTGAGAAGGAGGTCGGTTTCGACCGGGTGTCCGGGGACGGCGGCCGTGACCTGCAGTGCCTGATCGCACGAGCGACTCAGTTCATCGAGGCGGACCCGCTCAAGTGACAGGGCGCGCTCGGTCGCAACGAGGTCAGACCGGGACCGTTTCTCCGCGGTCGTCCTCAGGTCAAGAAGCTGCTGCAAGGGAAAATGGAATCGCGGCATATGACCTCCCGTAGACTCTTCGGCAGCACGCGAGCGGTCTTGACTGCCGTTTTGCCGCGCTGACTGAACTTGGGAGGGAAAATCAGCGTGGTAAGAAGCGGGGGCAAGGGCGCCCCCGTAGGGCGGCAGGTGAGGATTTGTGAAACGTATCGTGGAGATCATCAAGACGGCAGCGATGGAGTTTGTCGCTGATGAAGCGGTAGTCCATGCGGCCGCAGTCGCGTTCTTCACGGTGCTGTCACTATCGCCGCTGGTGATCATCCTGTTGTCGGCAGCAGGGCGAATAGACCCGGCGGCTCAGCGTGACTTCGTGCGAAAGATCGAGCAGGCGGCGGGGCCGCAGGTGAGCCAGACCATCGGCACAATTCTCCAGAATGTGAACACTGATCGCAATGTGGCCGCAACTTCGTCAATATTTGGTTGGGTGGTGCTGCTGACGGCCGCCACGGCGGTCTTCGTGCAACTGCAGAGCGCCCTGAATAAGATATGGGACGTGCGCCCGAAGCCTGGGCTGAATGTGTGGACGTGGGCCCGGCAACGTGGCGCCACGTTCTTGATGGTGCTGATTCTGGGGGGGCTGATGCTCGCGGCGGTGCTCTTTAGCTGGATATTGAGGGCGGTGCTGCCTGCTCACATGGTCTGGGTGGGCACGGCGGAGACGATTCTGGGGCTGGCATTCTTCATCGCGCTGTTTGCGATGGTGTTCAAATTCCTGCCGGATACGAAGATTGGGTGGAGTGATGTATGGATTGGGGCGACGATTACGGGGGTGCTGTTTGCTGCCGGCCGCTATGGCATCGGGTTGTACCTCACGTACAGCCACATCGCGTCGGCCTACGGGGCCGCCGGGTCGCTGGTGCTGCTATTGCTGCTGGTGTACTACTCGGCGCTGATCGTGTTCTTTGGGGCGGAGCTTACCCAGGTGTACGCAAGGCTGTACGGGCACCGGATCGAGCCGGCTGACTACGCTGAGTATGTGGAGCAGCCCTCAGTTCAGCCCAGCGGGCCCCAACGGCCGGCCCACGAGGGCGTTTAGCAGCGCGCGAGGGTTGTTTTGGGAGGAGGTGGTGGGTGTGTGGTGGGTCTTTTGTTGTGGAAAAGTGCGCTTAGATTTGACATAATCTGTATTATATCGATGTATGGGGATGGCGACCGCAGAGGAGGACTTGCCGCCCTATCTCGACAATCTATCCCCCATGAACCCCCGCGAAATCCACCAGCAAGCCATCATCATCGACGGACATAACGACTCACTCGTACTGAAGCGCCAGAATGGCGATCCGATGGACTTCGGGCCGCCGGATGAGCGGTACCACGTGGACCTGCCGCGCCTCAAGGAGGCCGGCCTGACGGCCTTCAACAACTACGTCGGCGCGCGCGACCTCGACGCCGCCCTGGAACTCTGGGACGCGATTTACTGGCACCTGGACGAATACCCCAATGACTTCACACTCGCCCGCAGCGCCGCTGACATACGCGCCGCCAAAGCAGGCGGCAAAGTGGCGTTTCTGCCCCAGGTGGAGAGTTGCACGTGCTTGCAGGGCAGCCTCCGCGTCATGAGCCTGATGCACCGCCTCGGCCTGCGCGTCGCAAATCTGACCCATGGTGAAGCCCAGAACGAATACGAGCACGCGCTGCAGGTGGACAAGAGCCCCTTCGCCTATACCACCGCCGACGAACGCGAGACAGCACGCCGCGAAATGGGCGGGCTGACTGACTTTGGGCGCGAGGTCATCAACGCCGCCAATCAACTAGGAATTGTAGTAGACCTCGCCCACGCCAACGACCGCACCTTTTACGATGCCCTGGAAGTCTCCAGCAAGCCCTGCATCTTCTCCCACGGCTGCGTTTTCAGCGTCTGTCCGCACTGGCGGGGCCTCACGGACGATCAGATTCGGGCGCTGGCCGACAACGGCGGCGTCATGGGCGTCGCGTTTTACACCAAGTTCATCCATCAGGACAGCCCCTCGATGGAGCGGCTGATGGATCAGGTGGAGCATGTGATCAATCTCGTAGGCCCTGACCACATCGGCTTCGGGTCGGATTTCGATGGGTTGCCGAAAGAAGAGATCCCGATTCCGCCTCACATGGGGCGGCTGGTGGAGTTCACAGAGGCGCTGGTGGGTCGGGGATTAGACGAGGAGACGGTACTGAAGATACTGGGGGGCAATTTCCTGAGGGTGTTTGAGAAAGTCTCCGTCTGAAAGAAGCCGGGAGCGGCTTCTCGGCCGCTCCCGGCAATCCGTTTCGATCGTGTTACGTCAGAAACGCCAGCACCCGCATCGCCTCCGCCGCCGTAGTCTCCCCCGCCACCACTTTCTCCGCCGCCGTCAGCTTCATGGACTTCACCTTCGTCGCCGCCAGCTTCTCTATCTCCTCCAGCGGCGTGTTCCTCACCATCAGGTTCACGATCTCCTGATCCATCAGGAAAACCTCATACACGGCCAGCCGGCCCTTGTAGCCCGTACTGCGGCACTTTTCGCAGCCCTTCGACCGCCACAGCTTCGCCGGTATCTCGGCAATCCCCGCCGCCTGCAACCACGCGCGCTCAGCCTCACTTGCCTCATACTTCTCCCGGCAATCGGGGCACACGCGGCGGAACAGCCGTTGCGCCGTCGCCCCCAGCAGGCTCTGAGCGATCAGGAACCTCTCGATGCCGATGTCCAGCAGCCGCCGGATCACACTGATCGCTTCATTCGTGTGCAGCGTGCTGAGCACCAGATGCCCGGTTATCGCCGCCTGCACGACCAGTTCGGCAGTCTCCCGGTCCCTTATCTCGCCGCACAGTATGATATCCGGGTCCTGGCGCAGGATGCTGCGCATGGCCCCTTTGAAGTCCAGCCCCGCCGCGCGATTCACCTGAATCTGGGTGAAGCCATCGAACTGGTACTCCACCGGGTCCTCGATGGACATCAGGTTGTTCTCCACCTTGTTCAGCTCATGCATGACCGCGTAAAGCGTGGTCGTCTTCCCGCTGCCCGTAGGTCCCGTGACCAGCAGCAACCCGCTCGGCGAATGCATCATCTGCTCGAGCTGCTTGCGCTGTTCGCCCACGAACTGAACCTGGTCCAGCGACATGCTCACGCCGCTCTTGTCCAGAATCCGCATAACCACCGTCTCCCCCAGCACGCTCGGCACGACCGACACCCGCAGGTCGTAATCCCGCTCCTCTATCTTTGTCTGTATCCGACCGTCCTGCGGCACGCCCTGCGTGGTGAGGCTCAGCCCCGCCATCAGCTTGACGCGGTTCACCAGGGGCTGAAGGGTGTAGGTAGGGAGCAGCATCTTGTCGTGCAGCACCCCATCAATCCGCAGCCGAATCACGGTGACTTCGCTCCGCGGCTGGATATGAATGTCACTGGCCCCATGGCCTATGGCCTCGTCGATGATATTGTCGAGGATACGCACGATCGGCTCGTCGCTCGCCTGATCCACCGCCGCCAGCACCTTCCGCGCCCCCGCACACTCCTCCGCGCACTCGGCGCAACTCGCCAGATGCTCCTCCACCGTTTCCCTCTCCCCCGCCTCCAACTCTTCCTTCAGATAAGCCGTCATCAGCTCCCGACAGGCTTCACATTTCATGGTTACTGCCCTCCGATAGAGGTTAGCTTCACTCTCAGACTCTGCACGGCCGCCGCCATCCGCGACTTCACCGTGCCCTCCGGTATCCCCAGCAACTCCGCCACTTCCGCATACTTCATCCCCCCGAACTGGCTCAGAATGAACACGAGCCGCTGCTTTTCCGGAAGTTGGTCCACGGCGCGCCTGATCTGGAACAGCTCCCAGCGCTGCATCACTACCTGCTCTGTCGTGGGCGACCTATCCGCGAATCCCTCGATGATCTCGCGCGCTCCCGGCCCGAACTGATCCTCCAGTGACACCACCGGGTTGCGCTTGATCACCCGCTGGGCGCGGTTGTGCCAGTAGTTGCGGGCGATTGAGAAGAGGTACGTCCGAAACGCGGCCGTCGGCTCATAGTCTCGCCGTGCGAGCCACACTCGCAAGAGCACTTCCTGTGCCCCGTCATCCGCCTCTTCCCTATCCCAGAACAGGTGATACAGCACGCGCGTCAGCCACGGCTTGTGACGCTGGGCCAGGACGATGAAGGCTTCCTGGTCACCCCGCTTCAGATTGGCCATCAGTTCATGATCGGTCAGCATGAGGGTTCATAACGCGCGCTTGTGGAGTTGAACACGCGCCAGCAAGGGGAGGTTCAAAAATCATGGATGCTGTGGCACAACCAGGCGGCCGGGATACGGTGCCGGCCGCCTGACGAGCCATTGCGCCAGCCGTGGCCTAGATCGACGCCCCCCGAACCCGAACCACCGTCTCGGGCCCGTCAGTGCCATTGCTCCGGATGATCCGCGCGTGCAGTTCGAAAATCAATGGTGTGTTGGGCTGACCGAAGCTGACCCGCGGCGCCGCGATGACCCATGCCAGCTCGCCGTTGTCTTTCGTCTTCGCGCGGAGGCCCGGGATGGTGCTGATCATCTGCCCATTCTGGGCGTTATAGACAATGGTATAGACGACCACGGTAGCCTGGGGCCGCGCCCGTCCGACGACCTCGATTGTCGTGTCAACAAGCTGGTTCGCCTGCGGCCTCGACAATACGACGCGGTCAGGGTCTGTCGCAACGGGCGGGGTGGACGCAGCCGGGGGAGGATTGGCAGTGGCAGGCTGTGTGGGCGGCGTGGGAGGCTTCGGCTGGACGGGAGGAGCCGTCGTTGTCGGCGGCGGCGTGCTCGTGCCGTCGCCAGGGTTGAAGGCGGCCAGGTTGGCGCTGCCACTCCACTGCACCGGGTACGTCTGCGACCCCGACTTGAGGTTCGCAAGCTGTCCGGTACCCGTCAGCGTCCCGGCAAGCTGCCCGCCCTTCTGCACTGGCACCCGCTCGAAAGAGGCAGCCGTAAGCTGCCCTGCCGTCGGGGCCTGCAGCAGGTCGAGTGACATCGTCCCGGCGCCGGTACCGGTTACGGTCACACTGTAATTCTGCCCCAGTGGCAGCAAGTACATCTCCACTTCACCCACGGACCCCGGCTCGGCTCCCGGTATCTCGTTGACCAGCTTGCCGTTGACCGTCCCGGTGCGGCGGCCCTGGGCGTCAGTGAAACAGACATCCGCCGGGCAGCGCAGGATGGCCATCAACTGCTTCCCCTGGTTGAGCGCATTGACTGCGGTATACGCCATCGCCTTAAGCTGCGGACCAAGGGCATTGGCCATGTCCACCGAGATCTCCCGCGCCACACGACGCGCGCCTATCCACTCGCCTACAGCCCAGTCGTAACCCATATATGTCGGATTGGCCCAGGTGGCTTTGTCGATCTTGAGGGAAATCTGCGGCATGGGGTGCGGCGCTTTGACCGCGCTGGCCGGGTAGTTGGGATCGTAGATGTAAATCACCGGATCGCGCCCCTCGACCTCAATCAGCTTGTAGGCCAACACAGCGTGGCCGATGATGGTGGTCTTGTCGCCGGGGTCGCGCCCGAAGAACTCAACTATGGGCGGCAGGCGTGACGGGTCCAGGGCATTCTTGACCCAGTTATAGCAATTGCGTGGACTGAGATCGCGCTGCAGATAGTCGCCCTTGCTCGACAGCGCCTGCAGCACCGGCAGCATCTGCGCGCGGTGGTAGATGTTGATGTTGGTAGAGGCCTCTTCGAGGGTCAGGGCTGGTGTGGCCTTCCCCAGCGGTGGCGCAGCGGTCCCTTCGAAGTACAGCCCCGCGGTGGCCGCCATGCCGTAGCAATGCCCACCTGCGCCGGCATTGAGGCTCTTGTTCATGTATGACTCGACGCGCTGGTAGATAGCGGCGAAGGTCAGCTTCTGCCAGACTTTGCTGACCTCTGACCCTCCCTGCAGGTTGCCGAGGACGGTAGCCACCACGCCCTCAACCAGTTCCTCGGTCTCGCGGTCCTTGTAACCGAAGTTCACGAAACGGTACGTGTCATCGAACCAACTGAAGGCCCGCCGGCCGTTGTGGGCATAGCGAATGCTGCACTTGAGGCTTGCCTGGCTATCGGCGGGATTGGCGTCATCGGTGTAGGGGATGTAGACCTTGACCCAAAGCTCGACATCGACCTGGTTTTGCCCGCCGAGGTCCCACGTCGTGCCGACCGCAATCTTGCCTCCGGCAGGAATGGTAGGCAGCGCAAGCTGCTTCCCCACAGGCTGAGGCGTGGAACCCGCCGGAGAGGCAACGTAGAGCTGGATGAAGGCATTGGTGGCAGGGACCTTCTGACTGCGGTTCTCGATCTGCACTGCCACGCTCTGCTTGTCGGCGGCAGGCTCATACTCCAGTACCGTGTTGTCGCTCGCCAGTGTCAACGCGAACCCGTCCTGATCGACATGCAGGTCCGGGACGTCCTTAGCGGGTGTCGCAGTCGGCGTCGGCGGCTTCGGCTGAGGCTGCTCAGTCAGCTGCCCCTGCAGCTTCTGGACCCATAGCTTCGCAATGGCCAGCGTGTCCTCGCCAGACTGCTGCCCGCCGTATACATACCCGAAAACAGTGCCGATCTGGATGTAGTAACGGGGAAATTCCCCCTGCTCATTGGTCTCATGCAGCGCCTGCGCCCCGCCAATACCCACCTTTTTGTAGTCTCTCACCTTCGCCTGATCAGACATCCGCAACTCCGCGACATCCGCCCGCCCAAACACCGCCCCCTCGACCTGGATGGTGTTGGTGTTGCCGTTCCAGATCTCCTCATGAATGAACTTATAGTCGAAATCCTTGGGCGTCATCCCCTCCGGATCCTTGCCAGCCCGGTACCAATGCCCATCATCCCACGACCACGCGGGAAATCGGTTCTCCTCATCATGCACCCGATAAGGCGCCGGAAGCTCCTTTTGCCGCATCAAGTACTTCTCCGGGCTAAAGCCCCCCTGAGCCCATGCCTTCGGCGCCACCCCCAGGGCAGTCAGCGCAACCAGGAGACAAACGCCCGAGACAAGCTTCTTCATACTCTGTGGGTCCTTTGTAGTGGCTGCAAGTGCGACAAATGGTATTTCGACGCCCAACCCCGATCTCCTGTTGACCGTGATGGCTGCCCCGCAAAGGTCTCCCCCACCTCCCGCCGAATAGTAACGCTGCAATCCGAAAGGGGCCTAACATGGAATATCGCACCCTTGGCCGTACCGGTCTCGAAATCTCCGTCCTCGGCATGGGCGGCCTGTTCGTCTCCAAGGCCGGCGGCGCCGACCGCCCCCGCGCCTACGAGGCCATTCACCGCGCCCTCGACCTCGGCGTCAACTTCATCGACACCGCGCCCGGCTACCTCGACAGCGAGGAAGTCCTCGGCGAAGCCCTCAAGGGCGTCACGAAGCCCTATTACCTCTCCACCAAGCTAGGCGGCAAGCCCACTCCCTTCGAGCCTCAAAACCTCGATCACCTCAAATTCTCCTTCCAGGAAAGCCTCCGCCTGCTCAAGCGCGACTCCTTCGACATGCTCATGATCCACGAGCCCGACCGCCCGCAACAGTACGACTGGTGGACCGACTGGGAGAGCTTCACCGGCCCTGTCACCGAATACCTCGCCGCACTGAAAGCGGAGGGCTTCATCAAATACACCGGCCTCGGCGGCACCACCCCCTACATTCTCGCCGCCATCTGCGCCACCGGCCAGTTCGACGTGGTCCTCAGCGCCTTCAACTACAGCCTCCTCTGGCGCGAATCGGCCATAGCGGTCATCCCCGAGGCCAAAAGGCAAAACATGGGCATCATCATCGGCTCCCCCCTCCAGCAAGGCTGGCTCTCCCGCCGCTTCGACGATCAGGTCAACAACAACCCGCCAGCATGGCTCTCCCCGCCCCGCCGCCAGCAATTCCAGGCCCTCTACGCCCTCCTCGACGAGCTACAAATGCCCATCACGGACCTCGCGATCCGCTGGGTCATCAGCAACCAGGACATAGACAGCACGCTAATGGGCGCCCGCTCAGTCCAGGAAGTAGAAATGAACACAGCCGCCGTAGAACAGGGCCCGCTGCCCGACGACATCATGTCCCGCCTCGAAGAGATCGGTGCCATGGTGCCGTTTAGGCCCTTCAACGAACCCTTCGGCTGCGGCTTCAACGGCTACAAGGGCCCCGGGGTGGCGTAATGGCTGACGATCCCGCCGGCTGGTTCGTCGCTCCGACAGGCTGGGAACCGGACCAGCCGAACCCCTTCTCGGCGGATGGAACCTATGCGGAGGGCTGGAGTTGCTTACAACTATCTGCCGCGGACGATGATGTCGTGTGCAACGGCCGGCGCCCAAGCGGCCTGTACATGGCCACTTTTGGCCGGCGGACGCAGCATCTGCGGGAACGGTTGGGCGACTTCCTTCGCTACGAGACAGGCCACGGCCGGCGCGTGATTGTCGCCCTTCAGCAGGACACCGACGCAGAGAGCTTCATCGCCGAAGCTCTGGCGCAGACCTCATTGTCCACGTCCGTCCGCCCCCACGATCCGCGCTGGGTGGTGCACTCGACCACGATCGAGGCCTGGATGATGATCGAGCGCTGTGGTGAACTGCGTTCTGCCGCTACTCTCGCCGGCCTCGAGTCCCTCGATACCACCCTCGGCGAGCGCCTGGTGGGCGATCCGCCCGACTATGCCCAGTACGTCGCCCTCGGCACCACGGAGGCCATCGGACCTGAGTTCGTAGTCGCCTGTCGCCAGGCCGGCAAGATGCTGCCGAACCCGGACACCGAATACCAGCCGGGCGTACGCCTGTACTTCGATGCCCACTTGATCATCCAGGCCGGTCTCGCCGTCCGAGACGGCTTACATACACTCAAGGTACGAGATCGTTTGCCACTGCAACCATACTTAGTCGCGAAGATCGGTGTAGACGACCTGCCACCCCTGGCTTCCGGCCAGCCCTGGACAACCACCGAATTTCTCAGACGCGCAAATGGACTATTCGAGAGCCGTCTGGGGCCACAATAGCGACAGAATCAAGGAGTTACCATGCAATATCGCACCCTCGGCCGCACCAACCTCAAAGTCTCCGCCGTCTCCCTCGGCGCCTGGGAGATCGGCGGTGCCGTCACCCTCAAATTCGAGGGTCTTGGCAAAATCCCCCACGGCTGGGGCGCCACCGATGACGCCGCCTCGATCGACCTCATTGCCAAGTGCCGCGAAGCCGGGGTCAACCTCATAGACACCGCCCCCATCTACGGCAACGGCCACAGCGAAGAGGTCATCGGCCGAGCCCTCCAGGGCTGCCGCGACGAGTGGATCGTCTGCACCAAGGGCGGCCATGGCGCCACCAAGGGCCACGCCTGGACCGACTTCAGCAAGGACAAGCTCCTCTGGCAAATCGACCGCAGCCTCAAGCGCCTCAAAATGGACCACGTGGACGTCTACCTCCTCCACGGCCCCTCCGCCGACGATATCGTGAGACCCGACGGGTCTCCTGGCGAATGCCTCGAAGCCATGGAAATCATGCGCCAGCAGGGCAAAACCCGCTTCGTCGGCGTCTCCATCGGCCCGAATGAGCTTGGCGTGGACCTCATCAAGCGCGACGCCGTGGACGTCCTCCAGCAAGCCATCAGCATCATCGGCCCAGGAGCCGCCGATGCCCTCCTCCCCGCCGCGGTCGAGCACAACGTCGGCATCGTGGCCCGCGGCGTCTTCGGCGCCGGCTTCCTCCCCGGCACCCTCAGGCCCGACGCCGAGTTCGCCAAAGACGACCGCCGCAGTTGGCAGCAACTCGAAAGCAAACAGGCTCTCGCCGCCAAAGCCGAAGCCCTTCGGGCTCTCACCGGGCCCAACCGCTCCCTCGCGCAACTGGCGGTCCAATACGTCCTCCAGCTACCAGGCGTCTCAACCGTAATAGCCGGCACCAGCAAGTGGCCCCACATGCAGGAGAACATCGCCACAACAGACTGCCCGCCGCTAACGCCGGACGAACTGGCCCAAATCGCCGCCATCCAAAACGCGTAGGTTGCCTCCACCGCCGCGTAGGCCGGTTCGTCCCGAACCGGCTCCGCCATTGCCGTTGCCGTAGGTGCGCGAAGCGACGTCTGCGTCGCAGGGCATCCCTGCCCGCATGCCGTTGCCTAGCCGTAGGTGCGCGGGCATCCTGCCCGCTCCGGGCCGTTGCCTGGCCGTAGGTGCGCAAAGCGACGTCTGCGTCACCGGCAACCGACACTTGTCGCCACACGTTGGAAACAGGACCAAAAACCATGCTAGCCGCCATCGCCCAGCGCCCCGGCCACCTCACCGTCCGTGACGTTCCTCTCCCAACCATCACCGAGACCGAGTGTCTCGTCGAAATCCTCGCCTGCGCAATCTGCAACAGCACCGACCACAAGCTCCTGCAGGGCACCTTCCGCTACAAGGGCCCCGACGCCTACCCCGGCATCCTCGGCCACGAATCCGTGGGCCGCGTCGTCGAATGCGGCAGCCAGGTAACCAGCTTCAAGCCCGGAGACCTCGTCCTGCGCCCCCGCGCCTCCTACGCACCCGGCGATGGCCCCACCTCCATGTACGGCGGCCTAGCCGAATACGGCAAGGTCACTGAGCCCCTCGCTGGCGGCTCACCCATGCAGCAAATCATCCCCTCCGACCTCGATCCGGTCGACGCCACGATGCTCATCACGCTCAAAGAGACCCTCTCCTGGCTCCAGCGTTGGCCTGTTCGCCCCGGTGAAAGCGTAGTCGTACTCGGCAGCGGCCCCGTCGGCCTCTCCTTTGCCCACTTCGCCCGTCTCCTCGGCTGCTATCCCGTCATAGTCGCAGGCAGGCGCGACGAGGCTCTGCAACGCGCCCTAGACTTCGGCGCCGATGCAGTCATAAACACCACGACAGACAATGCCAGGGAAATCGTGAACCAGTGGACCAATAACCGGGGCGCCGACCGCGTCATCGAGGCCATCGGCAGCGACTCCGTTCTCGAACTCGGTCTCTCCCTCCTCAGCCCCAAGGGCCGCCTCGGCGTCTACGGCATCGCTCCCACCCGCTCCGCCGGAGACATGGAACGCCGCGCGGTAGACATCGCCCTCGCCCGCAACGAATGGGCCCTCGAATTCTTCAACCCCCAGGAGGCCCTCCCCCACCAGCAAATGCTCTGGCTAGTCAAGCAGGGCCTGGTCAACCTCAAAAACTGGTACACCCACGTCGTCCCGCTACAGGAAACCAAGCGCGGCTTTGACCTCCTCGAAAGCAAAGAGGCCTTCAAAGTCGTGGTGCGAATGAAGTGACGAGGCGGGGCTATGTGGGGTATAGTCTGGATGAAGTCAATCACGAGGAAACGGTTCGGTAGAGCTCAACATGACCAAGTGCGGTCTTACCGTCTGCGGCGGCACGATGCAGCCCGAGAGAGTCCTCTTCGCCGTCGAATTGGGTACCGGCGTCCTCGTCGTCCGTAACGTCCCCGCGCTCGTCTGCTCGCGCTGTGGCGAGCAATGGTTCTCTGACGAGACTACCCAAAAGCTTGAACAGCTTGCGGACGATGCTCGCCGGCGCGGTGCCGAGGTCGAGGTCATTACGCTGCCCGATGCCGCCTGAGCTCCTAGAACCCCATCAGCCGCTTCCCATTCTCATACAAAATCATCCGCTTCGCCCTCTCCCCTATCTCCGCCCCCGTCACCAGCCCCAGCGTATACCCGGGCTCCAGCAGCGTCAGGTCGGTCCCAAACAGTAGTCTCTCCGCCCCGACCATCGCCACCGCCCGCTCCAGCTTCCCCCACGGCGACAGCCCCGAGCATAGCTCCAGATACACGTTCGGCCGCTCTGCCGCTACCTCCAGCGCCTTCTCCCACGTATCCCCGCCCATGTGGCCCATGATGACCACCAACTCCGGAAACAAGTCCGCCGCGTTCCCCGTCGCGAGGCACATCTCGTCAAACCACGTATGCTCCAGCAGCGGCTTCCCCACCTCGACCAGGTACTCCAGCAGCGGCCGCGCCTCGTCACAATCTATCTGATACCCCGCATGCTTCGGGTGCAGCTTCGCCCCCACGAACTGCGGGTTCTGGAAGTACTCCTTCATCTGCGCCAGCGACTCCGCCGCATACCCAGGATGGATCACCACATACCCATGCAGCCCCTCCCGTCCCTCAATCGCCGCCGCCAGCCGCGCATTCCCCTCCACCATGTCATACCCAATCGCCAGCGTGCTCGACAGGCAAATATGCTCGATTCCATACCGCTCGCAAGTCCCCACCAAGTCCTCAATCCCCACATACGGATTCGGCAACCCCACCCAGGGCCCATAGTGCGCATGAACGTCAATCAAACGCGTGGTAGGCATGCTCCGCATGCCGGAACTAGCCTCGTCTCCCCTGCCACACATGCCCCGCCTGCCCGAAGCTTGATCCACACGTGCCGCCGCACTCTCCCCCGATTCCCCATTCCCCATTCCCGATTCCCCCATCAGCCTCCCCACATTCCCCGCCAGGACCGCTGCCTTCTCCTCCTCCGTCAGCCGCCCATGCCGCACCATCTCCAGGCACGGCCCAGGCATCTCAAACGGTGCCTTAGTCCCGAGCAGCACCCGCCCAATCCCTGCCGCATCCCGCACCAACTCGATCTGATTCAGCAAAAACGACTGCCAGGTATCCATGTAACAGTGCTCATAGACCTCACACGCCGCCAGAAACTCCCCAAACCCATACGACACCCCGCTGAAGATCAGCGGCACCTCAGTCCCCTGGAAATAGTCCACCAACGGCGCAATCAACCCCGTACTGTCATAGCCGTTATCAATGAAGACCGGCAACTCACTCTCCACCAGCGCCTCCAGGAGCCTTCGGAACCCCAGACTCCCCACACCCCACCCCTGCGTCGCCGGAAACAACCGCACCATCCGGAACCCTCGCCCCCGCAGCGACCCAATCTCCTCCACGCACCGGTAGTAGTCCCCCGGCCGCACCGTCCCCACCGGCAGCAGTTCGGGATGCTCTGCGCAGACCCGCAGCGTCTCCTCATTGCCCTCTACGAAGTCATCCCAAACCCCTCGCCCCGAGCAAGTCAGAGCCCGCTCAATCCCATTGGTCCGCATGATGTGCGAGAGCCGCTCAACCGACCGATCCTGCGTATCCTTCTGCCAATAGCCGAACAATGTGTTGCAGTCGGTTATCATGTCTTGTCCTTCGGCCTAAGAAGTGCTACCGACGTCTCGACGGCCACTCCGCCCGAAGGCGAAGTTCAATCCCGCGGAACGAAATGCATCCAGCTTTTGAAATGGCTGCCTTTCGGCGCAAAGGCGCAGCATTTCCCGGCCATCGTCCGTTAGTTCCGCAATATCAATGAGCTCAGTCGGATACCCACCAAGCGCTTGATCGGCGGGTTCAACAACATCACGCCGCGTCCACTCCACCAGTCCAAGGTCATGTACCAATTCGAAAACCTCCGTCGGCACGTGATTGTCTGCCAACATCTCAAACATCCCGTCATATACCTCGTCTGGCAGAATTCGGCCATCCAGATATTGCAGTAGCATTCCCAATTGTCTTGCGCTGTCGATCTGACCCGTGCAAATCAGTTGATTCAGGGTCTCCTCGCCTTTGAACACCGAAACGCCTGCCCCTACTAGCCACAGCAGTTCACTTGCCACTACCAGTACCGTCGCGCACTTGTCTCTATGAATGCCTGACGCATGATGCATGACGTAATTGCGGTAGTATGCAAACGTGCCCTTGAAGAATTGCTCCGCCGCCCTATGCCGTTCCGCATCCAGAACGGTCCGCAGCCTGACCGGGTCTTCCTTGCCGAAAACATGATCCACGAGCTTCACGCCGTAGTAGTGTGACGTGCAGCCAGCCTTTCGCCGCAGCTCATCCTCTACAAGCACGACGGCATCTCGAGCAGCCTCGATGAAGTGCTCCTGAGAGAAGAGAAGCATACATTTGTCACGAAGCTGTGGATGCAATAGCTTCGACAGCGAAATCATGTCTGACATCGGCTATCCCCTTCTCGTCTGCAACCGGCATGGTGGCGCCTCAGAGCCGTTCGCTGGGAGCGCGGGCATCCTGCCCGCTCGGACGGCCGTCGTTTCACAATAGTTGCTCATCCCCAACCACAAACACCTTCGCCCCTCGCCAAACCGCCGTCACAAAATGATCCTTCCGCCGCAACCGCTCCTCCACCTCGTCCCGGCTGTACACCACCGGACTGATCTCCCTCCCCACTTGCTCCTGCGCCTCGTATAGCGCCTCAACAACCTCCTCCAGCCTCACGTCGCCTATCACCACCAGATCCACGTCACTCCCCGCCGTCTCTCTCCCCTCCGCCACCGACCCATAGATGAAAGCCACCTCGATCCGCTCCCGCAACGGCCCCAGCGCCTCCGCCAACTCCCCCGCCACGCCCATGCCCTTCATCACCACCGCCCTGATCTCGGCACACACCGGCGACTGCGGGTCCGCCCGGTACAGCACCAGATTCGCCAACTTCCGCCGCGTCACCAGCCCCGCCGCCACAAGTTGCGCCAGTTCGCGCTGCGCCGGCCCTAGCCCCACCTGCGCCACTCGCACAATCTCCCGCAGGTGATACTCAGCCTCTACATGCCCAAACAGCAACCCCAAAATGGCGCTGCGCGTCTTTCCCAACAGCATCGGTAGCGGTCGAGTCTCTGTAATCATAACAGTATCTATTGTAACTATATTAGTTACATAGTCAAGATGAAGGTCTCCTCCCCTCCCCCGCTGAAATCTCCCCCCCGACACTTCCCTCCGAAAGGACCTTCCCACCAAATGCAACTCGGCTTCATCGGCATGGGCATCATGGGCTCCCCCATGGCCCAAAACCTCCTCAAGGCCGGCCACTCGGTCATGGTCTATAACCGCACCCGTGAAAAGACTCGCGATGCCGTGGCCTTCGGTGCCACCGTCGCTGACACCCTCCCCGAACTCGCCGGCGCCTGCGATATCATCTTCATCTGCGTCGCCGACACCCCCGACGTCGAAGCCGTGCTCTTCGCCGACAACGCCCTCGCCTCTGCCCTCTGCCCCGGCAAGACCATCGTGGACCACTCCACCATCTCCCCCGAGGCCACCGTTGATTTCGCCCGCCGGATCAACGATCTCGGCTGTGACTACCTCGACGCCCCCGTCTCCGGCGGGCAACTTGGGGCCGTCAACGCCACTCTCGCTATCATGGTCGGCGGCGAACAGCCCGTCTTCGACCGCGTCCGCCCCTACTTCGAGGCCATGGGCAAGAACCTCGTCTACTGCGGCGCCCAGGGCAACGGCCAGCGCGTCAAAGCCGTCAATCAGGTCATCTGCGCCCTCAACATCCTCGCCTGCTCCGAAGGCATGCTCTTCGCCAAGCAAATGGGCCTCGACCTGGAGACCGTCCATCAGGTCGTGTCCAGTGGCGCGGCAGCGAGCTGGATGCTGGCGAACCTTGGCCCGAAGATGATCGCCAACGACTTCGCCCCCGGCTTCATGATCCGCCTGCAGGCCAAGGACCTCAATATCGCCTCTGGCACGATGGCCGAACTGCCAGCCGACTACGAGGGGACGGCGCTAGCCACGCGCCTCTTTGGCGAGGCCACGACGGAGGGGCTCGGCGACCTTGGCACTCAGGGCCTGGTGAAGCTCCTTGGATGGTAGTTATCTAGCTGTGGAACCTTTCAGGCGGGATAGTGGTCATATTCGCTGAAGGTCCACAGTAGCATCCCTGTAACCCCAGCCGCACCTCAGCCACAACAATACACGCACCTCTATCCACGAAATCAGACCTTGCTTCTGGACTGCGCCGCCATTCGGCGCATCCCCCTTGACGGGCCGGCAAACATTTTGCCGGCCCGTCCTGCTTTTTTTGCCCCGCGAAACATCTGTGTAACATTCCCCCGCTATTTTGATGTCTGTGACTGATGCGCCCGACCCTCCGCCGGGCGTGTTGCGCGTTATCCAGCCCCGAGGAGGACATGATGCAGTTTAACAGCCCCGAAGCCATTGAGTATGTGTTGGAGCAGGCTAAGTCCAACAACGTCCGGTTCATCAAGCTGTGGTTCACTGACATTCTGGGTTATCTGAAGAGCTTCTCGATCACTGTGACCGAGCTCGAAGATTCCATGATCAATGGCCGCGGCTTTGACGGGTCGTCCATTGATGGCTTCGTCCGCATCGACGAAAGCGACATGATCGCCATACCCGACGCCTCCACCTTCGTCGTCCTGCCCTGGCGCAGCACCGACGAGTATGGTTCCGTCGGCCGGATGTACTGCGATATCTATCAGCCCACTGGGGAGCCCTTCAACGCCGATCCGCGCTATGTGCTCAAGCGCCAGCTCAAACGCGCTGCCGACCAGGGCTATGCTTTCTATGTCGGCCCGGAGCTGGAGTACTTCTATTTCCCCAACTCCTCGACCCCCGAGGCTCTCGACACTGGCGGGTACTTCGATATGACGGCCAATGACATGGCCATGGATCTGCGCCGCGAGACCATCGTCGCGCTTGAGGCCATGGGTGTGGACGTCGAGTACAGCCACCACGAGGTAGCCCCATCGCAGCATGAGATTGACCTGCGGTACACTGACGGGCTCTCGATGGCCGATGCCTGCATGACGTACCGCATCACGGTCAAGGAAGTGGCCATGCGCCACGGCCTGTACGCGACCTTCATGCCCAAGCCGATCTTCGGCGAGAATGGCAGCGGCATGCACGTCCACCAGTCGCTCTTCAAAGGCGATAGCAATGCGTTCTTCAACGCCGAAGACCCCCGTTTCCTGTCCAAGGAATGCTACCACTACATCGCTGGGCTGCTGCGCCACGGGCCGGAAATCACGCTCGTGACGAACCAGTGGATCAACTCCTACAAACGGCTGGTACCGGGCTACGAGGCCCCTGTGTACCTCTCATGGGCGCTGCGCAACCGCTCTGACCTCATCCGCGTGCCGCAGTACGCGCCCGGCAAGGAAGAGAGCACCCGCATCGAGTACCGCGCTCCGGACCCCGCCTGCAACCCCTACCTGGCGTTCGCCGTAATGCTGGCCGCAGGGCTTGAGGGCATCGAGAATGAGTACGAGTGCCCGCCGCCGACTCAGGAGAACGTGTACAAGTTCGACGAGCAGCAGCGCAAGGCACGCAACATCGGCACCCTGCCCTCAGACCTCCTTAGCGCCATTGAGCTCGCCGAGGGCAGCGAGGTCCTCAAGAAGGGCCTGGGTGAGGAGATGCACCAGAAGCTCATCGAGAACAAGAAGGTCGAGTGGGACCAGTGGCGCAAACAGGTCACCGACTACGAGATCAAGCGCTACCTGCCGGTCCTCTAGCCTCTCCGCATGGCGACAATCCCAACGGCCAGGCCCCCACGCCTGGCCGTTGGCTCTCGCCTCTGCCGTCCCTGTAGGGCGGGGGCTCGTACCCCGCCGGCCGTTGCCGTTGCCGTTGCCGTTGCCGTTGCCGTTGCCGTTGCCGTTGCCGTCCGCCGTAGGTGCGCGGGCATCCTGCCCGCCGCCGTTCGCCGTAAGCAGGGGCCGAGCTCCCGCCACCCCGGCCGCTGCCATTACCGCCTCGCCTTGGCCCCCCGTGTGCCGGAACAAGTACATGAAAAGAAAGGCTCCCCAATCGAGGGGGCCTTCTTCGCGTACTCTGACAAGTGCCTCACCCACTCCGGTCGCCCGACTTCCTCTTGCTCACCCGCTGTTTGACCCCGAAGGGGTCACCGAATATAGCCAGGGGTGAAACCCCTGGTGCGGGCCCACCCCCTCTCCGGACCCCAACGGGGTCACCCGTCGTCTCCCCGCGTCCGCATAGCGCTCGGCCCAAGTCGCCTCTACTTACGCTGCAGCGCCCTGCTACTGACCGCCTGGTACCACTCTCCTTCGCAGGCCCGAAGGGCCGTCAGCCACTAGCCAGGGCCGCAAGGCCCTGGTCCGCTGTCTCTCTTCCGCAGGCCCGAAGGGCCGTCGGCATCTAGCCAGGGCCGCAAGGCCCTGGTCCGCGGCGCCCCTCCGTTAGAGCCCCGAAGAGGCGCCAGCCCCTCTCTATGCAGGCCGACCCATGCGCCGTACGCCGGAACACGTCAAGAAAGGAAAGCCTCCCTTCTTCCAGGGGAGCGTTTCTTTTCATACCAGACCTGCAGGAATGGGCCGCTCGTTCGCAGAATCTTCTACTCATATACCAGTAAGGGAGACGACAATATGAAACGCGGCTTCACGTTGATCGAGCTTCTCGTGGTCATTGCCATCATTGCGATCCTCGCGGCGATCCTGTTCCCCGTCTTCGCCAAAGCCCGCGAGAAGGCGCGCCAGGCAAGCTGCCTGTCAAACTGCAAACAGATCGGCGTCGCGATCCTCTCGTACGCCCAGGATTTCGATGAGAAACTGCCCCTGACCTATTTCTACACCGGCGCCGCCGGCTCCAGCCCCCTCTACTGGCCCATGGACGTGCTCCAGCCATACATCAAGAATCGCCAGATCAACTTCTGCCCCAGCGCCAAGTGGGCATCCCCCTACACCTCCTGCCGCCCGCCGGAACTCCCCGGCCCCCTCGATGGCTCCTACGCCATCATCTTCAACATCACGAGCAACCGCGGAGGCTTCGCCAGTCAGCCGCTTCCCGGCTCGTCCCTGGGCAGCATCCCCCGCCCCGCCGAAACGCTCATACTCTGCGATGCCACTTCCCCCGAGATCTTCGGGGCCTGGAGCGGCAATCCGGACCCGCTGTGGTTCACCGAAGTTGGCGGCGGCTCGCGTGTGCCCAAGGTCCACAACGATGGCGCCAACTACACCTTCTGCGACGGGCACTCCAAGTGGCTCAAGAACACCGAACCAGGCATGTGGACCGTCCGCGAAGACAACGTCGCAGCCACAAACTAGTAGCCGCCATAGCACACTCCGCGTGCCGGAACCCTCTCTACGCGTGGTAGGCACACTCCGTGTGCCGGAACCCCTGCCAGAATCGCAGGCTCCCCTCTCCCAGGGAGCCTGCTCCGCCTCCGCCCCCGCCGTTGGAGGGGCCGAATGCGCAGCCTCACCGCGCATCCGGCCCACGCCGTTATCCCCGACCAGCCACTGCCAAAAATGGGGACGGAGCCTTTGCGCGCCGCCACCTTTCGCCTGCACCCGCCAACCGCCCGTCGCGCAAAGGCTCCGTCCCCATTTTTCCCAACCTCCTCCCCTCCCATCCATCCACAAAGAGGGCTCCCTCATTCGAGGGAGCCTTCTTGCCGTTCCCGGAGGCGCGGGCTTCCAGCCCGCCTCGGGTCCGTCCTGTCTCCCCCCGCCCTTGCTCCACTGTCTCTCTTCCGCAGGCCCGAAGGGCCGTAAGCCACTAGCCAGGGCCGCAAGGCCCTGGGCCGCTGTCTCTCTTCCGCAGGCCCGCAGGGCCGTCAGCATCTAGCCAGGGCCGCAAGGCCCTGGGCCGCGGCGCCCCTCCGCTAGAGCCCCGAAGGGGCGCCAGCCCCTCTCTATGCATGCCGGCCCATGCGCCGTAGGCCGGAACACGTCAAGAAACGAAGGCTCCCTCATTCGAGGGAGCCTTCTTGCCGTTCCCGGGGGCGCGGGC
>JBDKRC010000238.1:0-30463 GCA_039683575.1 Armatimonadia bacterium | reverse complement strand
CTGCGGCTCGGACTTGGATATCACCTCCGTCTAGGTCCCGCGGGTGGCCCTGCCGATGATCCTGGGCCATGATGTCATAGGGGAGATTGTGGCCGTTGGCGGAGAGAAGCGGGACCTGTTTGGGCGGCCTGTTCAGCAGGGTGATATGATTGCGTTCGACAGGGGGCTGACGTGCGGTAAGTGCGCGCAGTGCGTGCTGCACGGGCGTCCTGAGCTGTGTGAGCGGCGGCGGACGTATGGTATATCGCTCAGCAGCGCCGATTGGCCGCATCTGAACGGCTGCTACGCCGAGATGATCTACCTGCGGCCGGAGACGGCGGTAATCAAGCTGCCACCCGAGGCTGAGCCCATCGGGCTCGTAGCGGCCACCTGCTCGGGTGCGACGGCGGCTCATGCCATAGAATTGTCGAATATCAGGCCCGCCGACGTAGTGGTGGTGATCGGCCCGGGGCCTCTGGGCCTGTTCGCGGCGGCTTTCGCGTTTTCGCAGGGGGCCGACCAGGTTGTGATGCTCGGTACCGGGAGCAGTCCGGCGCGGCTGCAACTGTCCGAGAGTTTTGGATGTATACCCGTGAGCATGGCGGAGACCTCGCCTGAGGACCGTGTGGAGCTTGTGGCGGGTCTCAGCCAGGGCCAGGGCGCGGCGGTGGTGGTAGATTGCGCCGGCACCTCGGCAGGCGTCGAGGAGGCCCTGAATCTGGTGGCGCCGGGCGGGACAGTGACTATACCTGGCGTGGCTGTCCCGGTGCGTGACCCGCGGATTGACCCCTACCTGCTGTCACGCAAGCAAGTGACGCTGCAGGGGGTATGGACCAGCAACCTGCGGCACCTGCACCAGGCGCTGACGCTGGCCAACAGCCGCCGTTATCCCCTGGATGCACTCGTGACGCACGCCCTGGCGCTTGAGGAAGCCAATGAGGGGCTCGAGTTGCTGCGGCAGAAGGCCGCCATGAAGGTGGTCTTGATGGGGGAATAGACGTAGGGGCGGACCGTGGTCCGCCCGATTAGTTGGGCGTGCCTGGCGCGGGCGCACCACGGTGCGCCCCTACGTCGGCAACGACGACGGCGCCCCTCGCAAGGTTACAGTCGAAAGGAAGCCGGAGATATGAGTGATCAGTTCGATCTGATAGTTGTCGGTGGCGGTCCTGGCGGTTACGTCGGGGCCATCCGCGCCGCGCAGCTTGGAGCCAAAGTGGCGCTGGTAGAGGAGCGGGAGGTCGGCGGAACGTGTCTGAACCGTGGCTGCATCCCCTCCAAAGCGCTCATCAAGTGCGCCGAGGTGCTCGACGAGGTCAAGGGCGGCAAGACCTTCGGGATCAACGTCGAGGGCATCAGCGTGGACTACGACGCCGTCCGCAAGCACAAGGACCGGACGGTCAAGCAGCTTGTGACGGGCGTTCAGGGCCTTCTGAAGGCAGGCAAAGTCCAGGTTATGTGCGACCGGGCGAAGCTGCTCTCGGGCACCGAGGTCGAACTGGGTGACGGAACCCGGCTGGCCGGCAAGAACATCCTGTGGGCCACGGGCTCAGTGCCCTTCGTGCTGCCCATTCCGGGGCACGACGGGCCGGGAATCTTCACGAGCGACGACGCCGTAAACTTCCCCGACCCGCCCGCGAACATAGCAATCATCGGCGGCGGGGCCATCGGTTGCGAGTTCGCCTATGTCTACTCCCGCTTCGGCACCAAGGTCACGGTGGTGGAGATGATGCCCAGCATCATGCCAACCGAGGACCCCGAGGCCAGTGACGTGGTCGCCAGCGCTCTCAAGAAGGGCGGGGTACGCATCGCCACGGGCGCCAAGGCTCAGGCGATTGAGCAGCGCGACGGCAAGAACGTGCTGGTCTACGAGCAGGACGGCGCGGAGAAGACCGTTGAGGCCGATCTGGTGTTCATGGCGGCCGGGCGGCGGGCGAACACCGCGAACATGGGCCTGGAGGAAGCTGGAGTGAAGCTCGAGCGGGGTTGCGTGGTGGCCGACCCGGACCGGCGAACGTCTCTCGAGACGGTCTACGCGGTCGGAGACGTCACTCGCGGCATCGGGCTGGCCCACTGGGCGTCACATGAGGCGATTTCGGTCGTGGAGATGCTGTACGGGGCGGGCGAGCACATCCGCGAAGCTTACGTGCCGGGCGTGGTGTTCACCCACCCGGAGATCGGCTCCGTCGGGCAGCGGGAGCACGAATGCCGGGCCGGCAACGTGGACATCGTCGTCGGCAAGTTCCCCTTCCAGGCGCTGGGCAAGGCGGCGGCAACCCGACAGCGCGAGGGCTTCGTGAAGATCGTGGCCGAGGCCGAGACCGGCCGGATCATCGGCGGGACGGTCGTGGGACCGTCAGCGACAGAGCTAGTGGCCGAGATCACGCTGGCCGCGCAGATGCGACTGACGGTAGCAGACGTGGCCGAGACGATCCATTCACATCCGACAATGTCGGAAGCGGTCGGGGAGGCTGCGATGGACGCGCTGGGGCACGCAATACACTCTGCGCCGCGCGGGTAAGTAAAGCGTTGTCCGGTCGCCGGTGGGGGAGAAGGCATACAGGAGCGGGATGGACGGTCGTCATGCCGGATTCTCCGTCACCCTGAACGAATCGAGATTCTTCGCACGCCTCTGTCATTCTGAGCGAAGCGAAGAATCTCGGCCGCCGACACGTGGGGATTCTTCGCTTGCCGCACGAGTACGTGCGGGCTCAGAATGACAACCCATTTTGGGAGCAGGATAGGGGCAGTGGAGGGGAGGCTGGCAAGATCAAAACGATACGGGAGAGGCCCTGGATGAGCATGACGCCGCGGGGGCGGGTGGAGGCGGTTCTGGCGGGGCGTGAGACGGATCACGTGCCCTTCACCGTATATGAGTATAAGCTGCCGCAGTGCGCTGTGGAGCGGCAGTTGCGCAATGACGGCCTCTGCATCATGAACCGGCGCTATGTCGGCTATAGCACGGTTACGCCCAACTGCAAGACGGATAGCTACACCTATGTGGACGAGAAGACCGGGAAGACGCTGACCAAGACGGTCACCCGGACGCCGGCTGGCGACCTGACTACGGTCATGGAGCCGGCAGGCTTTACGTCCTGGCGGCACGAACTGCCGTTCAAGGGGCCTGAGGACTACGACAAGCTGATCTTTCAGGCCAATGACACGCAGTTTGTCCCTGCGTATGACGAAGTAATCAAGGCGCGGGAGTGGCTCGGTGAGGATGTATATCTGCGTGGCGGGATGCCGGGATACTCGCCGTTGCAGGGGCTAATCTACACCTACATGGGCGTGGAGACGTTCACAATCGAGTGGATGGAGCGCCGGGACGAGCTGATGCGGCTATACGAGGCGCTTCACGAGCGCAACCGGCGCTGCTACAAGGTTGTGGCGGAGAGCCCCCACCAGGTCGTGCAGTATGGCGGCAACGTCAGCCCCGAGATAGTGGGGCTCGAACGGTTCCAAAAGTGCGTGCTGCCCCACTACAACGAGCTGGCGGATGAACTGCACAAGCACGGCAAGCAGCTTCTGGTGCATCTGGATGCGAACTGCAAACTTTTTGGAGTTGATATCGCCGGTTCGGGTATAGATGTTGTAGAAGCTTTCACCCCGGCCCCGGACACGGACCTGACGCTGGGTGAGGCGCGGGCACTGTGGCCCGACAAGATCATCTGGATCAACTATCCGTCGTCGGTGCACCTGTCGAGCCAGGAAGTCATCCGCGAGACGACGGTAGACCTGCTCCGGCAGGATGGCGGCAGCGGAAAGCTACTGATTGGGATCACCGAGGACGTACCCGAGGACCGCTGGCAGGAGAATTTCCTGACCATCAACCGGGCGATACGCGATTTTTCCTGAGCCGAGTCTGCAAGAATGTGCCATAGAGACGCAAAAACGACAGAACCTTTGCTGGAAGGCAGTGTTGATAGAGGAGTCTCGATAGGTAATTCCCTTACGTAGTCTGTTCCCGGAAGGCAGTTGTGACTTGAACCGAGCCATTTTGACGGTTCACTTGCCCATTGGCCCCTGTGTAATCACCGCCAGCGAGCTGGGTCTGGTGAGCCTGCGACTGGGTGAGGTGGCGACGGGACGCGATAGTTTTGAAGCAGCCGCGGCTCACGAGCATACTCACGAGGCGCGGCGGCAGCTATTGGCGTACTTTGGCGGCCACCTACGTGACTTTGAGATTCCTGTGGACTTAAGTGGCCGTACCGAGTTCCAGCGGCGGGTGCTGGAGGCTTGCCGGAGAGTGCCGTACGGGGAGACTTTGACCTACGGGGAACTGGCTCTGCGAGCGGGATACCCCCGGGCAGCTCGGGCGGTGGGGCAGGTGATGGCCACGAACCAGGTGGCGATCGTGGTGCCCTGCCATAGGGTTATTGGCAGCGGTGGGCGGCTGACAGGGTACGGCTATGGGCTGGACCTGAAGCGGAAGCTTCTGGAAATGGAGTGTGGCGGAGGCCAAAACGGGTGCGAAACTGTACAAGATGCGGTAGATGCCACTGAAGATGTGGTGGTAGATGCTCGTTGACTTGAGACAGTCCTTCGTACTACAATACTCAGGGTTATAGCAGGTTGTATCTAAGGAATTTTGCTTGTAAACCTGGGTATCCTGGCTGCGGACGGCACCTAATAGCGTCCGCCACCAGGCGTTTTGCCGCCAGTGGGGCCCAGACGTTGGGGCAGTAGCATGTTGGGCTGATCGTGCCGCGCGTTGATGGTCCAAAGGCATGGAGGGCGGCACAGGACGTAGTTCATTGGCTGTAGGCCCTGTGCCAATGTGGATTTCGCAGACACAATCGTACCTCAAGACAGGAGGATGGGGATCCGTGATCCATCCAACTCGGCAAAGCTGGCTAATTCCCGCTGCTTCACTGGTTCTTCTACTTTCCGTCGTGTCGACAGGGCACAGCGCCACAGTGACGCTTGGGTACGGGGGCGCAGGGGTGTACCCGCAGGAGGCCTCGGCCAACTCCGAACGGTACTTCCGTGTTCAAGTGGTTCTGGGGCAGAACGAATCACTGGCAAGCCTGCGAATTCTCAACGGCGTCACCGGCCAGAGCTGGCTTGTGCAGGCCGGAACGCCACTTACTGTGCAGGACGGCGTGACGGCCTATCCAGGCGCCTCGACCGGGGGGCCCAGCACCACTGTCTGGACAATCGGGCCCTTCGCCGGCTACGACATCACCGGCCAGCCTCACGGCACCACTGATGATGTCATCGGCAACCTGACGGGGTACTACGGGAATGGAGCCCCCTTCACTATCCGCGCCGTCACGGTGAGCGGCACAACGGCAACCACCACTGATCTGACCAGCACCCAGTATACCCAGAGCGACAACGCTGACATTCTGGAGTGGTACTCGGGAGATGCCTTCGGGGTTGACCCGCTGGCGGTAGACGGGCCGGTTCCGGGGGCGGACGTAGGGTCAAGCAGCAATGTGTTCACCTTCCGGGTGCAGTACAAGATCCCGTCATGGTTCCAGCGTAACCTGATGCCACGCTGGGGTACCCCCTCCGCACCTCCCGGACCACGGGGGAATTTCGCCGACTTTGACTTGGGCCGTACGAACGCCTTTAGGCACGACGATCGCGAATATGACTGGTGGATCTACTCTCCGGGGCGGCACCAGTTCCCGCAGGAATCCAGCGACAACACGCCCTGCTACGACGACTTCACCGACCAGGTCGGAACCGTCGTGCAGCACGACGACGCCGGCCCCGAGGTCGTGCTGATCATTGATGGCGACCGCACGCGGCCGCATTTCATGCAGCGTGAGGATCGCAACGACACGAACGCCAGAGACTCCAACGGCATCCGCTACTTCTACAAGCTCTTGCCGATGGACTTCGCCAACTTCATGGACAACCTGTTCCTCTCGCCATACGACCCGCCAGAGGACGACCCGCAGGACGTCATCTCCAGTACCGTCTACGGCAAGCCGGTATCCAACAACTACGTGGCCATGCAGGTGGGCAAGCATACTTACGAATTCATGGCGACGGATGACTTCAGCCCGCCCGGAAACCACCAGGCAGTCGGGGTCCCCACAACCGGATCGAACTGCGCCTGGGTGCAGGCTGGCCAGCCTGGCAACGGCGAGTACAACGATTACGTGCAGCCCACGCTCTCTGGCAAAGGCCAGATCGTCAGCGCCCGGCATTCGCGCCGTTTCGCCGACAATGATGGCGCCGCCGGCGGCTATGGCTACCCCTTTGACTCCCAGAGCGGCCAGTACCCCATCATCAACCCGATGCTGACGGCGCACCCGTACTTCCCGCGTGGAACGGTAACGCCGGGCGCGTTCGGAGCGGAGTTGAACGTTGACCCGCCTGGCGCGGCCCTCGATCCGTTCAGCAAGGAAGTAGGCGCCGGCCCCAACCCGCCGGTGCGCGTCACCAACGACGACACGATTCTCCCCAACTTCGCCAACATCTGGAGCAACACGGCGACGACGCCCCACCGCCCCTTCCAGGGCGGCAAGTGGATGGCGTCCAGCAACTACACCTTCCGCATCAACTACTGGCAGTCGGCAAATGTGCCGCCGGAGTACATCCGGGTGCAGGTCCGCAAGGTAGTCAACGGCACGCCTGGTGCGTGGCGTGGCTATACGCTTGAGAAGGCCAACCCGGGCGACATCTCCTACACGGACGGCTGCATCTACCAGCACGTCATTGCCCCGGATCAGATGCCAGATGGCGGGGGCGCGGGTGATTACCAGTATTACTTCGTCGCCAAGGACGGGACTCGCGAGGCAATCTTCCCGAATCGCCCGGCGAGGGACGGATACCGGTTCACGATTGACGACCCCGGCGATCTTGGCATTGCGTCCGCCCCGGACGGGCTTAACGACTACTATGCCTTCAGGGTCAACCAGCCGCCGACGCTGACGAACCAGTCGGTCACCCCCTCGATCGCCACTGCAGGCACCAGCTACCAGTTCGGTGTCACCTACACCGACCTGGACGGCGAGATGCTCAATGCGCTGCCACAGGGCGACCGCCCGTTTGAAACCTCCATCTACGTGGACCAGTTCGGCAGCCCCAAGGGCCAGGCGACGGTTCAGATGGTGCAAAATGACACCACCATGACCTATCGCACCACCAGTGGCACTGGCTACGCGACCAATGATCTGGCCGGATACGATGTCGAGATCACGACCACCAACGCAGGAGCTCGGACCTACAGAATCGCCAGCAACACGACCAACACTATCGTGCTTGCCACCGGCACCCGTCTGCTGACGGACGGCGTGGCTGCTGGCACCCAGTTCCGAATCTCGCATTGGTTCCCCGGCACGATGGAGCCGGCAGACCTGACGGACACCAACTACGCGGACGGCAAGCGCTACGTCTTCGACACTGCCACGCACATGGTGCTCGGGCCCGGCGTGCATCGCTACTACTTCGTCTTCCGTGACGACTGGGGCTCCTGGGTCACCACTGACACCAACGTCCGGGTCGAGGGCGAGCAGGTTCGCTATCCCTTCACCGGCGAGTTCGAGGGGCCGGAAGTCATCGAGAACACCCCGCCGATACTGGTGGACTACCGCTTCACACCCGACTCAACCGGTACGGCACCCGACGGCACGACAGCCACACCGTTCGTGTTCTCAGTAACGTACAAGGACGAGGAGAACAACGCACCGTCACTCATCCGCCTCGGCGTAGACGGTACGGCTGACGCCCCTGAGCTCATCCTCAACATGACGCAGGACGATCCGTCGGATACTGTCTACACCGACGGCGCGATCTTCAAGACCCAGCCGGTGAAGCTGACCCAGGGCCAGCACATATTCCGCGCTCAGGCTTCCGACGGGACGGGCCGCTATCCCAACGTCCCGGCTGGTCAGACCTTCACCTTCGCGCCGATGCCGACCACGACGATCAATGACTACGAGCCCGGGCCGCTTGTGACGAGTAACAAGGCGCCGACCCTGAGCTTCGAGACCATTGACGCCGTCGAGACGGCCTCTCCCGGACTGTCGCCGGATAGCGGCAGGTCCACGACGGAGTTCGTCTACCGGATCATCTACACCGACCTTGACCGGTTCGCCGGCGTAGCGGGCAACCCCCCCGACTACGTCAAGGTAGCCATTGACGGCACCGAGTGGACGATGGAGCAAGTGGACAAGACGGATAGAGACTACACCGATGGTGCCATTTTCCAGTACACGACGAAGGACGCGCCTTTGGCTGTAGGCTTCCCCCACCGCTACTGGTTCGTTGCCTCGGACGGCCTGGATCGCGCCCGGCGGCCAGAAACAGGGCATACGCCAAGTTACTACAAGGGTCCAATCGTGGACGAGCCGCCCAGCGCGCCGCTGTCGCTGACCGCGATGGATCATCCGAATGACAATGGCGGAGTCATAGACCTGCAGTTCAACGCGAGCCAGGATGACGGCGGCGGTGCGGATGATGTCATCGGCTATCGCATCTACCGCAGCCTGGATCCGGCCAGCTTCCCGACCCCGGCGCTGTTGACGATACCTGCCAACGGGTCCCCGACCTACACCGTGCAAGACACCACCGCGACCACGAATGTGGAGTACTACTACATCGTACGCGCCTATGACATCAGCGGCGAGTCCGCCGACTCCAACCGCGAGGGTCCGGTAATGGCGCTGGATACCATCTCGCCGGAGCCTCCCAGCAACCTGACCGTGACTGATCCGGGCGCCGGCGGCACCCTCAACCTCTCGTGGAACCTGTCTCCGGACGACGGGGGCGGGCAGAACGACGTGAAGGAATACCGGATCTACCGGCGGGTTGCCGGCGGAGAGTATGCGCTGGTGGCAACAGTTGCCAAGGGCACGACCACCTACAGTGATAAGAGCGTAGTGGACGGCACCCAATACTGGTACATCATGCGCGCCTATGACGGCGCCAACGAGTCGACGGCTACCCCCGAGGTCGGCCCGCGCCAGTCCACTGACCGCGCCGATCCTGTGATCAGTGATGTCGATCCCGCCAACCGCGCAGTTGCCCCGCGGGACACCCACATCAGCTTCGTAGTCAGCGACACCGGCACCGGCGTCGACCGCGACACCATCGGCCTGAACATCAACGGCACGGATATCGCGAACAATGCGCTGACCATCACCGGCAACACCGCGTCCTTCAACGTCAGGTACCAGCCGGCGACCTTCGATTACCGCCAGAACGTGGTTGTTATCGCGACGGCGGCCGATCTGGGCGGCCGGACGGCCACCAAGACCTGGCGCTTCTCGATCACCGGCCCGGACACCTATACCATCTCTGGTCACATCGCGGACTCTTCCGGCACGGCGAAGCAAGGCGTGGTTGTCAGCGCCGGCGCCCTGACCGGTACCACGGACCAGTTTGGCAACTATGCGATCCACGGGCTCGTCGAGGAGACCTACACGGTCGCACCGGTGCTCCGCGGCATCGCCTTCACCCCGCGAGAGCGTGAGATTCCCGTCAGCGCAGACGTGTCCGACGTGGACTTCGTGTGGGAGCCGGGCTTCAGCATCACCGGCAGCATTACCGACGCCAGCGCGGACCCGATGCCCGGCGTAACCGTTACCGCCGGCAGCCTGACCGCCATTACCGACTCCCTGGGCCGCTACGCCTTCCGCGACATCCCGGCCGACACCTATACTGTCAGGCCCTCGCTGCCGCAGTACATGTTCGCGCCCGCTTCCCGGTCAGTGACCGTGGGGCCGAGCGCCTCGAGCGTGACCTTCCGCGGCCAGTTGGAGACCTGGACGGTCAGTGGGACCATCACCGACACCTCAGGCCACCGCATGTCCGGCGTGAGGGTCGAGGCCTCCGGTGGCGGACCGACCGCAGTGGCCACCACCAATAGCGACGGGTTCTATACCGTGCAGGGCCTCGTCCCCGGCCAGTGGACCATCACGCCGAGCAAGGATGGCTACGAGTTCAACCCGGACTCGCAGGTCGTGGATGTCCAGGCGGGCGTGACGGGCACCGACTTCGTGGGCGTACCCATCTATGACGTCGCTGTCGGGTCGGGCCTCACCTTCATCGCGCTGCCGGTGGAGCCGGAAGACAACAAGCCCTTGAGCGTGTTTGGCTCCCTGGCTACCTACCGCTGGGACCCGACCGGCACCAACACCGAAAACGGCCGGGCCGGCTACGTGGCGGCGCAGAACCGCCCGAACTCGGCCTTCATGCAGGTTCGCCCCGGGCGCGGGTTCTGGGTGCGCGGCTCTGTCGCCACCACCCTCGCCGTCCCCGGCACGCCGGTTCCGAATACTCAGACGACCTACCTGCAGCTCAATGACGGCTGGAACATGGTCGGCAACCCCTATACCGCCAACCTGCCCTGGGCCAATGTCGGCGTCACAGCCGGCGGACCCGTCCGGGACTTCGGCTACATCTATGACCGCAGCACCGGCAGCTACCGGCTCGTCACCGAGCTTCCCGGACTGGGAGCCGTGACCGAAGTGCCTAAGAATGCCGGCTTCTGGATGCGCTCCACCGGCGCCCGTTCAGTCAGCGTCACTCCGGTGTCCTCGACTGCCTCCTCCCGGCAGACGGTCTGGACACGGTCCGCTGGCGAGTTTGTCATCCCGATCGTCGCCAGGGCCGGTGACCGAGCCGACCTCTCGGCCCGCGCCGGCGTGGTCAGCTACGCTGCCGATCACTCCGACGACTACCTCGTCGACAACCCGCCCGCCATGGGCGACTATGTCGACGTCTACTTCCCGGCCAGCGACGGGCGCCTGCTGAGCTGCGACATTCGCGGCCAGAGCGCTAACAGCCTGAGCTACAAGTTCGTGGTGAACACCAACCTCACGAACACCGTAGTGAAGGTCTCGCTGCCCGACCTGTCCCAGGTACCGCGGGACAAGTCCATCGTGTTGGTTGACGTAGCCAGTGGCAAGCGCCTGTGGGCGCGGACGATGAGCGCCTACAGCTACAACTCCGGCGAGGGTGGCGCGCGCGAGTTCCGGCTTGAGATCGGAACCAGCGCGAACGCCGGCCTGGCAGTCACGCTGGCTCCCGCCGAGGCGCGCACCGGCGCCGTGGCCCTTACCTACACCCTGAGCAAGCCGGCCAATGTCCAGATCTCGATCATGAACCTGGCCGGTCGCGTGATCCGCGTGCTCACTCCCGGCGCGGTGGCTACCGCTGGCGTGAACAGCGCCATGTGGGATCTACGGAGCCAGTCCGGGTCCAAGGTCCCGGCCGGGCGCTACCTGGTGACAGTCAAGGCGAGTGGGGATGATGGCCAGCAGGTTTCGGCCGTGGCGCCGCTGCAGGTCAGATAGGGCGTCGTGGGGCCTGAGCGCCCCTCTCGCTCGGAGATTATGGCTGAGCGGATGAAGTTGAGGTTGTTAATGATGAACAAGGGTAGGAGTTCGCTGCGTCGAGAGGGCTGATGATTATGCTCTTTCGGCGACGCTGAGAGCTCCTACCCGTTGACATAGTCGCACGGGCTTTCCCTGGCCTGGTCACAATCCCAACCGGCTCCACTGGTGCCGGTGTCGCACGTCGTACTTGTCTCATCGCAGTGGCCGTACCCCTGAAGTTGAAGCTGCCGACGCAGATGTAAACTCGAGGAGGCCTTACCGATGACCGAGAAAGCTCGCGTGAGACTCGGCACCCATTTCCTCACCGCACTTCTTGCATACTCTCTGGTGTGGACAATTGGCGCGTCAGCAGCCCCGCCCGTCATGCTCAATACCGGCATGACCCGCAAGGATGCTGCCATGGACTACGCCAGGCTTCATGGCGTCGGCCCAGCGACGGCTGAGCAGTTCTTGGCGCGCGTTGAGAAGGAACAGAAAGTCAAGGTCATCGAGCAGTATGGCGTCCCTCAGAACGCCCGCCTTGACTTCATCAACGTTCGTTCCGGCAGCGCGGGCAAGCAAAACGAGGTCGAGTACCTCGGCTCAGGCTTCCTCGCCTCCAAAGACTCCTCACTCGGCCAG
Source organism: Armatimonadia bacterium (assembly GCA_039683575.1). Taxonomy (GTDB): domain Bacteria; phylum Armatimonadota; class Zipacnadia; order Zipacnadales; family UBA11051; genus JAJFUB01. The sequence continues at coordinate 18,569 of JBDKRC010000238.1, read as the reverse complement.
CGCTTCCTCTTTGCCGAGGAACGCAGCCGCACCATCCTCCAGCGAATCTCCGCCTTCTTCGTCGGGCTCTTCCATCCCCGCGATTGGGTTGTAGTCCCGTTCGGTTTTGTGAATGACGCGAAGGCCTCCCCCCGGCCGCAGCGCGCCGCTCCGACGGTCAGGATCGCTGTAGTCATGGCTGAGTTCCCGCCGTGGGAAGACGTATCACCGGCGAACCTCGATGACCCGGCTACCCGTGGCGTGGAGGCCGGTGGCGACCAGGTCTACTTCCCGACTGGAGGGCAGTGGCCGCCGGTGTCGCCCAACTACACCACCTATGCCAACTATCCGATGGCGGGGAATGACGAATGCTATGGCGGAGCTGTAACTCCTACAGGGGACGGTACCAAGAGCGCTTACGTGCCGGACAACTACGCTGATTCCGCCGGCGGGCGCATGGTGGACGGCTATCCGATGGGGCTGCAGAATGGCTGGGTGCAATTGCACAATGGCCGCGGCCCGACGTTTGAATCCTACTCCACGCAGTGGTACAGGGTAATCAACAACTCCTACAACGGCAACGCAGACTTCAACACGCCGCCTGAGATGTCAGCAGACTGGCAACTCCAGGATTACTGGTGGAACTTCTTCTTCAACCGCTCAAACGCCAAGTGCGTGACCAACTACTTCTACGACAATACTCATGGCCACAAAGCCGTTGAGGGTGATCGCAGTTCGGTAATGGGTTGGCTCCGCACGCACAACGCGCTGGACCGCTATCCCGCAGGCGGCTCCCGCAACTACTGCGTCCAGCCGGGTACACCCATCATCCGCCCCTTGCCTGCCACTACCCCTCAGGGCATCCTGCGCGCCAGCTTCAGCGGCAATGAGTTCACTGTTGTCTTCAATCAGGACGTCAACGGCGTGACGATGAAGGAGCTGTGGGCGACCCAGCTCGATACCAATAGCGGTACTGCCGGAAATCAGACTGCCAGCGTGAAGCTCTCCGCAGCCGCCGGTAGCAGTTGGGACTGGAATGTTGATCCCTACGATAGCCGCCGCTGGACGCTCATAAACACCGAAAGTGCGACCTACGTTGACGCCAACCCCGCCGCCACTACACCGCGCGCCTACACCTACTACGAAGGCGCGGCTTGGAACGCCATTCTCACAGTGAACGTGGGAGGCACTCCCACCGACTTCACCACCGGCTCGGCGGATAACGCTACCTGCGGACGGGGACAGGGCCTCGGCTGCCGCAATCTTGATAGCACCACCGGTGGCATCGGCTTCGGCAATAACTCAACGATCTTCACCATGCGCGACGTCTTCGTCGCTGACCCCACCAATGCCGCCGCTGATGACGCGTGGGAGGCCGGCGGGCTGACCATGTACAACCGCAGGACTGGAGCCGGGGGCGTCCGGCTGGTTGCCAACGACGTAGGCAACCGCCTGAAGCCGTTCGCATATTACTGTTACAGCCACTACCAGTCCATCACCGGTAATGACCCCTACCAGCTCGCGCACCTGCGGGCCCGCAACATATATTCCACTGACGACATCGGCGGCACTTCCGAGAGCACGGACGACCGCCGGGACAGGCCGTATCCCTTCGACTTCGACAAGAGCGACATCACTGGAAGCCAGTGGCATGGCGGACTGGTCTTTCCCACCACGCCTCGAGGAATGGGCAGCACCCACTCAGCCCTGCAGATGCGGACCGACATCCGCAACATAATGCAGGACCAGGGGATCAACACGACCTACTTCAATCAGATCGTTTTCGTCTATCCGCAGGATCTCACTCCCCGTGGCGGGGCTGCACTGAACAGCGCGTTCGAAAACAACACTGGACTGGAGATCATCCCGCACGCCGCGACCTGGGAAGCCACCAACCAGACCGATGTCATGATCCCGCATATTGCAGGGTTAGGCTTGGCGGCCCATGAAGTCGCTCACACCCTCGGCTTGGTCAACCTGTATGACAACGACAATGTCAACAATGACTACGTCCTGCCGCAACCCATCCCGGCTTTCTTCGAATGCGCCACACTTGGCCCATACAGCGTTATGTCAGCAGAAGGCCGCCAGAATCTCACCAACAATATCGATGACGCCAACCGGATTGATCCCTTCCATCTCGAACAACTTGGTTGGGCGCAGATCATCCCGGTTGTCGAGGACCGCCCGCACGCCGAGATCCCGGCGTCAGAAACGGCGCTTGAAGACCCGGTCATCTACAAGATACCGGCAGACCCCTACTACCTGCGAGACGGTACTTCGGCAGACAACTGGCAGGAGTACTATCTGCTGGAGAACCGCAGCAAGGTGGGCCAGAATTACTATGGTGACCTGTCTACAGCGGGTCTGTACATCTTCCACATCGACAAGCGCAACTTCCACTACCTGCCCCGCGGGTATCAATACGATGCTCCCGTAGCCGGAGACACGGCCCTCAAGACACTTTCTCAGCAGACAGGTTTCCAGGTCGAGGAGCGAGCGCTGACGGTTGCGGTCGAGCAGGCCGACGGACAGCATGAGCTTGACAACAACGCTCGCGGCAACAACGGGACGACCACCAACGACCCGTTCGGGATAACCAACAAGAACTTCACCCAGCTCAGCAACCCCTCAAGCTGGAGCCATGGGCTGGCTGACGATACAAGTGGCGTGGGCACGCGCGTGATCGAGCCGGGGTCGCCTACCGACAGCTTCGTCCGCGTGGCCAACATCAGCGACCCCAGCGTGAACATGACGGCTGACGTCTATGTCAAGCCGCGCGAAATCATCGTTCGGGACATTGATCCGACCGACGCGACCGATCCCTACAAAAACTACTACATTGACTTCGGCGCCAAGACCCTGCGGCAGGGCGACACCAATGTCGGCGTCATGGCGCTCGTCGTGGACAACGACGGCGCCGCGCCCAACATGTCCACTGGCGCGGTCACCATCAACCAGTTGCGCGTGCGAGAGTCTGGTACCAACGGCACTGACTCGACCGTCAGCCAGGTGACCCTGTGGACGGAAACGAACGGCACCGTCGGTTTCCAGCCCACCGTGGACCTCAACGCGACCCCCCCCGTGACCACGCCTGACACTCGCATCGGCGTTACCACCCTGTCGAGTGACATCGCCACTTTCAACAACCTTGGCTACATTGTGCCGCTGCGCGGTGCGACCGACCCGGCCAAGATTCTCTACATCGCGTATGACATCGCCCCCAACGCTCAGACGAACCCTCGCATCACGTTGGGCGCCAAACTCTCGGACTACACTTTCGTAGTCCCGAACGTGCCGGGCGCGGTCCAGGAGCGCAAGCGCACTAACACTGACTACGCGTTCGGCGACTTCTGGTTCCCGCTGTCCACGAAGACGAATCCGATCTACAGCTACCCCGACCGGCTGGTCCTGACCAGTGACACCACCAACATGCCTGCCAAGGCCGCCCAGGACCAGGTAGACGTGCCGATGATGAAGCTGAAGACCGAGGTCTCCCCACGCGTCGGCAGCGTGGGCGGCTCGGCGCGCATCGACAGCCTGATGGTTGATGCCTACAACGGCGGCATCAACTACCTCAGCGGCGTCAGCGACCTGATCAACTGCAAGCTGTGGAAGGACACCGGCGACGGGATTTTCGACACCGCGTCAGATACCCTCATCGGCACCTCGAGCTTTACGCCACAGACGGGTACCAACGGCCGCGCGACCTTCGCCAACCTGAATCAGCAAGTGGATCTGGGTACACCGGTATTCTTCTTCCTGACTGTCCAGGTTGCTCCGAATGCCGATACGACCAAGGTTCTGCAGTTGAGCATCGAGTTCCCTGAGAAGGGGAAGTGGACAGAACTCAACCTCTCGGGAGTTGCAAAGCAGTTGAGCTGCTACATGCAGCTCGTCAACAACGTAAACGACACCGCGGCATACAAGGACCTGGTGGAATATGACGTCCCGCCGGCCACCTGGCAGTTGATAGCCCCGCCGGAGCGTTGGGCCCTGCAGTCCCAGGTCGTTGAGATCATCACTCCCAACAGCCCGCCCGGAGCGCCGCAGCCGACCTTCGCCCCGAGTGGCAGCCAGCAGATCAGTGATGACACACCGACCCTGAGTTGGGGCGCGGCGACCGATCCGGATCCGACCGACCCCCAGAGTTCGCTGCACTACGAGATTCTGTTGGCCGACAATGCGGCCTTCACTAACCCGGTCAGCGCCGGAGGTTGGTTCACATCCGACGGCGAGATCACGTTCGACGTGACGACGCCGCTGAAGCTGGATCAGGACTACTGGTGGCAAGTTCGCGCCATCGATCCGCAGGACGCGGTAGGCCCCTGGTCGCCAGTACAGCGCTTCCGCGTGGTAACCAACCGCCCGCCGGTGCAGATCACAACCGGCCTGACGCCGGGTTATCTCGCTCCCAACGTGGAGACGATCACCACGCAGACCCCGCTCATGCAGTGGGACAAAACCACTGACCTCGACGCCAGCGACCTGCCGGCGACCCTCAAGTACCAGATCGAGGTCGACAACAACTCCGACTTCAGTTCGCCCGAGATCCTCTGGATCGGGGCGGCGGACATCGCCCAGTACCTGGTCGTCGCTGGCGACGGCCTCACCTGGGGCACGACCTACTACTGGCACGTGCGCGCGGTTGATCAGGCCGGCGCCCAGGGGACGTGGAGCCCGACGGTTCGCTTCCGCCCGGTCAATGACCGCCCGCCGTATACGCCGGTTGCGGCCTTCGCGCCCAGCGGCGGCATCGAAGAGACCACCGACAACCCGGTGCTGTCGTGGCGAATGCCCGCGACGCCGGATCCGGACTCGCAGGACACGCTTGATAACATCAAGTACCAGGTCCAGGTGAAGTTGGAGACCATTCCTGGCGCTGGCGTGGACTTCGCCGCCGGCGGCTATGTCTTCGAGACCGCGACGCCGTTCGCGCCGACGGCCCCGGTGACCCTGCCGATCACCCTGCCGATCACCACGGACCTGTCGGACAACGGCCATTACTTCTGGCGCGTCCGGGCAGTGGACCCGGATGACGATGGAGTCGTGTCCGCGTGGACGACGCCGCAGGACTTCTTCGTCAACACGATCAACAACGCCCCGGTGGCGCCGACGGCCGGTTTCGAGCCCGTCAACGCTTCCACCACCAATGACACGACGCCGACCCTCTCATGGGACAACAGCGGCGATCCCGATCCCGACCCGTATCAGGGCGCCTTCACCAACGCCCTTGTGCCGCAGACCCGCGGTGTGAGCTGGGTTATCGAGCTTTCGCTAACTCCGGCGAACCCGGACGGCTCGTTCACCAACCCGGCGTACACCTACTATCCCGCGGCACGGGTTGCCGCCGGGAACCCGACCTTCACAGTGCCCGTGGCGCTGTCGCAGGAAATGTGGTACTGGCACGTCCGAACAGTTGACGATCTGGGCGCGCAGTCCCCGTGGAGCGCGGCGCAGCAGTTCACCATCAACATAACCACGAACGCGCCGTCGGCGCCCACCGGTCTCACCCCGAACGGCGGGAATGTCAGCACAACCACGCCACGCCTGTCGTGGACCGCGGCGAGCGACTCCCCGCTCGACACGCCTCCCGATACGCAGGCTGAACTGCGGTACGAGGTGGAGGTCGCGTCGGACAACACCTTCGCAGTTGCGGGCACCTACTATCAGTTCCTCGCCTCCGGCGTCAGCGGCCAGACGTGGGTTGACATCCCGGCAGGCGCGCCGCTGCTGCAGGGCGCGACCTACTCCTGGCGCGCGCGCACGATTGACACCGACAACCTGCGGTCCGGCTGGAGCGCAGCCGCCTCATTCACTGTTGTCGCCAACAACGCGCCGAATGTGCCGACGACCGTATCGCCCATCGGTGGCACCGACGTAACCGGCGCCCCGCGGCTGGTCTGGCGCTTCGCCGGCCTGCCCGATCCGGACCTCGACGACACGATCGGAACGCTGAAGTACAACGTACAGGTAGACGACAACAGCAACTTCAGCAGCCCTGAGTTCACGGCCACGGTGCCCCCGCCGGCCTTTGTGGACCCGGCGAACCCGTATCTCGACGTCTCGGCCTCGCTGAGCGTCGGAGTGCGCTACTACTGGCGCATCCAGGCCATTGACAGCAAAGGCCTGGCCGGAGCGTGGACGAGTTCCGCGAATGATAACTTCCGGATGGCTCTCAACCACCAGCCCAACGCGCCGACGCTGGTCTCGCCGATCCAGGTCGGCGGCCAGGAGGTCGAGGTAACAACCGCCACGCCGCTCTTGAGCTGGAACGCAGCAACCGACCCCGACACCTCGGACGGTGCTCCCACCCTCAAGTATGAGATCCGTCTCAAGGCTGGCAGCGACCTCGGGACAACCCCGGACTGGACCTACACCACCGATGAGGGTGTGACGTCGGCCAACGTGTCTGTGGCGCTGACGGATAACACCCACTACTACTGGCAGGTGCGGACGAAGGACCGGGGTCTGGCGACCTCGTCCTGGTCCGCGGTCGGCGACTTCTGGGTCAACACCCAAAATGACGCGCCGACGGCGCCGGTGGCAGGCTTCGACCCGCCCACCGGCAGCACCACAGCCAACCTGCGCCCGACGCTGAGTTGGGACAACAGCACCGATCCCGATCCCGACCCGTTCGACGGCGCCACGTCGGCTGCCCCCATCGTGGGTGTGCAGTGGAACGTACAGCTGTCGCGGTCGACGAGCTTCACTACTGTCCCCTTCACCTACACCACCGCCGCCGGCACGCCCAGCGTGGCCAACATTGGCCCGCTGACGGACGGCGTGACCTGGTACTGGCGCGTGCGCGCGGTTGACAATGACGGTGCGCAGTCCGGCTGGAGCGCCACTCAGACGCTGCAGGTCAACAGCGCCGCGAACGCCCCGACCGTGCCCACCGGCCTGGTGCCGGCCACTGGCCAGTCGGTCAGCAGCACGACGCCCAGGCTGTCGTGGACTGCGGCTACCGATCCCGATGCTGCTGACCTGCCCGCTACACTGCGCTATGAGGTGCAGGTGGCGTCGGACGCCGGCTTCGCCATGACTCCGTACTTCTGGCCCGGTGGACCCACCGCGGCTGGTGAGACCTTCGCCACCGTTGCCGACCCGTTGACTGTCGGCAGCACCTACTACTGGCGCGTGCGGACCATCGACCAAAGCGGCCTGCGGTCGGCCTGGAGTGCCGGCCAGCGGTTCACCGTGGTCGACAACCGCGCTCCCAACCAGATCACCTCAGGCTTCGCCCCGAGCGGCGGCGCGACGGTCTCGGACCAGACCCCGCGGCTCAGTTGGCTGCCGGCGACGCCGCCGGACCCGGATGCAGACGACACTGCCGCCACCATGCGCTACTACATCATGGTGGACAACAACATCAACTTCAGTTCACCCGAAGTACCGGAGACGCTGCTTACGCCGGCCGACCCGCTGGCTCCGTACTTCGATGTGCCGACCGACCTGACAGTCGGCGTAACCTATTACTGGCGCGTCCGCGCGGTAGACAGCAAGAATCTGGTCTGCCCGACGTGGTCAACGCCCACCGCCAACTTCCGGGTCGTCGCCAACATGGCGCCGGCTGTGCCGGCTGAAGCCTATGTGCCCAGTGGTGGCATCGAAGTCAGCCCGCCGTCGCTAAGTTGGAACAATCCTAACCCACCTGCTCCGCCAGACCCGAACCTGTCCGACACAATCGACACGATCAAGTACGAGGTTCAGGTCCGCGACGCCGCCGACTTCGCCCAGGGCGCTATGGTCTTCACAGGCACCACGCCCGAGGGTCAGTCCTCAATCGACATCCCTGCGGCCGTGTGGACCGACGACACGCACTACTACTGGCGCGTGCGGGCCATCGACCGTCAGGGCGCGCAGTCCGCGTGGACGAACATCCAGGACTTCTGGGTGAACACCGGTAATGATGCGCCGAAGGCGCCGGCGACAGGCTTCGTGCCCGTCCTCGGCGCAGGCGTCACCGACACGACGCCAACATTCTCCTGGGATGCTGCCACTGATCCGGACTTCTCGGATCCGGCTGGCACCCTGCGCTATCAGGTTCAGCTCTCAACGCTGGCCAACTTCAGCACCGTCAACTACGTGCTGCCGACCACGACGGCCGGTACGACCACTGTCACCCCTGTGACAGCGCTCACCGACAAGACGAAGAGGTACTGGCGCGTGCGCACCCTCGACAACGACGGTGCCTGGTCCGGCTGGAGCGCGATTCAGCACTTCAACCTCGACACTGAGGCGCATGAGCCCGCAGCTCCCAACTCCGGGTTCTCGCCCGCTGGCGGTGGCAATGTCAGCAGCCTGACTCCAACCTTGCGCTGGAATGCTGCCACCGACCCCGATGCTGATGACACGCCCGATACGCTCCGCTACGAGGTGGAGTTGTCGAGCAACGCGACCTTCCCGTCACCGGCACCCGGTGGCACCTACTACTGGTACCAGCTCACTATCGCCGGCCGAACCTACGCGACGGTACCCGGCACCCTGCCCTTGACGCTGGGGACCACTTACTACTGGCGTGTGAGAACAGTTGATGACAGCAACCTCCGGTCCATAGCCTGGAGCCCGACGCAGTCGTTCGCGATTGGTGAGAACCAGCCGCCGAACGCCGTTCCCGGTGGCTTCAGCCCGACCGGTGGCATCGGCATCTCCGACCTCACCCCGCTGCTGACATGGACCGCAGCGACTGATCCCGACGCCGATGACGTCCCGGCTACGCTTCGCTACTTGGTGCAGGTTGACGACAACCGGGACTTCAGCAGCCCGTTGTATGAGCGGTACTCGGCAATCGGTGCGGCCGAACTGCTATGTGCGCCAACGACGCCACTGCAGGAAGGCACAACCTACTACTGGCGCGTGCGAACGCGTGACGCCGGTGCGCTACAATCGGCATGGTCGGCGCGGCAGTCCTTTGTGATCATCGCCAACCGCCGGCCGGCGACGCCGATCGCGCCGTTTGATCCCCTCGACGATGAGGAGCTCAACACCGCCAATCCGACGCTCAGCTGGGCCATGCCCGCGGTGCCGGATCCCGATCCCAACGACACCATTAGCACCATACATTACGAAGTGCAACTCAACAGCGTGTCGGACCTTGCGAACGGTCCGTACGTCTTCGAGACTGCTACTGACGTAAATACACAACTGGCCACCTGCACGGCCAACCTGACGGACAACACGCAGTACTGGTGGCGCGTGCGGTCAGTGGACTCCGGCGGTCTGCCCTCAGACTGGACTGTTCCGCACATGTTCTGGGTGAATCTCGCCAACCAGGCACCGTTGGCTCCCACCACCGGTTTCGACCCGGCTAACGGCGAGACTGTGCCGACGACCAAGCCGACCATACTGTGGAACGCGGCTTCGGACCCCGACCCCAAGGATAGCGCGGGCACGCTGCGCTATATCGTAGAACTATCGCGACTGGCGAACTTCAGCACCGTATCCTACCAGTACTCCACTGCGGTCAACACAACCCAGGTCATACCGACCACCGCGTTGACAGACCTCACAACGTGGTACTGGCGTGTACGCACTGTGGACCAGTTCGGTGCTCAGTCGCCATGGAGCGCGGTTCAGAACTTCATCGTGAATGTCGGCAACCAGCTGCCAACCCTATCGAACCCACAGTACAACCCCGATCCGTTGTACGGGGCCACAGACACTCACTTCGAGCTGACCGTTACCTACACTGATGCCGAGAACGACCAGCCCGGATGGGTCCGCTGCACCTTCAGCACCGGCTTGGTCAAGGACATGTATAAGGTGGACGCCACGGACAATAACGCCCGCGACGGCATCCAGTACGCCTGCAGCGTCGAAGGCAGCGAGCTTGGCCTCGGCGGCCATGGCCACTTCTTCAGTTGCCAGGCAGGCGCTCGGCTACCTGATACGGGCATTGCCACAGGCCCGGTCATCGGCGTGGCCAGCCAGGTATGGTTCCGGAATGCGGCTGACGTCAATGTCGCGACCTATGAAGAGGGCTCCACGATCTACATCAAGGTCAGGGACCTCGACCAGAACATGAACCCGGCAGTCGCCGAGACCGTACAGGTGACCGTTGCCGAGGCCGGTGGGGACCACGAGACTGTGACTCTCACCGAGACCCGTGCCAATTCCGGCTGGTTCCTCGGAACTCTGCCGACCCTGGGTCGCCCCGGAGCGGTAAACGACGGCTTCCTGAACGTCATCTCAGGTGCGACTGGCCAGCAGATCGGCGTCCAGTACATCGACCCCGATGATGGCGGTGCTACGACACCGGATCAGTCAACGGATACCGCGATGGTGGTTGATACCACCGCGCCGGCCAGGATCGGTAGCGCCCTGGAATTGGCAAGCGGCGACCACGGTCGTACCGTGAACGTCCGCTGGGATACCTACGACGAAGCCGCTCAGGTCGATGTGGCCGGCTACAACATCTGGTACAGCACTTCGGACTTCGACAGTACCAGCGGCAAGACTCTGGCTGGTACAGTGGCCGCAGGAACTACCTCATTCGAGGTCACGGGGCTGACGCCCAATCGGACGTACTACTTCGCCGTCACTGCCTTCGACGAGGTGCCGAAGGAGTACCACTCTGTTGACGCACAGCCAGTTAGAACGCGTGACATCACCAAGCCCTCGATCAGTGGCGAAAGCCCTGCCCGCGGCGCCACCGAGGTGGCGAGGGACAGCACCGTCGGCTTCTTCCTCGATGACCCGGGCGTAGGAGTGGACTCGGGTACTCTGGTGGTTACGCTCAAGCAGAACGGCAATGTCGTCAAGCACCGCGCGCCCGTCTTCGGGGGCACCCGGTATCGCCTACAGGTGACAGTGCAGCCGGTGTACAGGTTCGAGTGGAATGCCACGATCACTGTAGAGATCGACGTCAAGGACTATGACGGCAACCAACTGCTGGTCAACGACTGGACCTTCGGTACCGTGGTAGATACCGATGCGCCAGAGATACAACAGCAGTCACCGACGCCGGACGCCACAAACGTTCCGATCGGTACCAACCTCACCTTCCATGCCATCGACGCTAAGTCTGGCATCAACCGCAATCGCATCGAGGTCTTGTTCGACGGCGTGAACGTGTCCGACAAGCTCACGCTGGGTACCGACGCCAACGATCTGCTGGTCACCTACGATCCGCCTGCGGACCTGCAGTACAGCAAAACCTACACCGTAACCACGACGGTCTACGATGTGGCGGGCAACACCTCCGGTCCGGTCACGTGGCAGTTCAGCACTCCGCGTGACGCAGGCAATGTCGCCGTTGAAGCCGTCTCGCCGACAGATGGCGCCACAGACGTACCCATTGAGAGCGACATTGTCGTCCGGCTCAGTGACACGCAGGCGGGTGTAGTGGTCAATACCCTGCGCATGTGGGTGAACAACCAGGAGATCCCGTCTGCAAGTCTGGATCTGACGCCGAAGAACCAGGCGGTCGTGTCGATGCTCGAAGTCACGTACAATCCGCCCGCGGACATGCCGTACGGCGTAGTCGTCCCGGTGCGGGTGTACGTTGAGGACAACGTCGGCAACCAGACCACGTACAACTACTCGTTCACGACCATGGCTGAGCCGACGTACATCGTCTCCGGTGTTATCGTGGACGCGGCTCGCAAGGCCATCCCTGGCGTGTCGGTCAAGGCTGGTAGCCAGTCGGCCACCACCGACGGCACGGGCGGTTACCGGATCACCGGTCTGGTAGCGGGCCAGTACAAGGTTGTCCCGACCCGCGACCAGTACACCTTCGCCACCGTTGGCGGTGTCACCGATATCGTCAACGTTGGCCCCGATGACGCAAGCATGGACTTCATCGGTACGCTCATAACCTATAGCCTCTCGGGTCGCATACTCGAGGGCGACACGCCGCTGGCGGGTGTAACCGTGACGTGTGACGGTCACACTGGCACCACCGACGCCAACGGCAACTATCGGATCGACGGGCTGCCCAACGGGCAGTACACCGTCACGCCGTCGTTGGCGAACTACCAATTCCAGCCGCCGAGTCGGGCTGCCGAAATCGCCGGCGCGAGCCTGACCAACGTCGACTTCGCCGCGGTGGCCAAGACCTTCTACATCGAGGGCACGGTCTCCGACGTGGGCGGCAATCTTCTCTCCGGCGTGCAGATCAGCGCTGGCGACAAGACCACGGTAACCAATACCGCCGGCATGTACCGGCTAACCGGCCTGCGTGCCGGTGCGTATGACGTGAAGGCCAGCAAGCTCGGATACGCTATGCGGCCAGAGACGCTGTCCATCACGCTCACCGACAACGCGACGGGGCAGAACTTCACCGCCTACGTTGAGATGAGCAGCACTTTCCCGCAGGGGACGAACCTGATCGGCGTGCCCGGTACGCCGGTGGATACGAACCCCATGGAGGTGTTCGGCACCGGACAGGTCTATCGCTGGAATCCGGACGGTCAACCGGCACAGTACCTGGTCGCCCAGAATGATCCGGATGCGGCCTTCCTCCAGGTTCGCCCGGGACGCGGTTACTTTGTTTCCTTCGGCCAGACGACGACCCTAAGCGTCGCTGGCACACCCACGGATACGAGCCGGAGCGTCAGCATCGGTCTGTCCGAGGGTTGGAACATGATCGCGAACCCGCTGTCTACACCGCTGAAGTTCAGCAAGTTCGTCGCTGCGCCTGTTGATGCCATGCGCCCCTTCGCCTTCGTGTACGACAACGCAACCGGAAGCTACAAAATGGTTGCGGCGGCCGGGACGGTTGGTGCGGAACGCGACTCGCTGCTCGGTTGGGAAGGCGCGTGGGTACGAGCGGTTGGCAGCAGCGTCTCCGTCACCGTCGCAGCCGGTGCAGGCTTGGCGGCAGATGAGAGCATGACTCCGCAGCAAGCCAACCTCAATGGTGGCTGGACCATCCCGATCATCGCTCGCGCGGGCAACCGCGCCGACCTCAGCTCTGTCGCCGGCGTCGTGCCGGGCAGTGGCGAGGCCCATGTCATAGAGAACCCGCCGACCGCGCCGAACACAGTGGACGTGTACTTCACCAACACTGCGGGAGCCCGGCTGGCGCATGACATCCGTTCCGACAACGGCGCGCAAACCTTCGCCTTCAGCGTCGCCTGCGCCGTTCCGGATACCGATGTCACCGTCACGCTGCCTGACCTGAGCCGCGTGCCGAAGGATCAGCAGGTCACGCTGGTGGACAAGCTGACCGGCAAGTCCATCTACGCCCGGACGATGCAGGGCTACACCTACCACAGCACTGGCGCCACGACCGTCCGCGAGTTTGAGCTGGTCGTAAGCCCGCGGAATGTCGGTACGCTTGTGGTCACCGCAAGCTGTGCTGCGGCACGCAACAACAACGTGGTGCTCACGTACAACGTGTCCAAGGCCTGCGACGTCTCCATCCGCGTCCTGAATATCGCGGGACGCTGCGTGCGGACGCTGAGCGCCAACCAGGCCGTCACTGCGGGCGTGCAGACGCAACTGTGGAACCTGACCTCCGACAACGGGACGCGCGTGCCCACAGGAACGTATCTCCTGCAGATTGACGCGGCGGCCGATAATGGTCAGCAGGTGCGCGGGCTGACGCAGGTTCGGGTCGGACGATAGTACAAAAGGGGGCTCCGGTGAGTCCGGAGCCCCTGATCTGAAGTCAGAGATGCTCTAACGAGGTGAATACGGATGTCGATGAGAACACTGGTTCTGGTAATGCTTACCGTCCTCATGGCCGCTCTGCTCCTAAGCGGTTGCGGCGGCGGTGGCGGCGATAACGGTGGTGGAGTGCAGCGTGGCAGCGTGCAAGGGCGCGTCGTGGCGTACAATGCTGAGACTCAGACCACGGTCGGACAGGGTGGAATTACCATCACTCTGATCGGCGGCGGCACGAGCTTTTCCGGAACCAGTAGCGCAAGCGGCGACTTTGTGATTCAACGAATTCCCGTTGGCACCTACGAAGTGCAGGTCACCGCTCCTGATCTGACAGACCTCGTTCTGCCGCCTGGGGTCGATATCCCGGACGTTACTGTCCTTGCCAACGACACGACCCCCATGGGCACCATCCTGATGATTGACAGCGCCGAAGTGCCCCCCGACCCCGCCTAGCAAAGCATGAGTTGTTGCGCAGGTAAGCGCCGCTCTTCCGGGCGGCGCTTCCTTTATCCGGAGTAACACTATGCGTGTCAATCGCCCCTTTGTCATGGCCCTGCTGCTGGCCGCGACGGCCTGCGCGCTCTCCGTTGAGGTGAGCGCCGAGGATTGGCCGACGCTGCATCGCGATGCGGCTAGAAGTGGCGTGTCCGCTGAGCCTCAGTTGGGGCCCACGCTGGAGGTTGCCTGGGCCACCACGGTAGACCCGGAGAGTGTGGACGCCTCACCCGCTGTTGTGCAGGGGCGCGTCTATGTTGGAACCGCACTCGGCAAAGTGGTCTGTCTGGCAGCGGAGACGGGCGAGAAGCAGTGGGAGGCGCAAACGGGCGGCGCGGTAACGTCTTCGCCCGCCGTGGCGGAGGGGAAGGTCTTCGTAGGCTCCAGCGACCGCTGCCTGTATGGGTACGATGCCCAGACGGGTAAGCAGCTCTGGCGCGTGCGGACGCGGCAGCCGGTCGTAGCCTCGCCGCTGTACCTTGAGGGCTTCGTATACTTCGGCAGCATGGATGGGAGCTTCCGCTGCGTGCGGGCGGCTGACGGAACTGAGGTATGGCGGGCGAGGGATCAGGGGCCAATCAGCGCGGCCGCGGCGGCTTCCGGGGGCTTGGTGTACTACGGAGACGAAAGCGGCAACCTCATCGCCCGATCGTGTGCCGACGGCAAGCTCTCCTGGAGCAGCAAAGTGAGCGGCGGTATCGTTGCGGCCCCGCTCCTGGCTGGCGACAAGCTGATCGTCCCGGTAATGTCCGGGACCGCGCTGTCGCCACCACCGACGAAATGCGTGTTGGTTGTGGACCGGCTGAATGGCACGGAGCTCTGGTCGCTCGTGAAGGGTTCGTCCGTGATGCACACCCCTGTCACCGACGGCGAGTCTGTGTACTTCGCCATTGTGAGCGGCTACCTCTCGGATACCGAGCTGCTTGCGCACCGGCTGGCTGATGGCCAGGAGGTATGGAAACGCCGCCTCGGGGGTGTCGCCGACTCCTCGCCTCTGCTCTCGGGCCAGTACTTGCTGTTCGGCAACCACGACGGCAACTTCTACATGGTCAATGCTTCCGATGGCACCGTCGCGCAGACGCTGCCACTTGGCGGGAAGATGTTCTCGTCACCCGCGCTGTCGGGAGGGCGGGTCTACGTGGGCGCGCAGGATGGGAAGGTCTACTGCCTCAAACCCAGATAGGCTATCGCAGCTCGACACAAAAACAAAACGGCCCGACAGATGTCGGGCCGTTTGCCATCTCACTGCAGTTGCGATCAATAGTTCTCGGCGAATGGCTCGAAGTAGGCCTGCACGTGCTGACACGCGGGGCACATCTTCGGCGCCTCCTTCGCCTCAATGACCCTTCCGCAGTTGCGGCAGTGCCACTTGATCGGCTCGGGGCGTGCGAATACCTGGCCGGCTGCCACGCGCTCGGCCAGTATGTTATACCTCTGCTCATGCTCCTTCTCGACCGCGGCGATCTGCGAGAACGAGTTGAAGATATCCTTGAACCCTTCCTCTTTGGCCACGTTGGCGAAACCGGGGTAAATGGTGCCCCACTCCGCCTTCTCGCCTTCGGCAGCCGCCTTCAGATTGGCCAGCGTCTCGCCGATGACTCCGGCAGGGTACGGCGCGGTGATCTCCACCATGCCACCCTCGAGGTACTTGAAGAAGACCTTCGCATGCTCCTTCTCGTTGTCCGCCGTGTCGCCGAAGATCGCGCTGATCTGCTCGAAACCCTCTTTCTTGGCCACACTCGCGAAATACGTATAGCGATTGCGTGCCTGCGACTCCCCTGCGAATGATGCCAGCAGGTTCTTTTCAGTCTGTGAGCCCTTTAGACTTGCCATCTGCATCCTCCTCAACGCGGTTATACACGTCCTATTCCACACAAGACGATGAAGCTCCTGCTTCATCGGTAGCTACGTTACATATTATTGTCCCCAAAGTAAAGTGCCATTTTGCGGCAATTCAGCACTGGCGCGTCACTCCACTCCGACCAGCGCTCCAGATACTGCTCAACGGTCTCGGTCTCAGCCCAGAAACGGTATTCATCCGCCGCGATGATGGCCTCGGCATAGCACGCGAACTCGATGAAGCCCTCCTCGCGCTGCAGGTCCACCTCCGTGAAGTCCGGCGTCCAGTACCCGCGTACATGCATGATCGTCTCGGCAGTGGGAGCGAAGCGGAACACCTTGGTGATGTGCGGGAAAGCAGCAACGGCGCCTATCCCCTCGACGTTAACCTTCGCCAGTCCCTCCAGCACACTATCGCGACCGCGGCCACAACGGTCCCACTCGAACCGTTCGGGCTGCTCACGCCCGTAGATGTCAACATAGTATACCTTGAAGACGGACTTGCCGTTGCGATAGACGCTCGTGCCAGACGGCCGTGCGGCGTAGGAGTTACAGGGTTTGATCACATGCAATTCAGCTCACCTCGGCAACCGTTTCCGCTTCACTCTCGGCGACTCCTTCCCGTTCTGGTACAGGGAGGGCTTCAGGGATGTGGCGGCGAAGCATTCACCACCACTATGGCGCCCGCACGGCAGGCGCCGGAGGAGCGGAAGATGCCCGAGGCCCAACTCCAGATCGACATGCTCCGGCGAATGTACCGCATTCGCCACTTCGAGGAGCGCCTTCGCAAGTTCTACGACTACCGCGGCTTCTTCGCCCAGGACACCAATGAGTCCGAAAAGCGCCAGACCGCCGACCTGCTGACCAGCACCATGTACGACTTCGCTGCCAGCGGCATGATTGGCGGCGCCGTGCACCTGTACATTGGCGAGGAAGCGGTAGGCGTCGGAGTATGCACGGCCCTGCGCAAGACCGATTACGTCACGAGTTCCCACCGCGACCATGGTCACTTCCTCGCCAAGGGCGGCAACGTCATGGGCGCACTCGCCGAACTGATGGGCCGCAGTGGCGGCGTCTGCCGCGGCTGTGGCGGGTCCATGCACCTGTATCAGCCCGACTGTGGCTTCCTCGGCGGCAACGGCATCATCGGCGGGCAGATCCCGCTGGCCCTGGGGCCGGCCTTCGCCGCCAAATACCGCGGCGAGGACGGCGTCTCCGTAGCTTTCTTCGGTGACGGGGCAACGAATGAGGGCACTCTGTACGAATCCATGAACCTCGCTTCCACGTGGAAGCTGCCGGTACTGTTCGTGTGCGAGAACAACCTCTACGCCGCCACTACCCCGGCGCGTATCGCTTTCCCCACTGCAGACATCGCCCCGCGCGCTGAAGGCTTCGCGATGCCGGCTCATATTGTAGACGGCCAGGACGTGCTGGCGGTGCACGAAGTTGCACAAGCTGCCGTCGAGCGCGCTCGCGCCGGCGATGGCCCGACCTTCATCGAAGCCAAAACCTACCGATTCAGGGGACACTGCGGCTCAGTGGCCGAACATGCTTTCCCTGAGGAATGCGCGCGTTGGCAGCAGCGCGACCCGATCACGCTACTGGCGCAGAAGCTCGAAGCTGAAGGCCTTCTGGCCGAGGACGACCGCCAGCGCCTGGAAGCCGATGTCATCGCCGAGATCGACGCCGCCGAGCATTTCGCCGTAAACAGCCCGTTGCCCACCCCCGACATGCTGCAGGAATTCTTGAATTAGGCGCAAGGCGAACGTGATTCGAGAAGAAGAAGTCTAAGGAGAAGAAGATGCGGGAGATCACCTACGCGGCCGCAGTCGCTGAAGCCTTGCGCGAGGAGATGGAGCGCGACGAGCGGGTATTCCTCATCGGTGAAGACATCGGCCCGGTGCGCGAGCCCGGCGAGGACCTCTACGCGCAGTTCAAAGAGCGCCGTGTGTGGCAAACGCCCATCTCCGAGGCGGGGTTCACCGGCCTCGCCGTGGGTGCCGCTGCCGCTGGCCTGCGGCCGGTCGTGGAGATCATGTACTGCGACTTTGTCACCTGCTGCATGGACCTCATCTGTAATCAGGCGGCAAAGCTCAACCTCATGTCCGGTGGCCAGTTCAATGCGCCGATGGTCATCAAGACCCCTGCGGGCGGCGGCACCAGGGAGGGCGGCCACCACAGCCAGAGTCTCGAAGCCTGGTTCATGCACACGCCCGGCCTGAAGGTCGTCATGCCAGCGACGCCCTACGCTGCCAAGGGCCTGCTCACGAGCGCTATTCGTGATGACGGCCCCGTCGTGTTCATCCAGCACCGGCTGTTGCACCCGCTGACGGGGGAGGTGCCCGAGGGCGAGCTAACCGTGCCACTCGGTCAGGCCGCGGTGCGGCGACAGGGCACTCACCTCACCCTCGTGGCCTACTCCTATGCCCTGGTCAAGGCTCTCGAAGCTGCGGAAGCCGTAGCCGGCCAGATCAATGTCGAAGTCATTGACCCGCGCACCCTCGTCCCGCTCGACGTAGAGACGATTGTGCAGTCCGTGCGCAAGACCGGGCGGCTGCTGGTAGTCCACGAGGCGCCAACTCGCGCCGGCGCTGGCGCCGAGATCGTACGTGCAGTCTCCGAGCACGTGACGCAGTTCAAAGCCC
>JBDKRC010000237.1:0-55672 GCA_039683575.1 Armatimonadia bacterium | reverse complement strand
CAGGAGCTGCCTGTGGACCCTGAACGCCAGCCCCTCATCCCGCCGCGACGGCTCTACCCGCTCTTTGGCGTGCTCATCTCGGTCGTCATCGCCCTATCGCTCACCGGCGGCCTCATCTTCGATTCCTGGGCTCAAACCAAGTGGAGCGACAGTCCGGATAGCGTCGCGCTCACCCACGCTGGCCGGCAAGCCGATGCCTCGACCGTGCTTTCCTGGTGGCATGGCCCCTGGATTGAGGGCGAGATGTACTACCGTCCACTTAGCTCTATGCTTATGTGGGCGGAATCGCGCCTCTGGGGGTTCAATTTCTTCCCCTATACAGTTGTCTCGTGGCTCATGCACGCCGCCAACAGCGCTCTCGCCTTCCTGCTGCTATACTCCCTCTGCCCCGGCCCACGCTGGCAACGGACCCTGAGCGGAATCGTGGCGGCGCTAATGTTCAACCTCGGCCACCACCCGGAGGGGGCGTATTGGGTCCGCGCCCGCGTTGCCTGGGGCGTTATGATCTGGTGGCCGGTGCAGACCGACTTCGGCTCGCTACTCTTCGCCCTGCTGTCCTTAGTGCTGCTCGATCGCTACCTGACCAAGGGCAAGCCGCGCCTCGGCTGGGCGCTGGGGGCCTTTCTGGCGGCTCTGCTCTTCAAAGAGACCCCGCTGGCCCTGATCGCGCTGGTCCCCTTCATCGCCCTGTATCGCAACAAGCGCTGGCTGCCTGTGACCCTGTACTATGCCGGCCTTGGCGCTGTGCTCTTCATCCTCCGCGCCCTGTTCGTGCCCTCCGCCTCCAACCCGGAGTGGATGGGGGTTTACACCTTCTACAAGCTTCTGACCTACGTCCACCTGCTCAGCGCCGAGTTGCTGCACGGGGGCGAAATCTGGGAATACGTGGCGATGGTGAGCCTGGCGGGGTTGATCTACGGGCTATGGAAGCTGCGCGTGCCGGCTTTGTACATCGTCCTGGCCTCCCTGGCCTGGCCGCTGCTCATCGGCGGGCTGCTCACCGGCAACCCGGCCATTGCCACCATCCCGCGGGAGATGCTGATCCTGCTGCGCTATGCCGGGGTGATTGGGGGGTTTGTGCTGGCTCTGACTACTGCCGGCAGGGAGCCGGCGCTGATCTTCATCATCGGCCTGTTCGCCGTGGCGACAGCCAATGTCAACCGCATCGGCCCGCACTACTGGTACTACCCGGTGTGGATGTGGGGAATGGTGGACGGGGCGGTGCTGAATGCCGCGATCAACTTCGTCAGGGATAGAATAGCGTTGAAGAAACAGGCGGGGGAAGCAGAGGTTGAGAAGGCTTCGACCGAAGCCTGAAAACGGCCCAAATCGTTACATTGGTTAACTTCGTTTGCGCAACTAAGACCCCTTCTTGCGCTACAAACCGGGCAATCTGACCTGCCCTTCGCCCTCTCGGATGGCCCGTCCGTAGCGTCCTCCCCCACCCGACTGCAGCGGTAACGTACCCTCACGTGCCTGAATGATCAGGTCCGCCACCTTCTGCCCCACCGTCTCCCCGAGTTCCTGCCGGCTGGCCTGATGCAATACGGCCATCTCGCTCCCGAACTGGTTGATGAGCCGCGCCAGCAGCACCGCGCCCACCTTCGGAACGAACTGCAGCGGCACCTGATACTGGTACGGTGCGCGATGCTCCGGTGGCTGCGGCTGGTCATGGTCGGCGATCTGGTGGATGCGGTCCAGCACCCCGCGAGTGACGCCAGAGCCCCCACATTGCTCGCACAGCAGCACTGGCGGCTCCTCATGGGCAATCCAGCGGCAGGCTTCGCAGTGTGTCCGATGGTACTTTCCTAGGCGCGGATCGAGGCCGAAGTTGGCCACCACCCGCCGGTCGCCCTCGCGCCACAGGGCCTGCCGTACCTCCTCAAAGGTCGGCTCCTCCAACTCCATCACATTATACTCGCGAGCGATTTTGGGCAGCGAGTGGGCGTCGGAGTTGGACAGGAAGGTCTTTCCACCCAATTCCGCCAGCCGGTCGGCGAGGTACGAATCCGCCGATAGCCCCAGTTCCACAGCCGGAATCGCCTCCCAATACTCCCCAAACAGGTCAGCAGCCCGCTCAGCACAGGAGCCGTAGATGCTCTTGTGGGGGGTGAAGACATGGGCCGGGACAAACTGGGCCTGATGCTGCAGGGCCAGGTCGCACAGGTCCCGTGCGGGCAGCCCACAGGCCTGCGAGGAGAGATTGGGATTGGTCAGATGCCTGGAAATGGCCTCGGAGAAGCGCTTGAGCTGGCCGAGGTGGGGGAAGTAGCTGACATGGTGGGACATCCCACCGCGCGGTTCGCGGGTCTCGATTTCGGACGCGAGCAGGACCGTGAGGCGGTCATGGAAGCGCAGCCCACCGCCGTCGAGCTGGGTCATCTCGCCGGCATCGAGCAGGTACTCGATGTCGGCGATGACGGCGGGGCTGGCGCAGTCCACGATGCCGACGATCTCCACGCCCTTGCGGTTGACGCACTCGAGCAGGATGTTGTGGAAGGTCAGATCACGAGAAGCGGTGACCTTAACAACCTGCCGGGAGGAGGCGCTGCCAATGTGTACGTGGAGGTCGGCGATGGTTAGCATGGGTAGTTCTCGGTGGATGTGATCCCTTGTTGGTTGAGCAGCAGGTGGCGATCAAAATGGGGACGGAGCCTTTGCGCGGATCTGAGTTGCGCTGGAGCCTACCCCAGTTACCGCCGCGCAAAGGCTCCGTCCCCATTTTGGGCACAACGCTATGGTCTGCCCTGTAGTTCCTGTTTGAGGGCCTCGATCTGCCGCATGAAAGCCGCGCTGCCGCACGGTATGCCCCTCATGGTACGCGCCCGGAGATCCGCTGCCACCGCCTGGTCGTCGCCCACGGCAAGCCATTCACTCCAGTTCCGCACGAGGCCAAGCAACGGGAGGTCCTGGGATAGCACCGGGCAGTTCTGCAGACCGCAGTGGGCGCGCGCACTGCTCCACGGGTGCTCTTCCGGGCGATCAACCAAGCCTGCGCGCACGGAGTTGCGCTCCACGTAGCGTACGGCAGCGGTCAGGTGATCATCGTCAAGTACAGTGGAATAGTAGCGTTGTTCCCAGAGATGGCCCCGCCAGCCCTGCTGTAGGTTGACATACTGAGAGTAGTGGGCATGCAGCGGGCGAAGCAACCTGGCAAGTCCATCAGCGTCATTGGGGACCAAGATGAGATGGACGTGGTTAGTCATAAGGCAGTACGCCCAGACTTTGACATTGGCCGCAGCGGCGTACTTGCCAAGCCAGATCAGGTACTGCTGGTAGTCCCCGTCGCCAAAGAAGACGTTGGCCCGCCGATTGCCACGTTGAGTGACGTGATGTGGATACTGCGGTGCTACGATCCGTGCTGCTCTCGGCATGGTGTCCCCCCGGGATTATGCCAGGTAGTGGTCAGAATGGGGACGGAGCCTTTGCGCGAAGATCCGTGATCGAGTTCAGCGACACGTGGTGGCGCGCAAAGGCTCCGTCCCCATTCTGGGCGCAAGCTTTGAACTCATTCTCTTAGTACGGCCCTACTCCGGCCAGAGCTTCTCTTTGCTTCTCGAACAGGACATTGTTGCCGGCTACTCCTAGCTCGATCAGCTTTTGCAGTTCGGTGAAGGTGTATGGGCTGCCTTCGGCTGAGGCCTGGACCTCTATGGCCCTTCCGTCGGACATCATTACCAGGTTCATGTCCACCCCCGCACAGGAGTCCTCTTCGTAGCACAAGTCCAGCATTACCTCGCCGGATACTATGCCGAGGGAGATGGCTGCTACTTGCTCCTTCAGCGGCCAGCGCTTGAGGCGGTTGGCTTGCTGCAGGGCGTGGAGGGCCTCGGCGAGGGCTACGAAGGCCCCGGTGATGGAGGCGGTCCGGGTGCCGCCGTCGGCTTGCAGAACGTCGCAGTCGAGGGTGATGGTGCGCTGGCCGAGGAGTTTCAGGTCGGCAGCGGCGCGGAGGCTGCGGCCGATGAGGCGCTGGATCTCCATCGTGCGGCCGCCAACGTGGCCCTGCTGGGCCTCGCGCTGGGTGCGCTCGGAGGTGGCCCGGGGGAGCATCCCGTACTCGGCGGTGATCCAGCCCTGATCCTGATCCATCAGCCAGCGCGGGACGCGCTCTTCGATGCTGGCGGTGCAGTGGACCTTGGTCTGGCCCATGGCTATCAGGCAGGAGCCTTCGGCGTAGCGGTTGATACCGCGCTTGATGGTGCATTTGCGGAGTTCGTTGTTTTCACGGCCGTCACAGCGGATCACGATTTGAGGCTCCTTGTATTTGAGGCGAGATGGTTAGTCGGTGATAACGGCATGGGCCGGATGCCACGGTGAGGCTGTCGGCATTCGGCCCCTCCAGGGGACGCGATGGGTTGGTCGGTGATAACGGCCGGCGGGGTACGAGCTGCGATGCGGACATCGCCAAGCCCCGCCCTACAGCCGGCCCCCGATGCGGGCAAGGATGCCCTGCGACGCAGACGTCGCTACGCGCTCCCGGCGAACGGCCATTAGCCGGAGGGCTCTGTTAGCTGGGCCGGGCGGAGGGATTTGCTGCCCTCGTAGTAGCGCCGGATGCCCTCGCTGATGCCGAGGGCCGCTTTGTCGCGGATGCTGGACTGGGACAGCAGGTTCTCCTCGGTGAGGTTGTCTATGAACAGCAGCTCCACCAACACCGCCGGGATCTTTGTTTCGCGGATGACGCAGAACCGGGCCTTGAAGACCCCGTCGTCCTCACGGTCCAGAAGCGGCGCGAGGCTGTCTTGCATGATGGTCGCGAGGTTCTTGCTCTGCGGATGGCAGAAGTAGGTCTGCGTTCCCGCTCCCTGGTCGCGTCTGGAGCCGGCGTTGCAGTGGACGCTTACGAACAGGTCCGCCGGTAGTTGGTTGGTCATGCGCGGACGGGCGTAGAGGTCTATGAAGACGTCGCTGTCGCGCGTGAGATACGGCTTGGCGTCCATGAGCGCGAGGCGCTGGGCGGTGCGGCGGGCGACGTCCAGGTTGACGTCCTTTTCCATGAGCTTGCGGCCCAGGGCGCCGCTATCTTTGCCGCCGTGTCCGGCGTCTACCATGATGGTCTTGCCGGCCAGCCTGTCTCGCTGAAACACGATCTGCACGCGCGTGGGGTTGTCGAGACACTTGACCGTGAAGGGGACGAGCTCGCCCATGTAAAAGACCAGGCGGCCCTGGGCGAGGACGCGGACCTCTTCAACAAACGGGACGGGCTCGGGCATGATCGTGTCAGCATGCGCCACATCGGCGCCCGCGAGGTCCACGAGCACGCGATAGGGCTGGCGCATGACATCATATACCGGCTCCAGAGGGTCGGTAAGGTAGGCGTTGACGATGGTAGTGTCTTTGCCCCGGGAGAGCGCGAGCACTTTGGTCAGGCGCGGGGCATTGCGCTCGATGACCGGCTCGTCGCCGTGGGTCTTGCCGATGAGCAGGCGCCCACCGCAGCGGTCCTCACGCGGCTCGAAGGCCGCTGCAGGCCCTTGAGGGGCCAGGTCAGCGACGATGCGCACGAGCGGCGGCGACTGGGTGAACTGGCCGGAGCGGACGCGCCTTACGCCGGCGAGGTTGAGGTAGTTCACGGCGCGCTGCGGCCCAAGGTACGTGCCGGGCAAATCGAAGAAGGCGCGGCGGGGGCCATCCACCAGGGTGAGGCTTGAGGTGACGGGGAGTGAGGTGATGGCTGTGACGCTGACACCATCGTCGTCGCCACGGGTTTCGAGCTTCACAACTTTGCCCCAGACCTGGGCGAGGCGCTTTTGCGGGTTCCATTGCAGGACGGCGTCGAGAGCATCGACAAGGGGCCCGAGGGGGCCGAGAAGCTGGCCGTCGGTGACCCGGAGCGGGACAGGGAGGGAGACCTCGCGTCCGTCGCAGGTGAACGAGTTGGCTCCAGCGGCAGCGGTGAGCATTTTGCCACGGGCGGAGGTGAGGCGGAGGGTGCCGGAGGTGGCGTTCCAGTTGGCCTTTGCGCCACAGGCGGTGGCGACGGTGGACCAGGGGACGATGAGTTGGGTCCCCTGCAAGGAGGCGGCGGGAGACAGGGATACAGTCTTGCCTGCTACCATCAGGCGGGGGGCGGGCGGCGGCGTGGGTTCAGCGCAGGCAACGGCGCAGAGGCTGAGGAGCAGGAGTGTGGTGATGGGCTTCTTCATGATCGTCTGGTTGCGGGCATTATAGGCCAAGGTTGGCGCGCGGACAAGGCGGGTTGGCGGGTCTGACGGCGGAAGTGGGGACAGACCCCGTTTTCGCATGGTGGTTTGAGGTTGATGCCGGGAAGGTTGCGAAAGCGGGGTCAGTCCCCATTTCCGCGTGGACTTCGCGGATGGTGCAGAGGCCCCGGTGTGCTAGCCTACCGAGATCACGTAACGAGTTCCGGCATGCGGAGCATGCCTGCCACGCGAGTGGAGTGAACATCGCAACACGAAGACGAAGTCTATCACTAGGCTGCAAATTCTGAGATATGGAGAGAACCACATGCGCAAGGGCAAGATGGCGGTTGTAATGATGGTTGCCGTGGTCGCACTGACAGTTTGCGCGCAGGCTGTCATGGCGCAGACCGAGCAAGTGCGGATGCCGCTGATCGGCGAGAAGGCCCCGGCGTTTACTGCAAAGACAACGCAGGGCGACATTACGTTCCCCGATGACTACAAGGGCAAGTGGGTCATATTGTTCTCACACCCGGCCGATTTCACGCCGGTGTGCACGACGGAGTTCATGACGTTCGCGACGATGCAGCCGGAGTTCAAGGCGCTCAACTGCGAACTGATCGGGCTGTCGGTTGACGGCCTGTATTCGCATATCGCATGGCTTCGGACGATTGCCGAGAAAGCAGAGTACAAGGGCATGAAGAACGTCTCGGTGACGTTCCCGCTGATCGAAGATGTGCGGATGGACGTGGCACGCAAATATGGCATGATCCAGCCGTCGGCGAGCAATACGCAGGCGGTGCGCGCCGTGTTCTTCATTGACCCGCAGGCAACCATCCGAGCGTTGGTCTATTACCCGATGTCCAATGGGCGCAACATAGACGAGTTCAAGCGGCTGCTGATCGCCATGCAGACTTCGGACCAGTACAAGATCGCCACGCCCGCGAATTGGACGCCGGAGGATGAGGTAATCGTACCGCCGCCGGGTTCGTGCGGGACGGCAGCGGAGCGGGTGTCCACGGCGACCCAGCAGGGGTACAGGTGCGTGGACTGGTTCCTGTGCTTCAAGAAGAGTCCGCTGAGGAAGTAGAGAGAGACGGCGTTGATCGCTGATCGTTGATGGTAGAGGCAACGGCGAAAACAGAAAACGGAAAACGGAAAACAGTTGGAGGGGGACGTTGATCGTTTCAGAAGGACGGATCCCGACTTGGGTTGGGATCCGTTTTTCTATTGTGGGGAGGACCAGGCTCGGAGGGCTATTTGGGCTTCTTCGGCTACAGGGGCGTCGGGGTAGGTGGCGATCAGGGCTTGGAGGCGTCGGAGGGTTTCAGGGCGGTTGTCGAGGGAGTTAGTCATGGCGGCGAGGTAGAGGGCCTGGGGGGCGAGGGTGCTCTTGGGGAATGTGGCGGCGAGGCGGTCGAGGGTGGCGATGGCGGTGGGACGATTGCCCTGCTCGAGTTGGAGGCGGGCGAGCAGGAGGAGGGCTTCGTCGCCCAGGGCGGGGGAGGTCAGGCTGGTGAGGAGCTGCTCGGCTTTAGCGGAGTCGCCGCGATCACTGGCGATGATGGCCTCGCGGATGGCGGCGGCGGCGGGGGCGTCGGTCTTCATCTTCTGCAGCAACAGGACGCGCTCGAGGGCGTCGTTGGCGTGCGGGCTCGCGGGATGCTCGGCGGCGAGGCGACGGAAGTCGGCCTCGGCCTCGGGCCTGGCCTGACGGAACAGGGCTTCGGCCTGCTGGTAGGCGGCGTAGTCCTCGGCAGGCAAAGGCGCGAGGTGGCGGGGCATGGCGCCGGGGACGTAGTCGGGCTCGTCGGGCACCTCGTGGGTGAGTAGCTGCTCGTATGAGGCGAGGGCGTCTTCATATTTGCCGAGGGCGAAAAGGCCGTCGGCCTGCCCCCAGCGGGCGCGGAGGGCGGTGCGACCAGTGTCGCTCTTCTGCAGGGCCAACTCGAAGGCACCGATGGCGTCGGTGGGGCGGTGGGCGCGGCGGAGGAGGAGGTCACCGATCTCGAACGCCACCGTGGAAACCAGCGGCGGGGAGAGGAGCTTGAGATCGAGGGCCTGGAGGGTCTTCAGGGACTCCTGCCACTCACCGGTCTGGTTGAGGAGCTCGGCGAGGCGGAGGGCGATGCCTGCGGTGTAGTCGCTGGTGGGCTGGCCGGTCAGCAGGCGGCGGTAGCACTGCATGGCGGGCCGCGGGCGCTCGTTTTGCTCGAAGCGGGCGGCGAGGCGCATGAGGAGGCTGTTGAGGTTGGGAGTGCGGTCAGCCGACTGTGGGGCCGTTAGCAGAGGCCTCAGGGCCTCGTCGAGGTCTGTGCCATCCAACGCGCGGGCGTAGACGAGGACGGCGAGAGCGTCGAAGGGGAGCTTGTCCGGTGAGACCGCGCTGAGGGTGGCGATCACGGCGGCGCGGGCCTCGTCCTTCTCGGCGAGGTCATAGAGCCGCTCGGGACGCGCAGCGCGCCCGTTCTGGGGAGTGAGCGCCGTCAGGTACTCGCGGACGGCGGCGGGGATGTCGCCGAGGCGCTCGTAGATCAGGCTGAGATCGGCGGCGAAGAGGGTCGGCGTGGCAGTTGCGGTGCGGCCTTCCTGGTAGAGCTTGGCAGCTTCGTCATATAGCTCGTGAGCCATGAGCAGGCGGGCAAGGCGCTGGGTTGACTGCGGGTCGGCGGGGCGGTACTTGAGGCCCTGCTTCCAGGTGGCGAGGGCGAGATCGCGGTTGCCGCGGGCGAGTTGGACTTCGCCGAGGGCCTCGACGAGGGACTCGTCCTCGGGAGTGATGCCGAGGGCTTGCTCGAACCACTTGGCGGCGAGGTCGTAGCTCTTGGCGCGGAGGGCAGCGTGGCCGGCGGCGGTGAGGACCTGGGGGTTGGTGGGTCGGCGCTGGACAATCTGCTCGCGGACCCGCAGGGCGGCCTCTGCGTCGTTCTCCCACTCCCAAAGCTGGGCGAGGTAATCGAGCCAGATGGTTTCGAGGTTGTAGGTACGAGCCTGAGTATTGAGCCATTTGACGAGATCTGGCAGCTTCTCTTGCTGGCGGCGTAGGTCATAGAGTTGCTGGAAGACCTCGGGCGACTGGGGCTGACGGAGGATGATTTCCTGGAGGAGGTTGGCGGCCTCGTTGTACTGCTGGGCCTCCTCGTAGGCGCGCACGAGGGTCCAGATGACGTCGAGGCGCTCGGGAAAGCGCTTCCACGCCTCGCGGGCCGTGGCGTCGGCGGCTTTGAGGTCCCCGGTCTGGGCCTGCAGGCGGACGAGGCGCTGGTAGAGTTCCGGCAGCAGGGGGCTGTTTTTGGCTTCTGGCAGGGCCTTGCGGAGGCGGTCGAGGGCCTGGTCGGTAAGGCCTTCATGGGTTTCGAGGTCGACGAGAGCAAACAGCACGGGCAGGCGGTCGTCAAGGTCGGTGAGTTGCGCGAGGAGTTGCTCGTAGGTCTGGCGCGCGGCGTCGGGGTCGTCCATCTGGCGCTGTAGCGAGGCCATCTGGCGCAAGAGCATCTGGCGGTAGTTGGGGCTGAGGTCCTTGAGCGCGTAGGCCTGGCGGTAGCATTCGAGGGCCTGCGCGGGGGCCTTACGGGCAAGCTGGACTTTGGCGGCGGAGAAGAGGGCCTGGGCGCGCTGCTGGTCGGTCTGGGCTGAGCGTAAGGCGGCTTCGTAGGCAGCGAGGGCCTCGTCATACTGGCCGCGGGAGTGCAGGCGGTTGCCCTCCTGCCAGGACTGCTGGAAGGTCTGGGGCTGGGCATAGAGCACGGAGGCGGCAAAGAGCACGGCCAGGGCCGGCAGAAGCTTCATCAGGAACCCTCCCGTCAGTTAGTGTAGATTCCGCCTGGGCGGGAAAGGTCCTTCTGATTGTGCGGAGGGCAGGAAATCTCGCAGGCATGGGCGAAGCAAAAGCAAAACGGTAATGGAGTTATGGAATGCCTGAGATAATGACGGCAGAGGCGCAGTGGCAGCAGGGCCTGAAGTTCCAGGTGCAGACCGGGACGGGGCATGAGTTGGTGCTCGATGTCTCGGTTGAGGATGGCGGGGAGGATGCGGGGCCGAGGCCGATGGAGATGCTGCTGGTCGGCAATGCCACTTGTATGGGGATGGACGTGGTGCACCTGCTCAAGAAGATGCGGCAGGAGATGACCGGCTATCAGATCAGGATCAGCGGAGAGCGGGCCGAGGACTTCCCGAAGGTCTTCACGCATATCCGAATTGAGCATATTGTGGAGGGGAAGGTCTCGGAGGAGAAGCTGGCGCAGGCGATTGAGATGTCGGAGGAAAAGTACTGCTCCGCGTACGCGATGCTGGGGAAGGTGGCTAAGATCGAGACGACGTTTACGGTGGTGAAGGGGTAGGCTGAGACGCGGACCTGATTGGTCAAAATGGGGACGGAGCCTTTGCGCGGCGATTAGTTGGTTGATACGGCGAGAGCTGTTAGCGCGCAAAGGCTCCGTCCCCGTTTTCTGCAATGCGGCTTCGTGCAGCCCTGGAGCGGCTAGAGTTCGATGGTGGTACCCTCGCGCACGGCGCGCTTCATGGCCTGGCAGACCGCGATTGACTTTGCGGCGTCGCGACCGGTGATGAGCGGCTGCTGCTTCTTCTCAATGCACTCCACGAAGTGACGTATCTCCGCTTCGAAGTCCTGAGACCCCTTTGCCCCCTCGTAGTCAACACAGAAGGTCTGCGGCTTGGCCTCGGCGCGGTTGAGGTAGAGGATCTCGCTGGGGCGGTCGAAACCGCCACGGGAGCGCACGACCGTGTGCTCGCAGGCCAGATAGAACTCCTCGTCCGCCATGGCCCACTCTGAGGCAGTCCCAAGCTCGACGGCGCCGACGCAACCGTTCTCGAACTCCAGCAGGCCGAGGGCGAGGTCAACTTGTCCGGCGCGGTCGCGGTTGAGGATATTGCCGCCGATCCCCCGGACTGTCTTTACGTCGCCGATGAGATACCGGAGGGTGTCGAAGACGTGGACGGCGTTCTCAAGGATCGGGCCGCCACCGTCGTCCTCCTGCCAGAACCAGTTCATCGGCACCTGACCGGGGTGGTAACGGTAGTTGAGCGAGAGGGGCTTGCCAAAGTCAGCGTTGAGGTGCTCCTTGAGGAAGGCGATGGCGGGGGCGAAGCGCTTCTTCTGGGCGATCATGAGGGTGACGCCGGCCCGCTCGCAGGCCTCGGCGAGAGCGAGGCATTGCTCGACGTTCGGGGCCATGGGCTTTTCGCAGAGAACGTTCACGCCGCACCCGGCCAGGGCACTGCCGAGGGGCAGGTGGGACTTGGGGTTCGTGCAGAGGCAGACGCCATCGGGGCGGGTCTCGTTGACCATCTGCTGCCAATCGGTGTACGCGCGGGTGCCAAGTCGGCTGGCGCATTCGCTGACCCTGGCCTCGTCGAGGTCGCAGACGGCGGCGAGTTCGAAGTCGGGGGCGTCGTGGATGACCTGGGCGTGGACTTTGCCGATGCCGAGGCCGATGACGGCTAGTTTCATGGGTGAGCCTCCGTGAGGTGTTGCTGGGTGGCAATGTTGGGCTTGCCGGCGCCGATGATGGCGAGGCCGAGACTGCTCATGGTGGCACGTTTCCGCATCGGAAGGGGGATGACCTACCTGGGACGGTGGAGGTTTGTTCGGGTGAAGAGCGAAGGTCCTGAGGGAGCTGCTTCACTGAAGCAGGTTCCGGCATGCGGAGCGTGCCTACCACGCGTCTGAGGCTGCTGGCATGACTTCACGCGAACGTATCGTTGCGGCTTTTGAGCATCGCGAGCCGGATCGGACGCCGATTTGGGAGAAGCTCATCAAGTCCCCCGCGGCGGATGAGCTGCTGGGGCGGCCTTGCGCGTCGAGCAACTTCGATTACCGCATGACGCGGCTGGCGGAGGGGGACTGGGAGGGACTGATCAAGCAGGCGGCGGCGGATGAGGTTGAGTTGGCGGAGGTGCTGGGGTTCGACATGATCCGCCTCGACCCATGCGGGGGGCCGCCGGGGGAGCGGCCGGTGCGGGTGGATGAGACGACGTGGCGCACGGGGAGCTACTTTCAGCAGCGCATGGCGAGCGGGTGGATCCGCTCCTGGCAGGAGGGGGCGCCGCGGGTGAGCCCGGCCGCGCAGGAAGCGGCGATGCGGCGGGCGCTGTCGGAACCGGCGCCGGAGCCGGTGCCGCTGGCGGAGAGCAACTTCCTGATGCTGCGCGAGGCCAAGCGGATCATGGCCGAGAAGGGCATGGACCTGCCGGTCTTCTGCTCGGCATATACCGTCGGAGTGGCGACGCTGCCGCGGCACATGCTGGAGTGGTTTGTCACCGACCGCGACCTGATTGCGGAGCACTACCGGCGGGGGTGTGCGGCGGGGATCGCGCGGGCGCGGCAGTATGTGACGGAGGGGGCGGATGTGATCGGACTGGGTGGGGATCTTGCGTCGGATCATGGTCCGATGTGCAGCCCGGCCGACTACCGCGAGTTCATTGCCGGGAATATCAGGGAGCAGTCGCGGGAATGCCACCGGCTGGGGGTGTACACCAGTAATGCCTCCGACGGCGACTTGTGGCCGGTGATTGAGGATTTCCTCGTAACGGCCGAGGTGGACGGGTTTGAGGAGATGGATTTCGCGGCCGGGATGGACCTGGCGCGGCTGAAGCGGGAGTACCCGCAGAAGACGTTCATCGGCAACATCGACATCCGGCATACGCTGACCTCGGGAACCGTGGAACAGGTGCGGGCACATACCATGCAGTGTATCAAGGACGGGTGGGGCAACGGCGGGCATATCATCATGTCCGGCAACTGCATCCATGAGAGCGTGAAGACGGAGCTGTTCCTGGCGCACCTGGCAGCGTACCGGGATTACTTTGGGATCAAGTGAGTATCATGCGTATTGAAATCGTAGTGCTTTTCATCGTGCTATGCCTGCCGGCGCTGGGCAAGGAGTACTTCCTCTCCCCCACCGGCAAGGACGAAGCCGCGGGTAGCCGCGTGGCGCCGTGGCAGACGCTGGCTAAGGCCAATGCCGTGGTGCAGCCGGGGGACACTGTGACGCTGCTGGCGGGAGACTACACGGGGTGCCTGGAGCCGGCCGTGTCAGGTGAGTCGGGTAAGCCCATCACGTACCGGTCCGAGAAGCCACTCGCGGCGCGGCTGGTCGGCGGTGGGAAATCCTCTGACGGCATGAACACCTGCGCACGGTTGAAGGAGCGCAGCTACATCGTGCTCGACGGCTTCGACTTTGCTCCGCCCTCGCCGCAGATGTGGCTGCAGATTGCAGAGTGCCGCAACTGCGTCGTGCGCAACTGCCGGATGCAGAACGGCGGCGGGGCCTACCAGCCCGCCAACGTCGTCAACAGCCACTACTGCCGCTTTGAGAATCTCGACGTGTCGCGCGCCATACAGCTTGATGCCAACGGCATGGTTGGCGGCAACATGTTCGGGCTGTACGGCTCCAGCCATAATGTGGTGCAGGACTGCCGCTTTGGGAAGGCGGGGCACGACCCGTTCCTGGTCTGGTTTGATTCAACCTACAACGTCGTGCGGCGGTGTGTGTTCAACTGCCGCTGGGGCCGGAACTTCGAGTTCTTCACCGCGCCGCATACGCTGATCGAAGGCTGCGTCATCACCAACGGCTACCACGGCAGCGGCTCGGCGGATGGGCGGGCGAAGCTGTTCATCTGGGAGGGCATCTTCCGCCGCAACCTGGTCTACCGCAACTGGTACCAGCCGCTGACGATCCATGCCTACCAGTATGAGAAGCTCGATCCGTTCGGGATGATCAACTCCCGGCTGTACCACAACACCTTCTACCGCAACTATGAGTCGGGCTTTGAGATGTTTGACATCGCAGCCAAGCCCGAGCCGCACATGGTGCGCGGGAACGTGCTGCAGAACAACCTGTTCGCCGGGAACGACCCCGACGCCGACGGGGTGCAACTGACGCTTGGCGGCAACATCGCCGCTGACAACCGCTTCGTACATAACCTGTTCCATGCTGGCAAGCCGAACACGCCGACGATCAAGTATGCATGGCCGCAGGAGATCGCAGAGCGACCCAAGAGCCAGATCCGCACACCGGGCGAGGCGAACGGCCAACTGCCGGAGCAGTTCGTAGGGAATCTTGACGGTGAGCCGCAGTTTGTGAAGGCGGAGGCGGACGACTACCGGCTGGGCAAAGGCAGCGCCGGGGTCGAGGCGGGGGCGCCACTCGCCACCGCCCGCGAGGCGGGACAGGGGAAGGTCCTGCCCGTTAGCGATGCGCGCATGTTCTATGACGGGTTCGGGATACCGGGGGAGATTGGCGACCTGCTGTTCATCGGCGCGGCGAAGGTGCAGGCGCGGGTTGTGAAGGCTGACGTCGAGGCGAACACGCTGGAGCTCGACCGCAACCTGAAGTGGAACAAGGGGGACGCGGTGACCCTGCCGTATGTCGGTAAGGCGCCGGACGCCGGGGCGTATGAGGCGAGCGCGGAGAAGCAGCCGTGGTATCTGGCGCCCAAGCCGACGCCTGACCTGCGGATCGAGACGATGGAGACTGCGACAGAACCCTTCGTGAAGAGTGGCTTTGAGGCGGAGAATCTCGAGCAGTGGTTCTACTGGTGGTACGCTCACCGGCAGCGCAACGCCGCGGCGCAGGTTGACGCCACCACCGCCGCAACGGGGAAGCGTTCGCTGCGGCTATTTGCCACCGCCGACCAGTCCACACTGAGCGCGCTCATCCAGCCGCCGTGGTGGGACATTGACCGTTTCCCATTCGTGAAGTTCGCATACCGCATTCCGGCGGGAACGCCGGTGGGGCTGCGTCTGGATGCCTTCCAGACCGAGAAGCGGCCCTATCCGACCATGTATGTCGGGGGCACCGCCAGCCGCGCCACGAACAACCTCGATACGAAGACCTACACGCTGGTGGATGACGACCAGTGGCACGAGATTACGGTGGATGTGCGCACGATCCGGCAGGTCTGGCCTGAGGTCAAGCTGCTGCACACGTTCTACTTCTACACCAATGCCAACGGGAAGAAGGACCAGCAGTTCTGGTTTGACGACTTTGTGATCAGCAACAAGCCCTGAAGGACATGCGCGGGGGAAGCGGGAATGGAAAGTCAGGTGGCTGGACGGCGATGGCGCGATAGCATCGCCCATGACCAAAGGAGTGACAACACCATGCGCTTGGTTCTTCTGTCTCTTCTCATCCTCGCCTTGGCCGTGCCCGCTGTCGCCGCTGTGAACGTACCCGTCAAAGACCTCCGGCTGGCTACCAGTGCGGGCTTCACGACAACTGTCTCCGGCTCCGCGGTGACGTTCGTGAAGTCTTCGGAGGAACGCCGTCTGCTGGCGTTTGTCGGCACTCCTGCCTCTGATCCGTCGGGGGCGAAGGCCCTTGAGGTTGCCTACCGGGTTGACCTCAGCAAGGGCAATGCGCCGCGGCTGGCAGTGCTTGCCTATGAGAAGGACGGCGGGTGCTGGTACAAGCTCTCCAGCAACCCTGTCGCAACCGGCGCTGAGGCCCAGGCACGGCTCTCCGTAGCTGCTCTCATGCAGACCGCCTTCAGCAGCGATGCTTCGGGACAGCTCGAGTGGCCGAACGTGAATCGGGTATGGGTTGGCTTCATCTTCGATGGCCCGGCCGAGGGCAAGGCGACAGTGACCTCCGCCCGCTTTACGGATGAAGCCGCCGTGCCGACGAAGCCCATCAGCCTGCTGCCGGAAAATGGCGGGAAGTGGGGCGATGGGCATGACACGGCAATCCAAACGAAGCTTGAGGTTGTGCCCGAGGGGCCGGGGGGCGCTCCGGCGCTCAAGTATGAGTTCAATGTCCCGGCGGGCAAGCATATGTATGCTATCCCTTCGACCCCGCTAGCACTCGAGGACGCGGAGGGCTATAGGTTCCTGCGCTTCAAGTTCAGGGGCGAGATACCGCAGGGGATGCGGCTACTCATTCAACTGACCGAGCACGGTGGCGCGACTTACTACGTGGAACTACCAGCCCAGTCGGTCGCGGACTGGACCGAGATCAGCCTGCCACTCTCGGACTTCAAGTTGGCGAGTTGGGGCCAGAAGGACGATAACGGCATGCTGGACCTGGGGCGCCTGAGCACGATCAGCATCGGCAGCCACGGCGTACCGGCGAACGCCCGACTCGGGCTCATCATGGCCACTGACGTGCAACTCGCGCCCTAGCCCGACCGCGTAGCGATGGTTGTCGACTTTGGTGGGAGGGGCCGGATGCCCCTCCCTGTCGCATTGCGTGCAGCCCACACCCGAGGAGCCTGACCCATGCGAACACTGAGCTGTCTGCTTGTGTTAGCCGCTGTTGTGGTGTTGTGCTCTGCCTTGCCTGCCGCCACCATTTTCGTCGCGCCGAACGGGCGGGACGGTTGGTCAGGCAGTCTGCAGACGGCCAACCGCGCCGGAACGGACGGCCCCGTGGCCTCGCTAACCGGGGCGCGCGACGCCATCCGCAAGCTCAAGGCAGCGGGGCCGCTGACTGAGCCGGTTGTTGTCAAGCTAGCTCCCGGGGCTTACAAGCTGCAGGAGCCTTTTGTGCTCACCCCTGAGGATTCCGGGACCGCCGCCGCACCCATCACTTACCAGGGCCTGCCGGACAAGACGATCTTCACCGGCGGGTTCAAGATCACAGGCTTCAAGCGCGGGGCCGACGGCATCTGGCGCACGCAGCTTCCCGAGGTCGCCGCAGGCAAGCGGTACTTCGAGCAACTGTGGATCAACGGCTATCGCGGCGTCCGCGCCTGCAGCCCCAACATGGTTCGCATGGGCGACACCTCCGTACCGCGGTACTTCTATGTCAAGGCGAAGCACCCGTATGGCACTGACGCTAGCGGAGCGCCGGTGGACCTCAGCCGCCGCGCCTTCCGTGCCAACCCCGAGGACCTCGCTGACTTGAAGGGGCTCTCTCCCGATCAGCTCAAGGACGCGAATGTCGTCGCCTATCACGCCTGGGAGGTCTCGCGCCACCGCATCCAGTCCGTTGATCCGGACACCGGGACGGTCATTCTCACCGGCAACGCGCCGTGGGTCTTTCAGTGGCTCAGCCCTAATCAGCGGTATCACATCGAGAACGTCCCTGCGGCGCTCGATGCGCCGGGCGAATGGTATCTCGACCGCGACGGAACGCTGAGCGTGATACCCTTCGCCGGGCAGAACATGGCGACGGCGACGGTGGTTGCATCGGAATTGGACCACTTCGTGGATCTCAAGGGCGACGCGCTCGCCGGGCAGTACGTCGAGCATGTGACGTTTCGCGATCTGGACTTCGCCTTCTGCGGCTATGTTCTGGCCCCCGAGGGCCATGGTGACGGCCAGGCGGCGGTCACCGTCCCGGCGGCGGTAATGGTGGATGGGGCGCGGAACGTGACCTTCGACGCCTGCCGCGTGCAGCACACGGGCGGTGCGTATGGGCTGTGGTTCCGCACGGGCTGCCGGGACTGCAAGGTGCAGGAGTCGGAGTTCCGTGATCTCGGCGCGGGCGGCATCAAGATCGGCGAGGCCATCATCCGGCCCGACCCGGCCGAGCAGACGCATGCTTGCGTCGCAGACAACAACCTCATCACCGGCGGGGGGCGGACCTTCCCGGGCGCTATCGGCGTATGGATCGGGCAGAGCAGCGATAACCAGATTACCCACAACGACATCAGCGACATGTTCTACAGCGGCGTTTCGGTGGGCTGGAGCTGGGGCTACCGGGACACCATCGCCAAGCGCAACAAGATCGAGTTCAACCACATCCACCACCTCGGGTGGGGAGTGCTGAGCGACATGGGGGCCGTGTACACACTGGGGATCAGCGACGGGACGACGGTCAGCAACAATGTGATCCATGACGTGTGGTCGTACGACAAGTACGGCTGGGGTGGACTGGGGCTGTATAATGACGAGGGCAGTACGCACATCACGATGGAGAATAACCTCGTCTACGACACGCGGGACATGACGTACAACCTGCACTACGGCAAGGAGAACACCGTCCGCAACAACCTGTTTGTCGGCGGGCGCGACTACCAGCTCCAGTACAGTCGCATCGAGCCGCATTTGGGGTTCACGTTCGAAAACAACATCGTCTACTTCAAGAGCGGCGACCTCTTCTACGCGAAGGCGTTGGGGGACCGGAAGATGGTCTTCAACAAGAACCTTTACTGGGACGCTTCCGGCAAGCCTCTGGACTTCCTCGGCCTAACCCTCGAACAGTGGCAGGCTCTCGGGCAGGACAAGGACTCCATTGTTGCCGATCCGAAGTTCAAGGACCCGGACCGGCATGATTTCACGCTGCTGCCCGACTCTCCGGCGCCCAAGATCGGCTTCAAGCCGTTTGACTACACGAAGGCCGGGCTGTACGGTGACCCGACGTGGACCGGCAAAGCCCGTCGCAGCTTCGCCGCGGTTGAGTTCGCGCCAGACCCGCCGCCGCCCCCGCCTTTCGTGCTGGATGATGGTTTTGAGGAGCAACCAGCGGGTTCGCCGCCGGTGTATGGCACCGCTAACCTGGAGCATAGGGGCGACTCGATCACTGTTACCGACAAAGTCGCGGCCAGCGGGACCAAGAGCCTCAAGTTCACCGACGTGGCTGGCCTGCAATACACCTTTGACCCGCATCTCGTCTACACGATGGACTACCAGGAGGGCACCGCGCGCTGCAGCTTCGACCTGCGGCTCGAGGAGGGCGCGATGGTGTGGCACGAGTACCGGGATTGGTCGGTGAACCCCTACCTCGTCGGCCCCAGCCTGAACATCGTTGAGGGAAAGGTCCGGGTTGGGGAGAAGGAAGTCGTTCAGGTACCGGTGGGGCAGTGGGTTCACTATGAGATCGAGGCCAAGCTCGGGCAGCCCACATGGCAGCTTTCTGTTACCCTTCCGGGCCAGCAAGCCCAGCGCTTCGCGGGACTGCCTCTCGGCAGCGAGAAGTGGAAGAAGCTGACCTGGGTGGGATTTGTGAGCAATGCCAACGGTCCGAGTGTGTTTTACCTGGATAACGTAAAGATCAGGAATGACAAGTAGCAGGATTTGGGACGGGCGGCGGGGCATATAGTACGCCAGTTTGCCGTAAAGATGAGGCCGATGACTATGCATGAAATTGTCGAAAAGCGCGAACTCGCGCCTAACACCTATCTCATTCGCGTCCGCGCCCCTCTCATTGCCAGAAAACGCAAGGCGGGGCAATTCGTGATCGTGATGCTCGACAAGGACAGCGAGCGCATCCCGCTGACCATCGTCGACTCGTGTCTCGAATCCGGTACCATCACGCTCGTTTTCCAGGCCGTAGGCCGCTCCACGATGCGTATTGCGGAGTTGCAGGTTGGCGACGGGCTGGAAGAGATCGCCGGGCCGCTGGGCCAGCCCACGCACATCGAGAAGTACGGGCTGTGCATCGTGGTCGGCGGCGGCTATGGCGTCGCCCCGGTGGTGCCCATCGCCCGCGCGCTGAGCGAAGCGGGGAACACCGTCATCGCGATCAACGGCGCTCGCACCAAGGATGCCGTAATTCTCGTGGAGGAGCTTGAGAAGTTCTGCAGCCGCGTTGAGATCTGCACCGATGACGGCACTCTCGGCCACCACGGCATGGTTACAGACATGCTGGGCCAGATGCTGCAGGAATACCCCAAGGTGGACTTCGTTCTGGCCATCGGCCCTGCGCCGATGATGCGCGCGGTGGCGAACATGACGCGCGAGCCGGGCATCCCGACGATGGTCAGCCTCAACCCCATCATGATTGACGGGACCGGCATGTGCGGGGGCTGCCGGGTTGAGGTGGGCGGCGAGCGGAAGTTTGCCTGCGTGGATGGTCCGGAGTTTGACGGCCACAAGGTGGACTTTGAGAAGCTCATGGCCCGCCAGAAGGTCTATCGCGAACATGAATCCGAGGCGCGGGCGCAATACGAGCATACTTGCAGACTGAAGGAGAACGCCCGATGAGCGCCAATGCCAAACCAGAGCGCGCTCCGCGCCAACCTATGCCTGAGCAGGACCCCACCAAGCGGGGCTGCAACTTTGACGAGGTAGCCCTCGGCTACACGCCGGAGACCGCTGTAGTCGAGGCGTCACGCTGTCTTGGCTGCAAGAAGCCGCGCTGCGTCGAAGGCTGCCCGGTTAACGTGGATATTCCGGCTTTCATCACTCTGATCAAGTCGGGCAAGTACGTCGAGGCCGCGCGGAAGATCAAGGAAACCAACGCGCTGCCCGCCATCTGCGGCCGCGTCTGTCCACAGGAGACCCAGTGCGAGGAGAAGTGTGTGCTGGGGCTGAAGGGCGAGCCGGTGGCTGTGGGGCGGCTGGAGCGGTTCGTGGCGGACTACGAGCGCGAGCAGGGGGCCGTGCAGGTGCCGGAACCGGTGACGCCCACAGGCAAG
This sequence comes from Armatimonadia bacterium, assembly GCA_039683575.1. Taxonomy (GTDB): domain Bacteria; phylum Armatimonadota; class Zipacnadia; order Zipacnadales; family UBA11051; genus JAJFUB01. The sequence continues at coordinate 35,207 of JBDKRC010000237.1, read as the reverse complement.
AAGGTTGCCATTGTCGGTTCAGGGCCCTCCGGGCTCGCCTGCGCGGCGGATCTGGCCAAGGCGGGGCATCAGGTTGTCGTCCTGGAAGCCCTGCATGAGGTCGGCGGGGTGCTGGTCTACGGCATCCCCGAGTTCCGCCTGCCCAAGCAGATTGTGCGCGAAGAGGTGGATTACCTCAAGAAGCTGGGCGTGGAGTTCCGCACGAGCTTTGTTGTGGGCAAGATACAGACCATTGAGGAGCTCTTTGAGGAGTTCGACGCGGTCTTTGTAGGCACGGGCGCCGGCCTGCCGAAATTCCTGGGCGTGCCGGGGGAGGATCTCATCGGTGTGCTGTCGGCTAATGAGTATCTGACCCGCGCCAACCTGATGAAGGCCTACTGCGAGGACTGTCACACCCCGATCATGCTGGGCGAGACGGTTATCACGGTGGGCGGCGGTAACGTGGCGATGGATGCGGCGCGGACCGCCAAGCGCCTGGGAGCCAAGCGCTCCATCATCGTGTACAGGCGGACGATGGATGAGATGCCCGCCCGGCGCGAGGAAATCCACCACGCGCAGGAAGAGGGTATCGAGTTCATGCTGCTCGCCGCGCCAGTGGAGTTCCTGGGCGACGAGCAGATGAAGCTGCGGGGCGCCGTGATCCAGAAGATGGAGCTTGGCGAGCCGGATGAGAGTGGGCGGCGCAGCCCCGTGCCGATTGAGGGCTCGGAGTTCGAGTTGCCGCTCGAGGTTGCCATCATCGCGGTGGGCACCGGCGCCAATCCGCTCATCTCCAGCACCACGCCGGACCTGGGGCTCAACAAACGCGGGTACATCGTGGCCGACACTGAGAGCGGCGCCACCAACATCCCGGGGCTGTATGCGGGCGGAGACATCGTCACCGGAGCCGCCACAGTGATCGAGGCGATGGGGGCGGGCCGGAGGGCCGCAGCGGCCATTAATGAGTATCTGGAGCAGGCTTAGGGGAAGTAGACAGGGAGAAGCGGCTTCAGCGGATGTGAAAAGAGCCCTCTTGCGAGGGCTCTTTCTTTTGCTTCACAGGTTCAGTGTCAGCCCATCGTAGGCGATGCGAACCGGGTGCTCGGCGTTGCGCGCGAAATCGTCATGCGGCGCTATGTGGTGCTGGCTGAGGTGGGTGGCGATGAAGGGCGTCTCGTGGGCGATCATCCCGGTCGAGATCATCTCGTCGCGGAGACGCAGGAATCCCGGCCAGTTCATGTGGTAGGTCATGTAGCCGGGATGATCCTCAGGCCTGAGCATCCCGAAAGTAGCCTCGGCCACTATGCCGTCGAACCGATGCTCCTGCAGGGCGTCCCACGTCTGCGGCAGCGGCCAGCCGGTGTCGGTGGCATAGAGCATCGTGCGGCCCTGCTCCTCAATCACCCAGTTGAGCGTCTCCTCTTCCTCGATGATGTGGTTGGCCGCCACGGGAATGAGGGTCAGCCCCTTCACCTTGACGGGTTCCAGGGGCGTAACGCGATGCAGCGCCAGCCCTGCCACGCGTTCGAGCTTCGCCATGCAGGCCGCGTTGCCATAGACCGGCAGCAAGCCGTCGCCACGCGCCCGCACCAGGGCCTCAACCGCCGGCACGTCGAGGTGGTCCTCATGCGAGTGCGTGAGCACCAGGGCCTCAACGTGCGCGGGCAAAGCCTCCAACTCAGCCAACCGCCAGGGGACGGTGGGCCCGCAGTCCAGCAGGATCGAGTCGTTGATTAACAGGCTGGCATAGTGCCGCAGATTGCGCGCTCCACGCGTGCGAATCGCGGTGCAGTTTGCGCAACTGCATTTGAAGACAGTCTCGTAGTCAGCGGCTCCGGTACCGGTAAAAAGCAAGTTCATAACAGAGATTGGTGAGTCAAAGGCAGAATAAGGTTCCTTGGTACCTCAAAGTACCGCGCGCGCCACGCGGAGCATATTGCCGCCGATGATCTTCTGAATGTCCTCGTCAGAGTACCCGCGCTGGACCATGCCGACTGTGAAGAGCGGCCAGTTAGTCCACCCGAGACTCTGATGCTGTTCCTCCTTCTGCCACTTCGGATCGTGCAGCGGGTCATTCTCCCACCAGAAATTGCACCAGCGCTTGCGCTGTGGCCCGCGGGAGGGTAGCTTCTTCCATTCCTCGCTCTGCCGCGCCGGCACGTACGACGTATCTGTGCCGATGCCGACATAATCAGCGCCATAGTTGCGCTTGACGTAGTCGATGTGGTCTATGAAGTCCACGATCGTCCCGCGGCCGCCCAGGAACGCCGGGACGGCACAGATGCCAATGTACCCGCCCGTGTCGGCGATGGCCCGTATGACGTTATCGGGCTTGCCGCGGTGGTGGTGCTGCAAGGCGGCGCAGGCCGAGTGACTGGCCACCATGGGCTTTGTTGACGTCTGTGCCGCCTCGAGGCTGGTTTGCCAACCGGAGTGGGCGCAATCCACCAGCACGCCCTGGCGGTTCATCTCCGCGATGACCTTGCGACCGAAGTCGCTCAACCCGCCGTTCGCGGGTTCGGCGCAGCCGTCCCCGATCATGTTGCGCCGGTTGTAGGTCAAGTGCATCATGCGAATGCCGAGCTGGAAGAAGATGCGTATGTAGCGCATTTCCTCCTCGGGGCTGACCCAGTGCTGGGTCAGCGGCACACCGTTGCCGGTGAAGTACAGGCAGTGCCGGCCCTCTTTGTGGGCGGCGAGGATGTCATCAGGTGTCGCGGCCCGCGCCACGAAGTCCCGCATCAGGTCGGTCGAGTAGGTGAAGCGCGCCAGACGTTTGATGAGGCGCAGCGGGTCCTGGCCTTCCTCGCCCGCGTTCTGGTAGATGCACGTTACCCCGGCGAAGTCGAAAGCCGCCTTGAACTCCTCGCGTTCCTGCGGGACAGTGGCCCAGCGGGTCATCCCCATGTCCTCGCGCATGTCCGCAATCTCGGCGTCCGAGGCTCCCTCTTCCATCGCCTTGGCCAGGGCGTCGCCATCCAGCGCGGCATTCGGCGCGAAGCCATAGGTGTCGCATACCACAGAGGCCCGGTGCAACTCCAGACCGTGCTCAAGCTGCGCCTGCGTCGGCTTCAGCATCGCCAGCGCAACGTCCCAACACTTCTGTACCTGATCGTTCACGATTTCTGCTCCTTACTGTCTGCCGCCGGACGCTCTTTGGCTTTGTCGGCCTCGGCGGCGGCTTTGGTGGCAGCTTCCCGGTCCTGCGCCATCTCTTCTATCGTCTTCGTGTGCAACTTGATCCCAGGTGTGGGCCGCAAGGGCACCAGATTACCGGCCGCGAGCCGCTCCTTCGCCTCCGCGATGGCCGAGGAGTACTGCGGCAGCCACTGCGCCTGCGCCACCAGCATCTCGTCCACCATCTGCCAGATCTCCGGCGGGTTACAGACCGCGCCGGTGAGCGGGTCCATCATCATCGCCTGCCGCAGAAGCTGGTCGTCGCCATGTACGGCGGCTTCGACCGCAAGACGCTGCACGCTGACCGAGGCGTTGCAGACGGCGGCGGGGCCGAGCGGCAGGTCGCCGATGACCGGCATGTGCAGCCCCAGCGCGTCCACATAGCCCGGGGCCTCGATCACGCAATCATCGGGCAGATTCGTGATGACTCCGCGATTGACGGTGTTGAAATGCCCCCTATACAGCCGCCCCGTCTCCATGCTCTCGATGATGTACGAGCCGTGCTCATGGCCGCGCTTGTCGGGCTCAAAGGTCCACGGCGGCTCCTTCATCCAGTTCGGGAAGTCGTGCTCGAACCAGTTGCGCCCCTCGGTCGAGACCCGCAGGTAGCCGCCGGTCTCCCCATTGATCCATGAGCCGAGGTCTATCCACTTCTCGATCTCTTCAGGCCGCTTGCGGTACCACGGCACATATTCGCTCAGATGCCCGTTAGATTCGGTGCTGAAGTACCCGAAGCGGCGCATCATGTCAATGCGGACCTTCTCGGTCTTCGACAGTTCCGGATGGTTCTCGAAGGCCTCCAGAATCTTCCCCGTCAGGTCCTCCCCCTTGTGCTCCACGCGCACATACCACGTCTGGTGGTTGATCCCCGCGCAAACGATGTCAATCTCCTGCCACGGGATACCCAGGGCCTTGGCGATCATCCAGTGCCCGCCCTCGACACCGTGGCACAGGCCGATAGTCTGCACGCCATGGCCGTACTTGCTGCAGGCCCAGGTGTTCATCGCCATGGGGTTGGAGTGGTTGATGAAGACGCAGCCGGGCTTGGCAACGTCGCTGATGTCCTTGCAGAAGTCGAGCAGCGCCGGAATGGTGCGCTGGGCGTACATGATCCCGCCCGGTGCCAGCGTATCGCCGACGCACTGGTCCACGCCATACTTCAGCGGGATGTCAATGTCGGTAGCAAAGGCCTCCAGGCCACCCACGCGCACGAAGGAGAAGACATAGTCGGCATCGCGGAAAGCCTCGCGCCGGTCGGTAGTTGCAGACACCTTAGCAGGCAGCCCGGCGGCCTCAATGTCCCGCTTGCAGAGCTGGTAGACCATGTCCAGGTTCTGCGGGTTGATGTCGGTGAAAGCGAACTCAGTATCCTGTAGTTCAGGGACAGTCAGAAGTGCGCGGACCTGACCACGGGTGAAGCCGATGGAGCCGGCGCCGATGATGGCCACTTTGATGGGCATGCAAGACCTCTCCTTGGTCACAGTACGCGGGGACGCGGCATCCGCCACGCGACAACACTTGCCTTCCCCTAACCAAACTCCGGCACCTCCACCGCCTCGCCGCCATTCATAGCCGACTCGTGCGCACAAATCCCCGCCGCCGTCCAGTCCGCCGCCGTCACTGCATCAATGGCCGGCATGCGCGGCGGACGGAACGTCCGCATGGGGAGCGCTCCTACCGCATCACAAAGCAGGTTGGCATCGCGGGTAGGAGCGCTCCTGGCGTGTCACAGAACCTGGCTCGTGTCGCGGGTAGGAGCGCTCCCCTGAGCGCGACCCATGCGCCGCTATTGATCATCGAGGCGTTCGCTGACTACCGCGCCAGAAGCCGGCCAAGCGCTGCTGCCTCCGCGAGCACGTCTGGCCGCGAGGCGGCTTCACCTTTGCGGGTGATGCCCGGAACCAGAACCGCGCCGGCGAACTCCATCTCCAGATAGTCGAATGACTTGTGGAACATGGTCAGCAGCAGGTCCGCAGCAGCAGGGTCATCTTCCTCGAACGGCACCACGAGCGCCGCCTGCTTGCCGCGCACCAACGGGCGGTTCTGGGGGCAGTTGAAGTAGACGAGGCGGTCGATCAGGGCCTTCATGAGCGCGGTGGGACCGTACCAGTAGACGGGGGTTCCGAAGACAATTGCGTCGGCGGCGGCAATGTCGTCATAGAGGGGGTTCATGTCGTCATGCCGGGGGCAGGCCTTCCCCTTCCAGCAGGCGTGACAACCGTCACACTCACCAATCGTCAGGTCTCCCAGACGAACCGCATGGGTATAAGCCTGGGCGTCCTCGGCAGCCGCCAGGACGGCTTGCACGAGCACTTCCGTGCTGCCGCCCCGGCGGGGGCTGCCGATGAGTCCGAGAAGATGGCGAGACCTGTCGCCGTGCATCGTGGCTTCCTAGGGGATGAGTACAGTCTTGAGCGCGGTGAGATTCTCGACCGCCTCGAAGGCCTGCTCCCAGTCTTCGAGCGGGAACTCGTGTGTGATGATCTTGCGGGCGCTGATCTTGCCCGAGGCGAGCATTGAGAGGGCCTTCTTCCAGCTCGTGTAGTACGTGGACATGTTGAAGATCACAGTGCAAACCTTGCTCTGCGCGGCGTCCCAGTCGAACTGCACGGGCCTCTTCCCAGTGAGGCCGATGGCGCAGATGCGCCCGAGCTTGCGGACGTACTGCGGGGTGGTGGCGATGGACGCCGGGGCGCCGGAGCATTCGACCACGAGGTCAGCGCCGAGCCCGTCGGTCAATTCCATGCACTTGGCGATCGGGTCTTCCTGCTGCAGGTTCACGACGTAGTCAATGCCAAGCTCGCGAGCGGTCTTCAGGCGTACCGCCTCGTCGGCGTTGGTGCCGACAATCATCACGGCGCGTGCGCCTTCGGACTTGGCGGCCTGAGCGGCGATGAGGCCGATGGGGCCGGGGCCGAGGACTACCACGAAGTCTTCGGGCTCCACTCTGCCGCGTTCGAGCAGGTCGGTGGCGATGTTGGCGCAAGGCTCGGCCAGAGCAGCCTCAACATAGGAGAGGTTCTCCGGCAGGCGGTGCAGCAGATGGGTCGGGTAGGCGAGGTACTTGGCGAAGGCCCCGTCAATGCCCCAGCCCGGCGAGCGCTTCTCACTGCAGATCTGGATATTGCCGGTGCGGCACAACGGGCAGGTGCCACAGGCCTTCGTATGCGGCTCGGCGGTAATCCTGTCCCCGACCTTCCAGCCCTGGACCTCGGAACCAAGCTGCACGATCTCGCCGGAGAACTCGTGGCCGAGGATTACCGGCGGCCAGTAGGGGAATTCGTCGTGCTTGACGTGGATGTCCGTGCCACAGATGCCCGCGGCCTTGATCTCGATGAGCACCTCATTCGGCGCGGGAGTCGGCTCGGGGACGTCGCGCAGTTCGAGGAAACCGACGCCTTTTTGGGTTTTGACTAGGGCTTTCATCATTTCACTTCCTGAAAAGTACAGACTGTCAGTCTGTTAGAGTTCCGGTAAGGTCGTCGTGCCTACCTGCCCCTTCTCGTCCTGGTAGGTTACCACCCAGCCTTTGTCTTTGCCGGGGGCGATCTTCAGGTCTTCGTACTTCTGGGCGACCTTGTCCAGCGTGACGAACAGGGCAATTTTCCACTGCCCCTGCTCAGGCTTTAGAAGGATGCTGGCGCCCTGCACTGGTGCGGACCCGGCGGGTTGGGTGGCGGTGAACTTCGCGATGGCGAAGGCTGCCGGGGCAGTCTCGGTGTGGGCGACGATGGTCGGATTGCTGATCTTCATCTCTGCCATCTGCGCTGCGTACTGATCCTGGGGGATGAGTTGCTTCATGCTGGTCGAGAGCATGCCGTAGACCGCGGCGCTGTCGCCCTTGCTCCAGGAATCCAGGAAGGCTTCGGCAGCCTGCACTTCGGCGGGCTTGGGCGCGAGGGGCTTGGCGGGCTGTGACGGTGTGGCCTGATGCTTCAGGGCCGGATTGACCAGCACCAGCCACACGGCGGCCAGAAGAATGAGCACAACTAGAACTATAGTAGCGGGACGCATGCGGGCCTCCTGTGGTCGAGGCAGGATTGTGGTTGCTGAGCGCGAACTTCAAGGCCATGAACCGGCTGGCGTTATGTCTGTGTGTGCTGACGCTGTCGCTCGCCGTGGCGAGTGAGGCGGCTCCGCGCTGGCCCTTCGGGGAGGCGGCACAAGAGCAGGCCTCCAGCCAAAGCAATGAGGGTGGGAGGGCTCTCCAGAGCCCGACACCGCGGCCTCCTGCCGCAGAGCTGCGCGCTGATCTCACGCAGGTACTACAGCGGCCCGAGTATAACCAACTCCGCCAGAGCGAGTTCATCAATAAGCTTCGCGAGGCCTGGGAGCGCTTCCAGCGGTGGTGGCGCGAACACTTCAGCGACCAGTTCGTGGCCCTGCACGACATGGCGCCGGCCTTGTACTGGACGATCACCGGGTTCGGGCTGCTGATCGTCGTACTCCTCTTATACCACATCTACCTGACTATGAGAAGCGCGTTCGGGCGCGGGCCCAGGGCGCAAGTGCGCCGGAGGCGAGAGGGCGGGGCCGAGGTCCACGCTGACCCCGAGACGCTGCTGGCCGAGGCTGATCGCGCGGCGGCGGAGGGCAATCTGCCGGAGGCGCTGAGGAGGCTGTACCTGGCGCTGATCCGGAGGCTGGATCGTCTGGGAGCGCTGCGGTATGACCGGGCCTTCACCAATCAAGACTACTTGCGGCAGGTGCGCGGCGCGGGGCCGGTGCACGGACCGCTGTCGGCGTTGACGGCCGCAGCGGAGCGGGTGTGGTACGGGCGGCAGGGCCTGGACAGCGCGCAGTACGCCCGCTGCCGCGAACTGGCGATGGCGGCCTGGGAGCAGGGGGAGGGCCATGGCAAAGCATAGGGGCCTCATGATCTTCCTCGCGCTGATCGCTGTATTCACAGCGGTGGCTCTGCTGATGCCCAAGAGCGAGTATGACCCCGTGCGTGACCACTCGGTGACCAGGACGAACGAATGGGGCACCAAGGCCCTGGCGGATCTGGCGCGGGAGAACGGGCTGCAGGTAACGCCGTGGGAGCAGCGTCTGAGCGCCCTGCAGGGGCAAAGGCTGCTGCTGGTGCTTAACCCGACCTATGAGGTCAAAGAGAAGGACCTGCGGGCTGCGCTGGGATGGGTGGCGGAGGGGGGCACGCTGGTGGTTGCGCCGGATCTGGATGATCCAGGGGATGTGAAGCCCGATGAGGAGCTACTGACTGGGCTGGGACTGGTGTCGGTCTATGTGCCGGCCAAAGACACCGCGGTCGCGCCTGTTGCCAAGGATCCAATCCTGCGGGACGTCGCGAAGGTGCAAGTGACGGCGGGAGTGCGCCTGAAGGCGGTGCCGGGAGGGGCGGTGCGGCAGTGGCAGGCGCTCATGGAGGACAGGCGGGGCGCGGCGGTGATGGTGACGCGGCACGGTAAGGGCACCATCTACGCCCTTTGTGACGCCAATATCCTCGCCAACGGCTATCTCACCGAGGCTGACAACGTGATCCTGGCGAGCAATATCCTGTGGCAGTATGGCCAGCAGGGCGTGTACTTCGACGAGTTCCTGCACAATCCCATGGCGCTGCGGGAAGAGAATGAGCCCTTGGACCCGAGCACTGCCATCTGGGCAGCCGTCCTGGCAGGGATCGCCCTGTTGCTCTTCCTGCTGAGCCGTGGAAGCCGCTTTGGGGCGGCAGTGCCGCTGGTGACCCCGCCGCGGCGGTCGGCGCTGGAGTTCGTGGGGGCGCTGGCAGAGCTTTACCGGCGGGCGGAGGCACGCGGGGCGGTGGTGGAGATACTGAACCACTCCTTCCGGCGACGGCTGGGGCAGATCGCCGGTGTGTCGCCCGAACTGCCGCCGGCGGCGCTGGCGACGGCGCTGGGCCGCGTGCGCCCGGAGTTGCAGCAGCAGGTCGAGGGCTTGCTCGAGCAACTGCACGAGGCGGCGCAGAGACAGCCGGATGAGCGGGAGTTGCTCCACCTGACGCGGCAAGTTGCACACTATGAGGAGGCGCTGACGCATGGCCACTGACATCGGCAAGGCACAGGAGCTGGCCCGACAGGTGCGCGAGCGGGTTGGGAAGGTGATCGTGGGGCAGGAGCAGGTCGTGGACCAGGTGCTCGTGGCGATCCTGGCGCGGGGGCATGCACTGATCGAGGGTGTGCCGGGGACGGCGAAGACTCTCTTGGTCAAGACGGTGGCGCTGGCGCTCGGCAGGGACTTCAAACGCGTGCAGATGACGCCCGACCTGATGCCCTCGGACATCGTGGGCACGAGCGTCTTCGACATGACCACGAGCAGCTTCAACGTGCGGCGCGGGCCAATCTTCACCACCTTCATGCTGGCCGACGAGATCAACCGCGCGCCCGCCAAGACCCAGTCAGCGCTGCTGGAGGGCATGCAGGAGCGGCAGGTTACCATTGACGGTGTCACCCAGCCGCTCGATTGCGACTTCACGGTCTTCGCGACGCAGAACCCCATTGAGTATGAGGGGACCTATCCCCTACCCGAGGCGCAGCTTGACCGCTTCCTATTCAAGATCGTGGTGGACTACCCCACCGAGGGCGAGGAAGTGGACATCCTGCGGCGACGGCAGGCTGGCTTCCGCGATGATGACCTCGCGGCGGCAGGCGTGGACATGGCGCCGGCAGCGGCCGATCTGGGGCCGTGCCGCAACGCCGCGCTGGCGGTAACGGTCAGCGACGAGGTGTTCAAATACATCACCACCATCACGCGCCTCACCCGCAACAACCCGCACCTGATCCTCGGCTGCAGCCCCCGCGCCTCAGTGATGCTGCTGGAAGCGGCGAAGGTGCTGGCGGCACTAAGGGGACGTGATTTCCTGACGCCAGACGATGTAAAAGACATCGCCCCGGCCACACTAAGGCACCGGCTGGTGCTGCGGCCGGAGGCGGAGATTGAGGGCCTTAGCGCAGACGACGTGATTGCGTCAGTGCTGGCGGCGGTGGCGGTGCCGAGGTAAGAAACAGCAGCACAACAGGAGTAGAGAATGCCGAAGACCAAAATCGCCATCATCGGCGCCGGGGCTATGGCCAACAAGGTCCATTACCCCTCCCTCGCCTCCTTTGAGGATGTCGAGATTGCCGCTATATGTGATTTGGATGAAACGAAACTGAACGAGACTGCCGACAAGTACGGCGTGTCCGGCCGCTACGCCGACTACCGGAAGATGGTCGAGGAAGTCGCCCCGGCGGCGGTCTGGGCCATTGGGCAGCCCCAGTACATGTACGATGTCTGGGTCTGGTGCCTCCAGCAGGGCGTGAACCTGTACATCGAGAAGCCCATGGGCCTCACGCTGCACCAGTCGCGGATGCTGGCGACGCTCGCCGAGGAGAAGCAGGTGCTCACGCAGGTGAGCTTCCAGCGCCGCACCTGCCCCATGGTGTGCCTGCTGCGCGACAAGTGCCTCGAGCGCGGGCCGATTGTGCATGCGGTCTGCCAGTTCTACAAATCCGCCATCGCGCCGATGTGGGATGCGCGGGATCACATGATGGATGACGGGGTGCACGCGCTGGACACGGTCCGGTGGATGTGCGGCGGCGAGGCGGTGCGCGTGCAGAGCGTGACCAAGGCCGTGCAGGTGCCCGACATCAACTTCATCAGCGCGCTGATCGAGTTTGACAACGGCGCGACCGGGATGATGGTGAATAGCTGGACAAGCGGACGGCGGACCTTCCGCGTGGAGATGCACGCGCCGAACATCTGCGCGGAGGCCGAGCACGAGACCGTGGGGCGGCTGTACGCGGACGAGGATACTGTAGGACAGTTTTTCGACACGAAGGAAGTGGCCGGGAGCGAGGAGTTCCACGTCTACGGCGGCTTCGCGGCCAAGAACCGCGAGTTCGTGGACTGTCTGAAGACTGGGACGCTGCCGGGGTCGCACTTTGGCGATGCGATCAAGACGATGGAGCTGGCGAATCTCATTTTGGCGCAGGCGATGGTGCAGTAGGCTTATGATCTCACAGTACGATCTGATTGTTGTCGGCGGGGGCGCAGGCGGCACGGGCGCGGCCCTCACGGCCGGGCGGCTGGGCCTGCGCACGCTTTGGGTGGAAAAAGAGCGCTGCCTGGGCGGGACGGGGGTCTACGCGCTGGTGAACGTCTGGCAGCCGAGCCACGACCGCGGGGCGCTGGCCCGCGAGATCGCCGAACGCATGGTCGCCGAGGGGACGGCAATCTATGTCGTGCCGGTCGCCGACACTCCCGCCGGACGGTTGATACACCGGCGAGCGCCGGAGGCGACGTACGAAGACTCGCAGCGCCGGTGGGCGGATAAGGAGAAGGGGCTGATTGGGGCCGGAGTGACGTACGAACCGGCAGCGATGGCAGAAACGCTCGCGCAGATGGCGCGGGAGAGCGGCGTGGAGGTGCTGCTGGAGACTACCTTCATTGAAGCTCGGAGGAAGGGGGGCAATATCTCGTCCCTCTTGCTGCGAACGCCAGAGGGGGAGCGTGAGGTGGCGGCGGCGCACTATGTGGATGCGACGGCAGATATCGCCCTGGCCCGGTCAGCGGGGTGTGGGTATACAATCGGGCGCGAGAGCCGGGAGGAGTATGATGAGCCTTCTGCGCCGGAGGAGCCGGAGTTCCGGCTCAACGGCTGCACGCTATGCTTCAACTGTCGCACGGGGCCGTCGCGGGTGCTGCTGCCGCACCCAGCCGGGCCCGAGGGCAGTTCGGCGCACATCAGCCAGATGCCCTATGGGGGATACAACGTGAACATGTGCCTGCAGCTTCCAGGCGAGGTGGCGTGGCGGATGGGGCCGGAGCAGGCGCGGGAATACCTGATACGCAACATTGCGCGGCGCTGGCCAGGGGTGCGTGAGGCCTATGGGTTAGACCGCTTCAGCATCGTCCAGATCGCCCCGCGCATTGGCATGCGGGAGGGGCCACGGCTGCGAGCGCGGTATGTGCTGACCGAGCAGGACCATCACCGTGGCGGTGCTGGAGACCATCCCGATTGCGTAGTCTGGACCGATCACGCCATTGACCGTCACTCCCACGACGGGGGCTGCACCGAGGCCGGAAATGGCCCGGTGGGCATACCGCTGCGCTGCCTGCAGCCACGCGAGGTCGAGAACCTGCTCGTGGCCAGCCGCGGCGCTGGTTTCTCCAGCCTGGCAGCCTCGGCGGTCCGGCTGCAGCGCACCATCATGGGCCTCGGCGAAGCGGCGGCGCGGGCGGTCGCGCAATGACGACCTGTTAGGACGCACAGAGGCCGGGCTCATCTGGCCTCGGCTCTTTTCGCCACTAGTACCACGGAGAGTAAACCTTGGCAACGTATTGACACGGGATGTAACGTGGTCTACCATGACCCTGCTCCTGGGGAAATACCAACACAACGCTACCATTACGACCCTGGCGATACCGATCCACTCTCTCAAAAGTTGACACCGCCGGGGTCTTTTTGTCTGTGGAACGGTTTGTATGCGGTGACCTGATCACGCGGTGTATGAGGCAGTCGTGACCGCCGAACTGGCGCGCCTGCGAAGACAAGCAGCGGCACAATCAGGGGGCGAGATTGATGGACCAGCACCAGCGGGACCTGGCCGGCGGGAGGGTGGAGAGATTCGCACCGGAGCCGGTGACGCACGAGGGCTGCAACCAGCAGTGGGGCCGCGACGCCTCATGGGTCTGCAGCCTTGTGGCGGTGACATTGGTGTGCGCGGGGCTATGGCAGGCCAGGGCAGAGCGGGAGGCTCGGCGAATGGCGGAGTTCGAGCAGGAGCGGCTGGCAACGGTCTGGAGTACGCAGTCGACCTGGGCGTATCCAGCGCCGACACTACGCAAAGGCCCGAAGGTGGGGAGAACGCCAGGTTGGATTGCGTCAGGTGCAGGAAGCAAAGATGCAAACGGCACCTATGAGCCGACGGAGACTCGGGGCACCTACCTCAACGAAAATGGCTGGAGACTCATTGATGTTGCTGGCACTTGGGTCATCTATGACCCGGCGCTGATAATGCGGTATCACGGTACGGGCAAGCTCCCCGCCAATCCGTGGAAGCTGAGTATTGGCACGCTTCCTCCCCCTCTCCGAGCAGACCCACGGCCAATTTGAACCGCATAGTGGCCGCACAAAATAAGCCGCCCGCCTCAGATTGAGGCGGGCGGCTCTTCGGTTCATTCATTTCGTTGTCTAGTACTGGAACAGTACCTTCCCACACTTCTGCGCCGCCATCAGTTCATAGCCCTTCTGGGCTTCCTCAAGCGGCACCCGGTGCGTAACGATCTTCTTCGCCTTCAGCCCGCGGTTCACCAATTCCACCATGCCGGGGAAGTCGGCCAGGCGGAAGTACCACGCGCCGTAGACGTTCAGTTCCTTGTGGATGAGGTCCCGGCTGGGGTTGAAAGTTGCCAGCGGCTGCTCGCCCACGATGCCGAGCTTGCCGCCCTTGCGGGCCGCTTCGAAAGCCATCGCGACCGGATCGGGCTTGCCTGTGCATTCGAGGCAGATGTCCGGGCCCGCGCCACCCGTAAGCTTGCGCAGGCGCTCGATGACGTTCTTCTTGCTCGCATCCACCGTCTTCCACGCCCCCAGCTTCTCCGCCAGATTCCGCCGGTACTCGCTCATGTCCACACCGATGACCCTCGCGCCGAGGAAGCTCCACAGGGCGATCACGCCCAGGCCGATGGGCCCGCAGCCGAAGACAGCGACGGTGTCGTGGGCTTGCACGCCGACGCGACGGCTGAGGTGGTAGGCCACGCCCATGCCGTCTCCGGCGATCAAGACGCCGGTGTCCCAGTCAATGTTGTCGGGGATCTTGAGGCACTGGCGCGCCGGGGCGGCGACGTACTCGGCGTGGGCGCTGCCGACGCCGCTGAGCTTGTCGCAGAAAATCTCATTGCCGGTCTTGCACTGCACGCAGGTGCCGCAGCCTGTGACGACATGGACGCCGACGCGGTCGCCGAGGGCCAGGGAGGTGTGGCCGTTGAGATCGACTATCTCGCCGGCAAACTCATGGCCACCGTTGCCCGCGGAGGCATTCGGGCTGCGCCAACTGCCCATCTCGCTGCCACAGAGGGCAGAGACCTTGACCTTGATCAGGACCTGATCGTCCTTGAGCACCGGCATCGGGATGTCCACCACTTCCACCTGAGAATTACCCATGAAGCGTAGCGATTTCATAGCGAGCCTCGTTGAGAAGTAATGGAGAGTGTTTCGGCAGCGCACACAGGGCACCTTCTTGGGAAGGCCCCACCGCTAGATCAAGCTGGTGCTGAAATAGCGCTCGGCACGGTCAGGCATCACCGTGACGACATTCCCCTCCACAAGCCCACACGCGACTTTGACGGCGGCCCAGACGTTTGCGCCCGAGGAGGTGCCGACCAGCAGCCCTTCGATGCGGGCCAGGTCGCGCGCCGTGCCGATGGCCTCATCATCCGTGACCGTGACCACGTGGTCGATGAGCCTGGTGTCGAGGACCGGAGGGATGAACCCATCGCCGATGCCCTGGATCTGGTGGAAACCGGGTTCGTGGCCCAGCAACGCCGCCGCGTTGGCCGGCTCAACCGCCACCACCTTGCAGTTCGGGTTCTTCTCTTTGAGGAACTTCCCCACGCCCCCGAGTGTCCCACCGCTACCGATGCCGGCCACGAAGGCGTCTACCTGGCCTTCCATCTGCTCCCAGATCTCCTGGGCTGTGCTGAGGTAATGGCAGGCGGGGTTGTTCGGGTTCTCAAACTGCTGGGGCATGAAGTACCCGGGCTGGGCAGCAAGTTCGGCCGCGCGGTCAACCGACCCCTGGATACTGGCCTCGGCGGAGGTCAACTCCAACTCGGCGCCCAGTGCGCGAATGATCTTCTTGCGTTCCTCGCTCATATTCTCCGGCATGCAGATCACTACTCGGTAGCCCTTCTGCACGCCAACCAGCGCCATGCCGATACCGGTGTTACCGGAAGTAGGCTCGACGATCGCGTCGCCGGGCTTGAGGACGCCCTGCTTCTCAGCACACTCGATCAAGTGCAAGGCGATGCGGTCCTTAATGGAGCCGCCGGGGTTTAGGAACTCACACTTGGCGAACACCGAGCAATCGGTAAGCTTGCGCAGGCGCAGCATGGGGATGTCGCCAATCAAGTCGAGGACATTGTCGTACCACATAAAAAACATCGCTCCGGCAAGAGGAATGGATCGGAGAGGGAATGATACTGGCGAATTGGTTCGGAGGCAAGGTTTTCCCTGTCCCGACCATAGGCTCGCTGCCCAGGCGTTCTCTTTGTGGTGGAGATCGCCAGCCCCGCCAACGCCAGCAAGTACTGGATCACTCCGTAAGCTTGCCTTGGAGAGGACCTCAGGGCGCAGTTGGCCTGTACCGCTGCGCCCCCTTTGTTTGTGCGGGCCTGCTGCTTGGCCCGGATCGGCATCACTACGGCACAAGATTCTGCTTGACAGCAGCCAGGCGCACGGATACTATGTCCGCCAACAGGACTATGAAGACCTCACAGCAGGCGGTATATTTCTTCTGGGCGTGGTTTAATCTCACCTAAAAAGTGGGCGCCCTCCCTGCTGCCAGTCTGACCAACAACCAAAATGGAATAGAAGCCGTGGGCGCCCGAAGTGGCTCCCACGGCTTTTTTCGTTTTTCACCGCTCTCAAAAGCTAACACCAACCACGGACGACGGAAGCGAAGAGACATCATGAGGGTTCTATCAGGCGTACAACCTACCGGCAAACTACACATCGGCAACTACTTTGGCGCGATTCGTCAGTACGTGCACCTGCAGGAGGAGCATGAGGGCTACTACTTCATGGCCAACTACCATGCCCTCACCACAGTCCACGATGGGGCGCTCCTGCGCCAGCAGACACTCGACGTCGCCGCTGACTTCCTGGCGCTGGGCCTGGACCCCGCCAAGGCCGTCATCTTCCGCCAGTCCGACATTCCCGAAGTGACCGAACTGACCTGGATTCTGTCCACGCTCTGCCCCATGGGCCTGCTGCAGCGCTGCCATGCCTACAAGGACAAGGTCTCGCAGGGCCTCCCCGCCGAGCATGGCCTGTTCGCCTATCCCGTGCTGATGGCAGCGGACATTCTGATCTACAACTCGAACCTCGTCCCGGTGGGCCAGGACCAGAAACAGCACATCGAAGTGACCCAGGACCTCGGGCAGCGGTTCAACCACATCTATGGCGAGACCCTGACCATCCCGGAGCCGTACATCCTGGAGAACACAGCCATAGTGCCGGGCCTCGACGGTCGCAAGATGTCCAAGAGCTATGACAACACGATCGGAATCTTCGACCCCGACAAGGTCGTGAAGAAGAAGATCATGGGGATCGTCACCGACTCCACGCCGGTCGAGGACCCCAAGGACCCCGAGGACAACACGATCTTCCAACTATACAGCCTCTTTGCCACCCCTGAGCAGAAGGCGGAGATGGAGCAGAGCTTCCGCGCCGGCGGCGTGGGCTATGGGGAGTACAAGAAGCAGCTTCTGGCGGCGTTCATGGGGTACTTCGGCAACCAGCGGGCGCGGCGCACAGAGCTGGAGAGCGACCCGGGGTATGTTGAGGACGTGCTGGCGGAGGGAGCGAAGAAGGCGCGAGTAGTGGCGCGGGAGACCCTTGATAGAGTCAGGACAGCAGTAGGTTTCTAAACCGCGTAGGCGGGTTCGTCTCGAACCCGCAAAGTCGTGGGTTCAAGGATGAACCCCCCTACGCGTACAGATTTCTGGCGCGAAAGCCGGACCTCGGTAAGGTAGCTGCCACCACCAACGCATCGGGAGGATGCATCCGCATCGTAAGATGCGGCGGCTGGAGAGCCGACGTGGTAGTCGGGCAGGAGAGCCCTGGCGAACATACCAACCAAGGGCGCCATCCGACTTTCGCAACCAGAAAGTTAGTCGGTGCGCACCGACGCAGACAAGCCGTACCAGACGTGTGGCCCTGGCAGGGCCACGAAAGACGCGCAGGGCGTGGATGCGAGACGCATCCACCTACGCGAGCAGTTGATGGTGTGGCGCGTAGGCGGGTTCATCCCTGAACCCGCAGTCCCCGATCCGCAACCTCAGGGCCCCATGCAGCAAGGCTGAAGCGGCCCGGGCAGGTGAGAGACCTGCGAAACCTGTTGAGGCAGGTCTGGAGAGACCGAACCCTCGATAGCCGCGGGAAGTTACCTTCCCGCAGATTTCGGAAGCCAGGCCGGGAGAGGCCTCTTTTCCGAAACTTCCTCAGGCGCGGCGACCTAAGTGGTCGTGCAGCGAACCCCGAAAGGGGGTGGTCAACATGGCAAAAGTGCAGATGACTGACAACCACAATACGTATCGCCAGACGCCGTTTACAGCCCTTCAGGCCTCCTGCGCGCCCCTTACCTGGCCACACCCCACCCCAGTGGCCTAGTCGCACCGTTTCCCATACCTATTGAACAACCATCATTTCGGCAGGTTCAGCCGAATATCCTCCTGCGCCGCAGTATTTGCCGCGCAGCGCTGGATGATTGCACGTGCTTTGCAGAGTTAGGCAGAGCGCTTGGGAGAAAAGCCATGTACACGCCTGATCTTGATCTCTTCATGCAGCGCGCCAAAGAAGGCAACCTCGTCCCGGTCTACCGGGAGATCCTCGCTGACCTCGAGACGCCGGTCTCCGCCTTCCTGAAGCTGCGGCAAGCCGGAAATGGCTATGCTTTCCTGCTCGAAAGCGTCGCCGGCGGGGAAAGCATCGCGCGGTACTCCTACCTCGCGATCAACCCTTACAAGACCATGAGCAGCAAGGGGCGCACAATCACCATCACCACCAAGGAGGGGCCGAGCTTTAGCCGGCCCAGCAGTCCGGAGGCGCCAGGCTCCACCCAGCCCACGGTCATCGAACTCCCCGACAACGAGGACCCCCTGCACGAGCTCAAGCGCCAGCTCGCCCAGGTGCAATTCGTCCCCCTGCCCGGCTGGGAACGCTTCTCCGGCGGCGCCGTGGGGTATATGGGCTACGACATGGTCCGCTTCTTCGAGGACCTGCCCGACCAGAACCCCGACGACCTGGACCTGCCGGAGAGCCAGTTCATGTTCGCCGACACGCTGGTCATCTTCGACCACGTCATGCACCGGGTGCGAGTCATGGCCCAGGCCTTCGTCGAGGACGACCCCCAGGCCGCTTACTGGGACGCCGTGCGGCGCATCGAAGAGGTCGTAAGCGTCCTGAGCGGGCCGCTACCGGAGAGGCTCTCCCCCGCGCCGGGGCACGCGACGATCCCTGACGACCCGTCGGCCATGCCCTCGACCATGACGCGGGCCCAGCACCGGGAGGCGGTGCTGAAGGCGAAGGAGTACATCGCCGCTGGAGATGCCATCCAGGTCGTGCTGGCCCATCGCCTGCAGGCGCAGGTGCGCACGGACCCATTCGATCTGTACCGCTCCCTGCGCGCGATCAACCCTTCACCCTACATGTACTACCTGAGCTTCGGCGACCTCAAGATCATCGGCGCGTCGCCGGAGATCCTGGTCACCGAGGATGCCGGCAAGGTAGTCACCCGTCCCATCGCCGGCACTCGCCGTCGTGGCAAGACTGCCGAAGAGGACCTCGCCCTCGAGCAGGAGCTTCTGGCCGACGAGAAAGAGCGCGCCGAGCACATAATGCTCGTGGACCTGCACCGCAGCGACATCGGCCGCGTCTGCGAGCCCGGCAGCGTGCAGGTGGATGCCCTGATGAAGGTGGAACGCTACTCGCATGTGATGCACATCGTCAGCAACGTGATCGGCAAGCTCCGGGCGGACAAGGACCAGTTCGACGTCCTGCGCGCGACCTTCCCCGCCGGAACGGTCTCCGGCGCGCCCAAGATCCGCGCCATGGAGATCATCGAGGAGCTCGAACCAGTGCGTCGCGGCCCCTATGCGGGCGCTGTCGGCTACTTCAGCTTCTCGGGCAGCATGGACACCTGCATCACCCTGCGCACGATGGTGGTGAAGGGCAACACGTGCTACTTCGAGGCGGGCGGCGGCATAGTCGCCGACAGCCAGCCGGACGCCGAGTACAACGAGACGCTGATGAAGATGGGCGCCCTGCTGGACGCGGCGCGAATGGCCGAAAAAGGCCTCGTCTAGTCTTCGCCGTAAGGAGGGGCCGAGCTTCAGCCGGCCCAAGGCCAATGACGTTCATACGGAGCGAAACAATGCTCATTCTCATAGACAACTACGATAGCTTCACCTACAACCTCTACCAGTATCTGTCGGAACTTGGGCAGCAGGTAGAGGTCTATCGCAATGACAAGCTCACTGTGGCGGAGGTCGAGGCCTTGCAGCCCGAGCGCGTGGTCATCTCGCCGGGACCCTGCACGCCAGATGAGGCGGGCATTTCCTGCGAGCTGATCGCGCACATGGCTGGCAAGGTCCCTGTGCTGGGGGTCTGCCTCGGGCACCAGTCGCTCGGGCAGGTCTTCGGTGGCAAGGTCGTCCGCGCGGGACGGCTCATGCATGGCAAGACCTCACCGATCCATCACGACGGCAAAGGGCTCTTCGTGGGCGTGCCGAATCCCTTTGAGGCAGTGCGGTATCACTCCCTGCTCGTCGAGAAGGAGAGCCTGCCCGCTTGTCTGGAAATCACGGCTGAAAGCGACCAGGGCGAGATCATGGGCCTGCGGCACAGAGAATTCTGCGTCGAGGGCATCCAGTTCCACCCCGAGTCGATCATGACCGCAGCCGGCAGAGACCTGCTCAGGAACTTCCTGAGCATGTAGCGCGGGGACGTTGACCTACGCGAGGTCTTTCCGGCTGCACACAGGGTGAGAGTTGCCCATGCTTGATTTCGATGATCCCTGGTGGCTAATTGCGGTAGTGCTCCTTGCTATGCTCTGGGTTGCGTGCGCGATAATGCCGGTACGGCTGGTGTCGCCCCAGGTCTCGGTCGCCAGGCAGTATGTTGAAATGGATGATGACACCTCCGCAGACCTGCCGCCGCCGCCTAAGCCGCCGAGCCTCTTCCTGCCCGTCGTCGTGTTTCTGCTCAGTCTCGGCCTCGTCGCGCTGAGCGTCAACAAACGCCTCAGCGAGCCGGAGGGCGGCACGCGCTGGACCTGGATGGCCGCAGCCGCAGGGGTATCATCACTCTGGGCAACCGTTCTGATCCTGCTAACCATGCGGATCAGATGAGAGAAAGGCGAAAACAGAAGGGACAGAAAACAGAAGACAGCCCGCCCCGGCCCCATACCTTACTCTCTTACTGTTTTCCGTTTTCTGTTTACCGTTTTCGCCGTTCCGACTAGCAGCCGGAGCCTCGCCACACTGCTGGGCCAGCTAAAGCTTGGCCCCTCCAACACAGGAGTGGCAAGATGCTCCAGGATACACTATCGAAAGTCGTAGAGCGGCGCGATCTCGAGCCTGCCGAGGCCGAAGATGCGCTCATGGAGATTATGGCCGGCGCGGCCAGTGAGGCGCAGATCGCTGCCTTGCTCGTCGCCCTGCGCATGAAGGGCGAGACTGCCGCCGAGATTGCCGGGTTCGCGCGCGCCATGCGGGCCAACTGCCTGCAGGTGCGGCCGACCGTGCAGGGCCTCGTGGACACCTGCGGCACCGGCGGCGACGCACTCGACACCTTCAACATCTCCACCACCGCCGCGTTCGTGGCGGCGGGCGCGGGCGTACCCATCGCCAAGCACGGCAACCGCGCCGTGTCGAGCCAGTGCGGCAGCGCCGACGTACTGCGCGAGCTTGACGTCAATATCAGCCTCGCGCCCGACGCCGTCGCCCGCTGCATCGACGAACTCGGCATCGGCTTCCTCTTCGCCGCGGAACTACACCCCGCCATGAAGCATGCCGTCGGCCCGCGCAAGCAGTTGGCGATGCGCACGGTCTTCAACCTTCTCGGGCCCCTCACCAACCCCGCCGACGCCCGGCGCCAACTCATCGGCGTCTATGACCACTCCTTTGCCTACACCATGGCCGAGGCGCTGCAGGTCAATGGCTCCGAGCATGTGCTCATCGTCCACGGCAAGGCCGGACTGGACGAGGTCGCCCTCTATGGAGCCACTCAGATCACCGAACTGCGCGAGGGCACCATCGAGAGCTACGAGATCACTGCGGCTGACCTGGGACTGAACGAGGCACCGGTTCAAGCCATCTCAGGCGGCGATCCGGCCACTTGCGCGCGCTATCTGCTCGAGGTCCTGGACGGCCAGGAGAGCCCGCGTCTGGACATCGTGCTGGCGAACGCCGCCGCCGCGATATATGTAGGAGGAATGGCGGACACGCTGGCGGAAGGGGTAGCCTTAGCCCGGCGCGCAGTCGAGACAGGGGAAGCCCGGCAATGCTTCCTGAAGCTGCGTGAGTTGTCACACCGCCTGGCCTGAGCCGCAATCCAGCCTGTGGAGTCGCCGCGTAGGTGGGTGCGTCTCGCACCCACACCACCTGCACGCGCGAATGATCCACCCCCGGAGGAGCCATGGCCGCCGATCCCATTGACCGCGAAGTCTTTCTCGCGCGCTCCGGCAAGCCGCATGAGGCCTCGATCAGCCACCTGGAAGCAACCCACAACCTTCCGGCGACCGCGGGATATCTCTTCAATACCATCACGCATGGCGACCATGACCCCGACACCGTACGGATGCTTGCGGCCATCGCCGCCCAGCGCGATCGTGACCCTGACAGCCCTACCTATGGGTGCCTGAAGTGGTATCTGGAGCATCCGGGCATCGGCGATACCAACGCGTCCTTCTTCACCTGCCTGCCCCTCGCGGTGCTGTACCTGGCCTTCCGCGAACGGTTGAGCGAGGAGGAGCAGCAGGGAGTCCGCGAAGTCTTCGCGGTCTCCGCGCCGTGGTTTCGCCAGATGGCCGAAAGCCCGAGCCTCTTCTACCCCAACAAGTGCCTCGGCGACGTGGCGATGCTGCTTGCCACCGGCCATATCCTTGGCGACGAGGCCATCATCACCGAGGCACGCAGCTTCTGCCGCCGCTATCTCGACTACCTCGAGACCCGGGGCACCGGCTGGGGCGAAGACCACTCGCCCGTCTACATCCGCGTCATCATCGAGATGGGCCTGCTCATCATGCTGCTGGAGCACTCATCCGAACTCGCCGACCGCTGCCGCAGCATGGTAGACGCCCTCATGGAGTGGGTAGTCTTCAACGATGGCTTCGACGCCGTACCGAGCATTCGCGGGTACAACTTCGAGGCCAAGCAGGAAGTCCCCTGGGACGTCAAGTTCCTGATAGAGGGCCAGCCCGCTCCGGCAGCCCTCACCGCCCTCTCGGTGCTCGCCACGGCCACTGGCTATCGCTACCAGGCCCCGTCCCTGACCCTCCCGCGGCAGTGGCGCCGCCGCACCTTCGACCACCACACCAGCACCAGCTACATCGGCCCAAACAGCCGCCTGGGTACACTCAGCCACTATCCGCTCATGCCCAACACCATCCACCACGACACCTGGGGCCTCGCGTGGCAGACCAAGCCCGCCTCCTTCATCGTCCCGGGCCATGACTATGGCATTCTGCAGTGGCGCAGCGAGGATGACGAGGGCGAGGTGCGTCGGCATGAGGCCCGCGTCGGCGCTGATTACTCCAGCCGCCACCTCTTCAAGCGCCTGTCTTTCCACCCCGAGGTCATCACCGTCGCCCACCAACAGGGCCCGGCAGCCATCATCTTCCGCGAAGTCCACCGCCTGCACTCGCCCACGGTGAGGCTCGATGACCGCTGGCGCCTCGTGCCGGGAGCAGCACGCGTACTCATCGGCGGGCAGGAATGGAGTGGCGAGACAACATCAATCCCGCCGGACTGGATCGTACTCGACTACGGCCACACCGCCGTGGCCATCCGCCCGCTCAAGTGCCGCGTACTGGACCCGCCCGACGATGACCCCAACCCCCAGCGCCGCATGGAAGGCAACATCATCGACCTCCCGGTCCGGCTGCAGCGCTATGACAACGAACTGCACCTCAGCCTCCCGCTCATTAACGGCGCCACCGAGACCGTCACGCAGCCCCTGCTCTTCAGCGGCTGGTGCGTGGTTCTGCTGGACAGTCCCGACGACGTCCAGCACTTGTCGCTGACCGAATCCTTCCGCGAAGACGGAGAGATTCCGCGCACCTATGGCGAACTCATCCGCACGGTCGAGCTAACGACCCCGCAGGGCTCGCTGAAGCTTGTCCGAGACATGCTCACAGACCAGGAATTGCGCTACACGAATGGAGTGTCCGACAATGTCTGACCGCGATCTGCTATCCCAGGTTAGCGCCGATCTCATCCGCGAGCGCGTCTACGCCCTGGCCGGCGAGCCACGCCGCTACCGCAAGCTCAACTACACCATGCCCGGCCACGAAAAGTGCTCGCTGTATGAGGCGGATGACTACCTTCAGGCGCAACTCGAGTCTTTCGGCTACAGCGTCGAAGAGGAGCCAGTTCGCGTGCAGGCCTATCGCTGTGACACCACCAAGCCCAAGTCCGCCCAGTACTCCCCGCCAATGCCCGAGGACCCCTGGTACACCGCCTACAACCTCTACGCGCGCAAGACCGGCACTGAGCGCCCCGACGAGATCATCGTCATCGTGTCCCACAAGGACTCGCAAAGCTGGGTCGACTCCCCCGGCGCCAATGACAATGCCGTGGGCACCGCGGCCAACCTCGAACTCGCCCGTATCCTCGCCACCTGCGACACCCGCCGCTCCCTGTGCTTCCTCTACTGCAACGAAGAGCACTCGCCCTGGACCAGCGTCACCGCCGCCAACAACGCCCGCGAGCGCGGAGACAACATCGTCGCCGTCTTCAACATTGACAGCATCGGCCGCAAATCCGACGAAGACCACGAGGCCCGGGTCATGCAGCAGGCCGTTCTCTTCACCGAACCCGAGGGAGAGCCACTCGTGGACCTCCTCGCGCAGGTGATCGAGCGCCACAACCTGCCCCTCTCCCAGACCAAGACCCGCCGCGAGCGTCCTGGCGACGACGACGGCTCCTTCGTCAAAGCCGGCTACCCGGCCGCGATCATGGTCCTGGGGAGCTACCCGTACGCCGACCCGCAGTATCACACCGAACTCGACACTCCCGACCGCGTAGACATCGAAAACGCCGTGCTCTCGGCCCAATCCATCCTGGCAGCAATCCTGGAACTCGACCGTGCCTAAGTCTCGCCGCTAACGCTGCCTGTAGGAGCGCTCACCAGAGCGCGATCAGGTGTTTCCGCCCTCGATTCCCCCTGAAATCCAGGGCCTTTTGCTATAATCACCACCATGACCATCCTCGACGATATCGTAGCCCAGAAACGCAAGCGCCTCGCCATTGAAAAGCAGGAACTGCCCCTGTTCGACATTCAGGAGCGCCTGAAAGACATGGACGACGTGGTCCGCAACTTCGCGTCCGCCCTGCGCGGGCCGCACGTCCGGATCATTGCCGAAATCAAGCGCGCCAGTCCCTCCGAGGGCGTCATCCGCGATATCTTTGACCCGCGGCCCCTCGCCCAGGACTATTCCGGGGGCGGCGCCGCCGCCATCAGCGTCCTCACCGAAGAGGACTACTTCCAGGGCGACCTGCTATATATCAAGCGCGCCCGCAGCAACATGCCGCTGCCGGTACTGCGCAAGGACTTCCTTGTCGAGCCCTACCAGATCTACCAGGCCCGTCTCTTCCGCGCCGACGCCGTACTCCTCATCGGCACCATCCTCGACGACGACGACCTCCGCCTGCTCCTCGATATCACCCACCAGCTCGGCATGATGGCGCTCGTCGAGACCCACGACGAGTACGACGTCGTCCGCGCGCTGCACTGCGGGGCCAGCATCATCGGCATCAACAACCGCAACCTCAAGACGATGGAAATCAGCCTGGCCCAGACCGAGCGTCTCGCCAAAATGATCCCGCCCGGCAAAATCCTCGTCAGCGAAAGCGGCATTCACAGCAAGCAGGATATCCAGCGCGTCGCCGAAGCAGGCGTGGACGCCGTCCTAATCGGCACCATGCTCATGAAGTCAGACCTCCCCGGCAACATCCTGCGCAAGCTAATAGACGTCCCAGCCGACCCGCAACGGCGGAAGCGGTAGCTATGCCGGGACCTTTGGCAGATTTGCGGTGTCCATCGAGTAGGGCATGATAGTGACAGGGGGAGATGCAGTGAATCAGCCAACCGGAAGTAAGCTCGGCCTCACGTGTATCGTCGGGGTGCTCTTGGTAGGTGTCTTTCTCCTTGGTGTCCTGTCCGCGCCCTACCTTGCGAGCCGGCGGCCGCCACCCCGCTTATCCTCGCCTCACCTGTCAAATCCACCTCCGCCAACTCCAGTACGCCGCCCTCGCCTATGCCCAGGATTACGACGACCGCTTCCCACGCCGACCCAGCCCTGGCGGAGACTGGATGGTCTGGAAGTGGTCCGCGCTCAGACAACCAGATTCTCGTTCTTTCAGGCCGATCGGCACTGACGACGGCCCCCTCACGCCCTACACCCGCAACTACCGCACCATCATTGCCTGCCCAGAAGACAGGTCCCAACAAGCCGAAACCTCTACTAACGTGCCCCACAGCAGCTACACCTGGAACAACGCCCTCTGCGGCAAGCTCGCCCAAGACGTCCCCAACCACCTCCTCATCTGGGATCGCGCCCCTTTCCACGACCGCGGCCGCAACGTCATAGCTGTCAGCGGCAAGCCGCGCTGGGTCTCGGAAAAGGATTTCGCCCCCCTTATAGCCAAGTAAGTTCGATGTTCGACGCCCTCACCGCCCTCAATACCCCCAACTCCGCGCTCTTCTGGGGTCGCCAGAGCTGGCTCGACTAGGCCTGCGCCACCGACCTCCGCACCGCCCGCGAAGTCGTCATCGGCAATTCGGTGCGCGGGGCAGTAGTGGTTGACGAGATCGTCGCCCCCACCAGTACGACGCTCTTTTCCCGCCTCTAGAAGGAATCACTGCCCCTCGCGGCGCATCTACCCGTCTACTGTTATTGTGGAGGTTCTGATTATGTCACCCAAATCCCTCGGCTTCGGCATCGTCGGCTGCGGCCTCATCTCGCAGTTCCACGGCAATGCCATCAAAGCCGCCGCTGGCGCTGAACTCATCGCCGCCACCGACCCGCAGGCGGAACGTCTCGACAAGTTCTGCGCCGATTTCGGCTGCGAGTCCGCCGCCTCGTTCGAGGCCCTGCTCGAAGACCCGCGCATTGATGTCGTCAACATCCTCACCCCCAACGCCATGCACGCCCAGTTCGCCATCCCCGCGATGGACGCCGGCAAGCATGTTGTCATCGAGAAGCCGCCGGACATGACGCTGGACAAGGTGGACGCGATGATCGCCGCGCGCGACCGCAACGGCGTCAAGGTCGCCATCTCGCTCCAGGTCCGCTTCCGCAAGCCCATTCAGGCCATGTACAACGCGATCCAGAGCGGCCGCTTCGGCAAACTCTACTACGCCGGCGCGCACATGAAGTGGTTCCGCGACACCGCCTACTACCTCTCCGACGACTGGCGCAGCAAGCGCGACCAGGGCGCCGGGGTCACCATCCAGCACGCCTTCCACTACATCGACCTGCTCCACCACCTGATGGGCGAGGCCCAGGGCGTGGAAGCCCGGATGTTCAACGTTGCCCACCCCGAGGTCCAGCTTGAGGACACGCTGCAGGCTTTCATAGACTGGGAGAACGGCGGCAAGGGCATCGTCGAGGCCAGCACGGCCCTCTGGCCCGGCACCGACATCCGCATCGAGATCAACGGCGAGAACGGCACCGCGATCATGCAGGGCGAGCGCATCACGACCTGGAAGTTCCGCGAGGAGCAGCCCGGCGACGCTGAAATGCTGAGCATCGGTTCCGCCGCCCAGACCACCGCCGCCGGCGGCGCCGCCGACTTCGCCTTCACCGAGCACATGTACATGATCGAGGACATGGTCGCCGCGATCAACGAGGGCAAGGACCCGTGGGTCACCCTAGAAAAGGCCCGCGGTAGTCTCGAAATCGCCCTCGCGATGTACAAGAGCGCCGACGACGGCTGCAAGGTCAGCCTGCCGCTGTAGTAACCTGCCTTCACCAACGAAAACGGGACAGGCCACAGGGCCTGTCCCGCTTTTCTGCGTCAACCTCTACCGTCGCCTGTAGGAGCGGTCACCAGACCGCGATCTCTTCCCCTGCCCACCTGCCTTGAATCCACCAACCTCTACTCCACCTGCCGCATACCCACAACCTTCCCGCCCTCCCGCGTCACAAGACACGCCCGCGCCGTCGTCGTGAACTCCCCAAACCGCTTCTCCCCCGCCGCCGTAGCCACCAGCAGCCAGTCCTCCGCCGCCCCGCGCGTCACCTTCACCGCCACCGCCTGCTGGCTACTCACCGCCTTCCCGTCCACCATCACCGGCACCAACTCCACCGCCGTCACGTCCGGCGCCGTTTTGCTGAAGTTCACCACCGACGCAAACAGCGTCTCCGTCCACTGCCGCCTCGCCACCACCATCGGGCACGGCTGCGGCGGCCGCCCCGCGAGCCCGCTCCCAAAGTACAACTCCGTCCCGGCTGCCCCAACCATCGTCAGCCGCACTGTCCCCGACCCGCGTAGTGCGGGCGTCTCGCCCGCTCCGGCCTGCACGAAGTCCACGCTCCAGTCCTTCTCCCCCGACCCTTGCTGCAGCCCCGTGAAGTGCTGATACCCCGCGTCCTTCCCCAGCGTCCCCTCCGTCGGCGTCACCGCCACGTTCGGGGTCATCGTCCCCACGTTGTGCCACACATAGTCATACACATGCGGCTTGTCACTAACCGCCCCGTGCAGGTCCAGCATGTAAGTCGGCGTCAGCAGCACCGTCCGCTTCAACGTCACGCCCTCATACGCCGTCCCGCACGACCCCGTCGCCAGCGCCGCTTCCGGCCACGACGCGAATAGTTCGCGCTTTCCCTCCGTCGGCGTCTGCGACTTCCCATCCACCACAATCACATTATGCGCCACCGATTGCCGGTACCAGCTCGTATGCAGCGCCGCCGCATACGCCAGGCACCCCGGATCGGGTGCCAGCTCCTGCCCCAGCGCATACAGCGTCACTACCATCTTGTCCGGATGCCCGTGCCCACCCCCATGCGGCCCGTAGTCAAAGTGCACATAAGCCGCGTCCGCCCCCTCGCCCACCCGCAGCACCGCCGCGCCCAGCCCGTTGAAATCCTTACTCGCCAGCCTCGGAGCCGTCACCGCCGGAAGTTCCTCCACTCCCCACAGGAACGCCTCAAGGCTCCCGCGCTTGCCAAACCCCGCCACCCACGCAAAGTTCGGGTCTTTGAACCGCGCATACGCCACCTCATACAGCCGGCTCTGCCCCGAGATGCTCATCTTGCTGCTGTCATTGATCGCCGGGAAATTTCCATCCGGGAACGTATACTGCATCGGCCCCTCATACAGCGACTTGTACACCGGGTCGCCGTAGAAGTCTATCCCCGCCTGGTACGCGGCCTCGACCGTATACCGCAGCGCATCCAGCGCATAGAAGTGGTACCCCGCCGTCCCCTCATACCAAAAGCCATCCGGCAGCACGCTGTTCTTGAGCTGAAACCGCAGCCCGCTCTTGCCGTTGATCGCCCATCCAATCAACTCCGGGTCATCGAGACAGAACCCCACCGCCGCGACACCCGCGTTGTGCCATGTCTGCCAGTTCGAGATCCCCGCATCATGCCGCTGGATAGTCCGG
The DNA here is from genome assembly GCA_039683575.1 of Armatimonadia bacterium. GTDB lineage: Bacteria > Armatimonadota > Zipacnadia > Zipacnadales > UBA11051 > JAJFUB01. The sequence continues at coordinate 6,481 of JBDKRC010000237.1, read as the reverse complement.
CAGACCTCCCGCAGATACCCGTCCTCAATCTTCTTATGATCCTCCGCCGTGAAGCACTTCGCGTCATGCACCAGGTCATACCCAAAGGCCACCCCGATGATGTCCACCGACTCATCCAGCGTCTGTGCATACAGTCTCCCACCCGACCGCGCTTCGCCCCCCCGGCTGTCATGGTACGGAAACGTCCGGTACTTCTCCCCATACGCCAGCAATATCTCCCGCGCCTTCTCCGCATACTTCTCCTCGCCACTGAACGCATACGCCAGCCCCAGCCGCTCAATGCCATCGGTAAAGCTGTGATGGATGTTGGCGATGATCACGTCGTCCCACGGCCACCCGCTGTAGACCTGCTTGCACTTCGGGCACTCGTGGTGCGTGTTGTCGAGCTTCTTCAGGCTCACGCCGCACGTCTTGCACACATAGTAGTGCCCCCACTGCCCTCCCCGGTCCGGTATCTCGGCGCAGTTGAGCTTCAGCGCCGCCTCGCCGCGCGATATGATGCCCTTGAGTTGCGCGTCGGCCCACGGCAGCCGCCCCGCCCGCTCCTTAGCCGCCGCGATCTCCGCCGCCGTCAAGAACAGCCGTGGGTGCGGCCGCGCCGCCAGCGGCACCGTCGCCGCCACTTCCACCCTCTGTGCCGCCTGCTCGTAGCCCACCGGTGTCACCTCCAGCGTCACCGCCTCCCGCGCCAGCGGCTCCGCCTTCACTCCCGCCTTTAGCCTCATCGTCACCACGGCCTCCGCGGTCTGCCCACTCCCCAGCGGCCCCAGTTCTCCCTTCTCAATCTCCGCCTCAAACTGCTTCAGCCCCGCCCTATCAAGCCCCAGCTTCACCCGCACCGGCTTGTCATCCCGCCCCGTAACCTTCACCCGCTGCACCACCCGCACCGGCCCCTCCATGCGCTCGGCCTGCCCCATCTCCACCGCCACCGGGTCTCGCGACAGGCACACCTCATCCAGCACCAACTCCGTATCCGCCAGCGCCTTATGGTCCCACCCGCCCGAGTTGAACGTCAGCGACTGTATCTGGTCCCATCCCAGCGGCCGCCGCGACGCCTGCAGCTCCTGCCCCTTGCGCAGCGTCACCTGCCGCCAGCCCGCCCAGTCCACCGTCAGGTGATAGAAGTAATAGTCCCACTCTTCCTTGCCATTGGCCGGATTCTCCGAAGTCGCCACAATGGTAATGATCTGCCCATTCGCCTTAGCGCTGTGCAGCCAGAAGCTCAGCCTGTCATACCCCGACCAGTCCGTCGGCACGCCCTGCGCCGACACACTAGCCGCCTTCGCCGGCACCCACCGCATCGCCCCCTTCCCCACCTTCACCACGTCGGTGCTCACAGTCCCGCCCGACCACACCTTCCCCTCCTCAAACCCACCAAAGCAAACCGTCGCGGGCCCCGGCTGTCCCCAGGCCAAACTCCCCAATAGCAGCCCGCAAAGCGCCCAGTATCGCATAATGTTCCTCATCACCCAAAGATATGCTATCATTACCCCTCAACCCGTCTCAGACCTGCCCTTCTCGCGTAGGTGGGTGCGTCCCGCACCCACACCGCCACAGAAAACCGACTCGTTCGCCTCTCCCTGTCTTCCGTTTTCTGTTTTCCGTTTTCCGTTTTCGCCGTCATCTCTCTCTCCGGAGCCCAACACGTGAACTCCCGCGACCGCCTGCTCTGCGCCTTCGCCCATCAGAAGCCCGACCGCGTGCCAGTCGCCCCCTTCGGCTTCGGCCACGTCGATCCCGACAGCGAGATCGGTTTCGAACTGGTTCAGAAGACCGACTTCATCGCCTCAGTCGGCGGCGCCGGCGGCGGCTTCTGGGGCAAGGCCGTCAAGACCACCGTCGAGACCGAGGGCTACGTCACCCGCTTCACCTACCACACTCCCAAGGGCGACCTCCACCAGCTAAACCGGCGCACCGACATAACCCAGGCAACCATGGAGTTCCCCTGCCGGACCGCCGATGACATCGAGAAAGCGCTCTCGGTCCCCTACGAGCCAGTGCTACCCGACCCCACGGTCTTCAACCAATGGAAGGACCGCCTCGGCGACGAGGGCCTCGTCCTCTGCGGCTTCTCCGACGCCATCTGCACTCCCGCCACGCTCTTTTCGCCCGAAGACTTCGCCCTGCTCTGGGTGGACGCGCCCGATGCCTTCCTGCAGCTCATCCGCATCGCCAACGAGCGTGTCCTTGAGAGCGCTGAGGCTGCCTGCCGCGCCGGCATCGACGGCTTCCGCATCATCGGCGGCGAGTACGCTTCGACCCAACTCGGCCCCTACGCCTACCGCCAGACCGTCACCGAGCCCGACCAGAAGCTCGTCAAGCTCATGCACGATCACGGCGCCGTCGTCTACTATCACAACCACGGCCCGGTGATGAAGTACCTCGAGATGTTCGCCGACATCGGCATGGACGCCGCCGACTGCTTCGAGGCCCCGCCCTGGGGCGACTGCGACCTCGTCAAAGCCCGCGAGACCCTCGCCGGCCGCGTCTGCATCGTCGGCAACCTTGATGACATGGAAGTCATAGACAAAGAGTCCGAGGCAACGGTCCGCGCCATAGCCCGCGAACGCCTCCTTCAAGCCGGCCCGGACAACTTCGTCCTCGGCGGCACAGCCTCCGGCACCTACACCGACCGCGCCGCCAAAAACTTCATCGCCATGGCCGAAGTGTCCCGCGAAATGGCCTAGCTGCTCTCGCACCGCCTTCTTCCCAACGCGTAGGTCGGTGCGTCCCGCACCGACACCGCCGCACCGGACCGATTGCGGGTTCAAGGATGAACCCGCCTACGCGTCTCTTGCCGCCCGCGTACGTCGGTTCGTCCCGCACCCTTTCTTGAACGCGTAGGTCGGTTCGTCCCGAACCGACACTCCGTGGCGACTGACTCGCCTTTGCCTCTACCATCAACGATCAACGATCAACGCCTTTCATGCCCTACATCTACACCGCAGTAACAATCGAAGACAGCACCATCCACCTCACCGCGCGTCTGGACGACACCACCCGCGAGTGGTCGTGGCAGCAAACCCGTCAGCGCTCCGGCCTCGCCCCGCTGACGGAGTTCCTGCTCTTCTGCGGCGACCACCCCATCGTCTGCTACCGTGCCCGGCTGCTCACCAACCTGCTCTCCCAGACCGAGATCCTGCCCCTGGCGCGCAAGCCTCTCGGCAACCTCATTGACCTCTTCGAGGGCGCCCTGGTCGCCGCCCCCGACTCCCCCGGCTACGCCCTCCCGGCCCTAACCCGCCACCTCGGTCTCGATGCGACAAGTGACGAAGGAACCGGTAGGAGCGCTCCCCAAGTGACCGCAAGCGGTCACGGCGCGACCGCACCACAAACATGCGTCAATCTTCCAGACACCCTCGCCCTCCTCCCCCGTCTCCAAGACGCCCTCCGCGTCCGCTTCTCCAACCTCCCACGCGAACTCCTCGCGATCCTCCACTACGAACGCGGCGACCCGCAGAAGCTCGCCTGGCTTCCCTGGCCCAGTCTCACACCGGAGGAACGCCGTCAGGCCCTCGGCCATTTCGCGAGCCTCATGCCCGTGGCGGGCAAGCCGCGCCGCCTGGAGAAGGAGCACACTGGCCAACTCCTGCCCGACCTCTCCCGTGACCTCCTCGCCGCCGACGGGCCCATCGCCTCGGCCTTCCCGGCCTATGAAGAGCGTCCTGCCCAGGTGGACATGGCTGCCGCCGTCGCCGAGACCCTGCAGGACGGCGGCCTGCTCATGGTCGAGGCCGGCACCGGCGTCGGCAAGTCCCTCGCCTACCTCATTCCCGCCGTCCTTTGGGCTCGCGAACATGGCGAGCCCGTCATCATCTCCACTAACACCCGCAACCTGCAGGAACAGCTCATCAACAAGGATCTGCCCGTCCTGTCGCAGGCCCTGCCGGTCAGCTTCCAGGCCGCCCTGCTCAAGGGTCGCGGCAACTACCCCTGCCTGCGCACCTTTTCCTGGATGCTCGGCGATGTCGGCGGCTCGCTGTTCTGGAACGAGCACCTTGCCCTCATGCACCTCACCGCCTGGCTTGCCACCAGCCCCACGGGTGACCTCGAGACCCTCGCCCCTGAGGTCGCGGAGGAACTAGATACTCTCGGACCAACGATTGACCGCCTCCGCTCCCAGGGCGCCTCGTGCGTCGGTCGCGCCTGCGCCTGTCACAACGTCTGCCGCGTCGATCAGGCCCGCGAGCATGCCCGCGCCTGCGATGTCATCGTCATCAACCACGCGCTCGCCTTCGCCGATGCCGAGGGCAACGTCCTGCCCGAACACTCCCGTCTGATCTTCGACGAGGCCCAGAACATCGAGAGCGTCGCCACCGACGGCCTCAGCCACGAGATCTCCGCACCGCTGCTCAATCACCTCACCCGCCTGCTCGGCCTCGACGGCAAGCCCGGCGGCATGATCGAGATGCTCGACAAGCGCCTGCAGCCCCACGAGGACCTCAGCGGCGTGGGCCCGGCCCGGCAGATACTGCAGCAGCTTCCCACCGCTCTCGCCGACATGGTTGGTGCCGGCGAGGCCCTCGGCATCGAAGTGGTGGAGTTCTGCGAGTCGGTCGCGCGTGCCGGCGATGCCGGTCGCTGCTCCGTCCGCCTCACCCGCGAAGCCCGCGAGAGCGAGGAGTTCGCCCCCGTCGCCAGCCGCGGCGCCGAGTTCATCCACGAAGCCACCGCCGCCATGGCCAGCTTGCAGACCCTTCAGGAAACCCTTGCCGAGATCGAGGAGAACAGCCGCACCGAACTGCAGGGCATCAGTGCGGACGCCATGGCCATCATCTCGCGCTTGCAGGAGATCAGCGAGGCTGCCGAGATTGTGCTCGATGGCGAGGGAGATGAGGAGGACTACGTGAGCTGGGCCGAGACCTGGGATACCCGCAACGGCGGTTGGTCGCTCCGCGCCGCTCCTGTGGATGTGGGGCCGCTGCTCAAGGACCTGTTCTACGAGACCAAGCACAGCGTCGTCTTCACCTCCGCCACGCTCTCCGTCGCCGGTTCCTTCAACCACTTCAAGTACCGCGTCGGCCTGCAGCTCACCGGCAGCCGCCTGCGCGAAGAGAGCTTCCCCTCGCCCTTCGATCTTGAAGAGCAGCTCCTGCTCTGCGTGCCCTCAGACTTCCCTGACCCGCGCGACCGCAGCTTCAATGACGTGGTCCACGCGGCGCTGCTTGAGATCTGCGAGGTCGCCAACGGCGGCACGCTCATCCTGTTCACTGCCCGCACCCGCCTCCGCCGCGCCTTTGAGGACCTCGCCGAGCCCCTTGAGCGCCTCGGCCTGCGCCCGCTGTGCCAGGACCTCTCCGGCCCGCGCTGGTGGCTCCTCGACCAACTCCGCCAGGACGACAAGACCGTTCTCTTCGGCCTCAAGAGCTTCTGGGAGGGTGTGGACGTCCCTGGCTCAGCCCTCCGCTGCGTCGTGCTTGCCAAGCTCCCCTTCGCCGTCCCCGACGATCCCATCGTCGAGGCTCGCAAGGAGCACGTCCGCCGCCAGGGCGGCAACCCCGTCAGCGACTATTACATCCCCGAGGCCATCGTCGGCTTCAAACAGGGCGTCGGCCGCCTGATCCGCACCCGCACCGACCACGGCGTCGTCTTCGTCCTCGACCCCCGCCTGATCACCAAGCCCTACGGCCGCCGCTTCTTCCGGTCCATCCAACGCTGCGCCCTCTGCCGTGACGAACTCGCGGTCTGCCTCGAGCAAGCCCGTGAATGGCTGCGCGACGCCCGCCAAGTTCTCCCCATAGTTTGACCGACTATACTATTTGGTATAGTATCCGGATTTGTTGCACATGGCGTTGACACTGAAGCGGGAGGCCAGACAATGTCCTATGGTCGTCAGACCGGCGTTGAGGTGAACCTGAGTTTCTTCCCCCTCGCGTGGTTCGTCTTCTTCTGCACCCCTCGGGTCGAGATCGACGGAGTATGCCAGACGATGCCATGGGGCACTCACGTGCTTCCCACCACTCCAGGCATGCACAGGGTTAAGGTATACTTCCCGTACATGCTCATGCCGCAGTGCGGGGCAAACACCATTGACGTTATGGTCAGCGAAGGAAGCACAACGCGGCTCAAGTACTATATGTGGCCGTGGATGTTCGCCAAGGGCTCGCTGGACCAGATCAGATAGGCGTCCATCGCAAAGACCAAGAGGGACCGGCAGTAGCCGGTCCCTCTTTTCGTTCATCTGGTTTGGCGGTTGAAAGACCGATCCGCCCACACTCGAAGTCGAAGTTGACTCCCCGCTTCCCCCGCGCTATCATGATTATTACTAGTATTCCCTGTTCCTTACCAATTAGGCTCTGGAGGTGTAGTATGCTCAGGCGAACCGGTTTCACGCTGATCGAATTGCTCGTGGTTATCGCCATCATGTAGCCGCTGAAAAACAGCAAGCAGGTATCGTTTTGTCTCAAGGGAATCCTTGGTTGAGGTGATCTGCTTGCAGCACAAGTCTCAGCCCCATGCGCCCTCGCTCTACGACGACGTT
>JBDKRC010000236.1:0-8418 GCA_039683575.1 Armatimonadia bacterium | reverse complement strand
GAGATCATCCAGGCCCTGGGCCTACCCGACCCCGACCACCTGCTAAGCCTGTAGCCGCAAGCGTGAGCAGCCTAGAGGAAGACCAATTGTCAAAGTGCGAAATATCAGAGGATGCCGCTCGTACGACTGGGAAGCGGGCGGGAAGCCTCTCATACCAGCCGACAAGTACAACAGGGTTGAACTGTGGGCGGCGGAATTGTAGCATAGGGGGCATGATGTCACAAGCGGAGGGGGCATGATGACACAGGCAACAGGGAAGCACAGGTTGAGCAGGCGCGCGCGGATTGCCCTGATGGTGGTGGGCATGCTGCTGGGCGGCGGTCTCTATGTGCTGCTGGGCCAAAGGCCGGAGCCTACGGATGAGCAGAAGCTCTACCGGCTGGTGAGCGAGGCGCAGAAGGCAGTGGCGCAGCACAACACGACCGGGCTGACGCGGCTGATCTCGGATGATTACCAGGACCGCAGCGGGTACACCCGCGAGCAACTGGTGCCGATGATCGCGAGCTGGATGCGGGGCGGCGAGCAGTATGAGGTGCAGCCGGAGATCAAGCAGATGACGGTACGGGGGGATTTCGCGGATATGGTGTTGGATGTGCGGTTGCGGTACGGAGGGGCGCAGCAGTATACGGAGCCGTACCGGATCAAGCTGACGCTGCAGCGGGAGGGGCGGCAGTGGAAGGTGATCAGCGCGGAGGGATGGGGGGAGGCGCAGGGGGGTGTGATGGGGGGAGGGGAGAGTGGATAGGGAATAGTAACGGCAACGGCAGGGATGGCGGGGGAGGGGAATGTACCGAGCAGGGGGCAATAGATGAGCGAGGATGTGTCTTCTGAGGGTTCCGCGCACGCAGGGCTTCCCAAAGTATGGCGGCTCGTGCGCCCAGCGCATATCTGGTGGTACTGGGGTGTCATCGCATTTGTGTGGCTGAGGGTGCTGTTCCTCATCCTCGGATTCGGAGTGTCGCCCGCCTCGCCAGCCAATATGTTCGGCTACGTGCTATTCGCAACCGTCATGAGCTTCATCGCGATCTATGCCGTGGCGAAGAGGCACTGGCTTCTGCGCATTGACGAGCAGGGCGTCCAACTGGAGACCCGACGCCAGGTGCGATGGCGAGTCCCTCGTGCAGACCTGCGCACATGGCAGCCAGAAGTGGTGTTCGGTGGGTTGAGGGCGCTGCGGGTAACAGATCAAGGCGGTGGGGTGTGGCGCGTCGATCTCGGCAATGGTATGAATAAGCAGACCACCGAGCAGGTGATCGAGGCGCTCCGTCAGTGGGCACCAGATGACACGGAGCTTCCCGCGAGCTCTTCGCCGATACCATGGTGGGGATACTGCATTGCGGTGGTTTTCACTATCGGCGTAGGCATCTTCTTGTATCTGATGCTGCGATAGGCGCGTGGGGCGAGGCGGATGTAACCGGAGAAACGGCCGGAGCGGGCAGGATGCCCGCGCACCCGGCGAACGGCGGGACCACTTCACGGCGCGAGCGGGCGAGACGCCCGCACTACGCGATTGGGAGACGGGCGAGACGCCCGTCCTACGAAGATAGGGGGCGGTATGGGACGCAAGGCTCTGGGCAAGACGTGCCTTAGGTAACGTTGCTCACTATGCTATAATGCCTCTAATTGATGATGAAGGAGAATTGGGACCATGTCGAAGGACAAGTGTGTACTGGCTTATTCCGGCGGACTGGATACGTCGGTTGCCATCAAGTGGATTGCTGAGAAGTACAACGTTGATATCATCGCCGTGGCGGTGGATGTAGGCGAGGAGAGGGACTATGAGGCGATCCGGATCAAGGGCGAGAAGACCGGGGCCATCGAGTCGTTGGTGGTTGACGCGCGGGATGAGTTCTACTCCGACTATATCACCAAGGCGATTCAGTCAAACCTGATGTATGAGCACAAGTACCCGGCGTTCACGGCTTTGGCGCGGCCGCTGCTGGCTCAGAAGCAGGTTGAGGTAGCTGTGGATCGTGGCGCGAAGTATCTCGCCCATGGCTGCACCGGCAAGGGTAACGACCAGGTGCGGTTTGAGGTTACCTATGCGGCACTGGCGCCCGAGATCGAGGTCATCGCCCCGGCGCGCGAGTGGAACATGACGCGTGAGGAAGAGATTGACTACGCTGCGAAGAACGGCATTCCCGTGCCCATGACGAAGAAGTCGCCGTACTCGACGGACACCAACCTGTGGGGGCGCTCGATCGAGTGTGGCGTGATCGAGGACCCGTCGAAGGAAGCTCCGGATGATGCCTGGGTATGGACCGTGAGCCCGCAGGACGCGCCGAATGAGCCGACCTACGTGACGATTGACTTCGTGCAGGGCATGCCCGTGGCACTGGATGGGCAGAAGATGAAGGGCGCCGAGATGGTTGGGAAGCTCAATCAGATCGCCGGGGCCAATGGCGTCGGTCGCGTGAACATGATGGAGAACCGGCTGGTCGGGATCAAGAGCCGCGAGCTGTATGAGACCCCGGCGGCGACGGTGCTGCTGGCGGCGCACCGCGACCTCGAGAGCCTGTGTCTGGATCGTGAGACCTATCACTTCAAGCCGGGCCTGGAACTGCGCTGGTCGGAACTGGTGTACTACGGCCTGTGGTTCACGCCGCTGCGCGAGGCCATTGATGCGTTCATCACCGAGACGCAGAAGACGGTGACCGGCAAGGTGACCGTGAAGCTGTACAAGGGCAACTGCGAGGCCGTGGCGCGCGAGTCGGAGTACTCGCTGTACGACTTCTCGCTGGCGAGCTATGGCGAGGCGGACGTGTTTGACCAGACGAAGTCGAAGGGCTTCATCGACATCTGGGCGCTGCCGGCGAAGGTTGTGGCGGCGATGAAGCGGAGCAAACAGTAAAAAGAATCGCTGAAAGTGGGAATATGGCCTCCTCAGGCGCGTCTATGGGTTAGTGAAACGCTTGAGGAGGTTTACGATGAGACGCAGTGTTCTGCTTTCAGTTGTGGTTGTAGCGTTGCTTGCGACGAGCCTGGCGATGGCCCAGCCGCCGGCCGGTGTACCCGGACCGGCTGCTCCCGGTGGCCCTGGTGCTGCCGGTGCTGGTCCCGGGATGATGGGAGGCGGAATGGGTGGCGGGATGATGGGCGGAGGCATGATGCAGATGCCCGTCATGACCGTGACCGACAAGTACGTCTACGTTATCTACGGCGGACAGCTCTCGATGTACAATGCCGAGACGCTGGAGCTTGTGAAGAGCGTGCAGTTGCCGATGATGGGGCGTGGCGGCCGCGACGGCCGTGATGGACGCGAGGGGCGCCGTGACGGGGCACAGCGAGGAACGGCGGGCAACCCGCCTGCAGCTCCGCCGGCACCGCCGCAGTAGGACAATCAGAGTAACAATAAAAAGAGGGACCGGCTTAGCGCCGGTCCCTCTTTTTTGTGCCACATGGCCGGGTTCCCCGAGGTCGGGCTCCGGAGAGCCCTTCCACAAGGGTGGTGCAGGGAGGCCTACTCCTCTTCGCGCGGGTACTTCGGCCCTACCACTATGCTCTGCAGCCAGTCCTGCTGGGCCGGGGCTTTGCCGCTCTTCAGCATCCCGATCCATTTCTCGTCGGTCAGGCGGTCGCTGACCGGCCAGAGGAATTCGTGGTAGGAGAAGACGCCGCCCTTGGCGATTTGGAGCTTGCCGTCGGCGCGGGGGACTATGACATATATGCGATAGGCCGGGCCGACGCCGACTTCGAGCGCTTTGCCGAAGGAGGTGTGCACGTCGGCAATGGTGGACAGGTTGCGGTCGGCCTCGTTGGTGATCTCCCCCCAGTATTCCACGCTCATCTTCGGGTCGCTGGACTTGACCACCGATAGCTGGAGGCGCTCGAGCTCTCCGCTAAAGTACTGGATGCGCTCGTAGGCGTCCTTGGAGAGCGGCTGGTTGGCTAGCTGCTTCTCAGCACAGTCTTTGAGGAACATGAGCAGGTTCTTGAACTTGCCATAGGTTTCGTCGAGGGACTTGTCGAGCACACCGCGCCGGCGGAGGCCCTCCTGGGAGAGGACTGTGAGATAGGCGAGGCGACCGAAGGCCTCGGGGACAGGTTCGACGTAGCCCTGCACCGGAATCGGCTCAGCGCCGCCCATTTCGGCGCCGGATGGTTTGGCGTACAGGAGTGTGTCGTGGCGGAGCTGGGACCAGCTTCCGAGGCTGGTCTGGAGCTCCTTGTCCTGCCACGGAGCGCCCTGCATGAAGGTCGGGTAGCCCTGGCCGAAGTCCTGCAGCAGGGCTTGGAAAGCGTAGAGCCAGCCCCAGTACATGTTTTGCCACCATTCCCGTTCGGGCTTGGCGGCGAATTCGGCGCGGAGTTTGACCATTTGCTTGCGGTAGTTGGGGAAGCGTCCCTGGTTGTATTCCACCAGCAGCAGGTTGCGGGCGCGGTCGGAGCCGAGGGCGGCCATGACGTCGAGGCCCATGGGCACATCACGCGCGTCGCGGGGGCTGGCGGGCTTGACCAGCGGGCTTACGAGTTGTTGGAGGATGTAGCTGTCAGGGATGAAGCGCTGGCCCATGAAGCGGAACTGGCGGGTCTGGACGGCGGCGGAGTTGAGATCGAGGTTGCCGGCGGCATCGGCGCTGGCGAAATAGGGAGCGATGCCGGGCTGGGGGAGGACCTTGCGGGCGCGCTGGATGAAGGCTTGGAGGTTGGCCTCAACGGCGAACGCAGCGAGTGGTAGCTGCGCGCCATAGACTTCGCGGGCTATCGGGGCGTACTCCTGATAGCCGAGATCATCGGCGCCGCCGACGAAGAAGCTTGTGGGCTCGTAGATCTTGGCCCACAGGCCGCGCATCTGGTCGTCGCCGGAGATCATTCTGGTGATCAGCAGGGCCTGGCGGGTGTGGCGCAGCGCGATCTCGGGGTCGCGGCCCTCGTCGAGTTCAAAGCCAAGCTGGCCGTACCACATCATGGCCAGGAAGTATTTCTTCATGGCCTCGCTGCGGGTGTAGTGGCCGCGGGCGATGAATTGCGAGTAGTGGACGGTGGTGCCGAAAAGGGGCGAGAGGGCGCGGCCGTCGTGGGCGGCAATGAGGGCGAGTTCCTTGCCCACGAGAGCGTCAGTGGCGGCGCCGAGGCCGCTGGGCAGCTTCTTGCCTGCGAGGAGGCTCTTGGCAACCGTGAAGTAGGCGGCATCGAGGGCGGCGGCATCCTGCCACGGGCCGGGCGGGAGTTGCTTGTAGAACTTGCCGCTGTCGAAGAGACCGATGTCGGTCATCTTCACCGCTGCCGGGATCAGATACTTGGTCTCGACGCTGCGCAGCGAGTAGTCGTAGAAGAGATGATAGGCGTGCAGGAGCGAGTCGACGGTGATGAAGTTGGGGACAGCCTCGTCACCCTCGACGCCGTAGTCCTCGTAGAGGTAGAACATCTGGATGGCGTTGTCGGGGATGATAACGAAACCGTTTTGGCTCAGGCGCTGCTTCTGGGCAGCAGTGAGCTTCTGGACGGCGATGGGGTTACGTACCTGTGAAAGGGGCACGGGAAGCGCGTGGGCTTTGACTGAGGGCGTGACGGTGGAGCGGTAGGTGGAGGGGCGTTCTTGTGCACTGAGGCAAGAGCAGGTGAGGGCTAGGACCAACCACGACAGGTAGAGGCGCATGTTCCATCTCCTTGCGCGCGCGGCGCGCTGCCAGTTCAGCCGGGAATGTTGAGGAGATTGTATCATAAAAGCGGGGAACGACGGTAACAGAAAACGGGAAACGAGAGGGGCTGGCGAGGCGGGAACGGGGGATCCTTCACTTCGTTCAGGATGACAGGACTGGCGGGTGAGCGCGGTGGGCCAGCGCAGTGGCAAGCGCAGTGGCCAGCGCAGTGGCCAGCGTGCGCTATTGTTGGCCGTTATCGTCCTGAGGGCCGAAGAGGTCCTGCAGGGGAGAGCGGGTTGGGGGCTGCTCGTCCTGGGGCGGTGGCGGAGGAGCTAACGGTGGCTGTTGGGCACCGTAGGGCGGCTGCTGCGGCGTGAGCGGCGGCAGAGGCGGCTGCTGCTGGGGCTGAGGCGGCTGCTGGACTTGCGGCAGCGGCGGTAGCGCGTTCTCGGGCCCGAAGATCTCTTCGAGCATGGTCGGCGCGTCCACTGAGGTAAAGCCAGCTTGCGGCGTACCGGCGCCTCGGGCCGGTTCTGCGCCGGTGCGGCGCGGGGAGTAGTGAGAGTAGTCGTAGTAGTAGTAATAGTAGTAGTAATCCGCAGCACTGAGGCGGAGCTTGTTGAGCACGGCGCCCATCACGGTGCCGCGGGCGTTGATGATCAGACGGTACATCTCGTTGAAAGCATCGCGAGTGACGGCTCCGGCTTCGGCGACGAGGATCGTGCGCTCGACCTTTGAGGACATCACCACGGCGTCGGTGAGCACGATGGCGGGAGGCGAGTCGAAGAAGACGACATCGGCCAGTTCCTGCGCGCGCTCGATGACGCGCGTCATTTGCTGGGACTCGAGCAGTTCGGCGGGGTTGGGCGGCAGCGGGCCGGTCGGCACCAGACGCAGGCCCGGGACATCGGTGTCGAGGATCACATCGTCAAGCGAGGTTTCGCCAACGAGTACATTGGTCAGGCCGCGCTCGGAGGGGAGATTGAAGATGCGGTGCAGGCTGGGACGGCGCAGGTCAGTGTCAATGAGCAAGACATCCTGGCCAGACTGGGCAAATACAGCGGCGAGGTTGGCAGTGGTCATGGTCTTGCCCTCGCCGGCGCCGGCGCTGGTGACCAGGAAGGTGTGGACAGGCTGATCCACCTGCGCGAAGTGGATATTCGAGCGCAGGGTGCGGTAGGCTTCCGCAGGCGGGCTTTTGGGTGACATCACTGTGACCAGGCCTTGCGCCGGGTCCTCCAGGAGGGGCACCATACCCAGGAACGTCGCCTCGGTGTAAGTAGCGATGTCATCGGGAGTATGCAGCGTGTCATCCAGAGCCTCAAGGAACATGGCCAGGGCGACACCACAGGCAAGTCCGAGCGTCAGCGAGAAGATGAGCATGCGGCCGAGCTTGGGGCTGATCTCTGACGAGCCAGCGGCATGGTCGATAAGCTCGGCGTCGGCCTGCTTCATCGCCTCGTTGAGGCTGGCATTCTCGAGTTGGGCCTGGACGTTCTGATAGCTGATCTTGGCCAGCTCAACACGGTCGAGCAGGCGCTGGAGGTGGGCGAGCTTCTGGGGGAGATACTGCTTTTGGGCCTCCAGGCTGCCAACAGTGGCGCGCAGGGCGGCGATGCGTGCCCGCACATCCGCGATCTTGCGCTCCGAGGCGCTGAGCTCGTGGCGCAGCGTGGCATACTCGGGCTCGGGGTCTACAGTAGTGCTGTTGATCATCTCGGGCTCGCGCTCGAGTTCCGACTTGATTTCCTGGATCTTCTCCGTCATCTCTCGCACGGCCGGCCAGTTGTCGGTGTAGCGCGCGCGAAGCTCAGTCAGGGCCATCTGGTTGCTCTGCAGTTGCTGCACGAGCGCCTGACGTTGCGGGTTGGGCTGCTGGTGCTTGGTGACGCGATAGCCGGGAGTGCGGCGCAGTTGGGCGCGGAGGTTTTCGGTCTGAGCGATGGTGGAGGCGAGTTCGGCCTGCGCCTGCTTGAGTTCGCCCTGGTAGTTGGTGAGTTGCTCAATGGCCAGCTTCGGCTCATCGTTGGGCAGGACGATGCCGGTTTGCTCCTGGTACTGGGCAGCGGCCATCTGCGCCTGGTCGAGCCCCTCCTTGGAGCGACGGTGGGCCTCGCGCAGGAAGTCCTTGGCGGCTTTGGACTCCGTTCTGCGGAGTTCCAGGCTGGTCTTGACGAAGGCTTCGGCAACCTCGTTGGCGAAGGCAACAGCGAAGGCCGATTCCCTGTGGACCGCTTCAATGATCAGGAGGTCTGGGTCGCGTGGCGTGGCGGTTATGCTGCCGGCGATTTCCTGGGCAGGAGCCTGAATGGCATCGCCGGAGGTGCGGGCGGCGAGGGCCTTTGAGGCGATCTCAGCGCAGTCAATGCTGGCGGCAATGCGCGCCTGCGTCTCGAGCGCGAGGTCTTCGCGCTGGGGGCCCTGCGAGCCGCGGTCGCCCACCCAGATGATGGGTTCGCCCTGACGACGGATCAGTACGGTGGAGGAAGCACGGTAAGTTTTGGGGTAGGAAACAGTGTACAGCCCGCCGATGATGGTGGCTGCCAGGGCGACCATAATCACGAACCATTTGCGCTTGGTGAGGATGCGCAAGTAGTCGCGAGCATCTATGCGCCGCAGGACTGGTTCCATGTCGTCTTTCTGTACCCGGAAGTCGCTCCCCTGAGTCTTCCGAGCAGGCTGTGTGTACTGCTACTGCGAGGGCTATGAAGATTCTGAAACATTATATAAATGCAGTTGTGACCGTGTCAACAAAAGAACATGGTTTGCAGAGCCTTTGTTCCCAACGGACTCAGGGACTGAGCGGCCCTCGCGCGGCTCTGTCACGGCTCAC